>DBFAZJ010000115.1:0-31472 GCA_048244295.1 Collinsella sp.
GTTATGGATAGTCTTTTCGAGTTTCTGAGCCCTAGCGCGTTGCCATCTATCAAGCTGTTACAATGACGAGCGCGTAAAGCTGAACAAGGAGATAGCCCTAGCGCGTTGCCATCTATCAAGCTGTTACAATATCTACCCACGAAAAAAGCCCCCTAGCTGGGGGCTTTCTGTTTTCAAATTGTAAAAAAGTCGAAAATTAATCAATTTATCGTCGTTCCAGCGCTCTTTTCTGAAAAAAGGAGGGAAAAGGAGATCACCCGCAGAGTGCGAAAAGCACCCTGCGGGATATACTCCGCGAGTGACCCGTCTTTAACGGGCCCTCTTGCCCAAACGTTACTCGTTGCCATCTATCAAGCTGTAACAGATACAAAAGGTAACGTTGCTGATGTTTATCATAGCCGATAGACTTAATGGGAGAACGGACGGCCCTCCTGTCATAGTTTCAACAGATAGGACCGCTTATGAAGCAAACGGTCACGATACGGAATCCCAGGCACTTGAGCCTGAGTGACAACAGGTTGATTATCCGCGAGAAGGATCCCAAATCGTGCAGTGATACAATGTTAGCCCAGATCCCGCTATCCGATATCTGGGTGGTGATTATCGACAGCCCGCAGATAACGATGACGTCCGCCCTGGTTTCCGAGATGAACGACGCAGGGATAGGCGTGATGTACTGCGGGAGGGACCATATGCCAAACGGCTTATGCCTGCCCCTCGGTGCCCACTCGCGCCATGCGGAGATCGTCGAGCACCAGCTTGCCATTCCGAAACCGCTGCGCAACCAGTTGTGGAAGAAAATTGTCGTCTCAAAGATCCTGAACCAGGCCAGGGCCCTCGAGCTTACAGGCGGTGATGCCGCCGTCGTGGCAAAGGTCAGGGGCTATGCCGCCGAGGTGCACAGCAACGACAGGACGCACCGGGAGGCGCCCGCGGCTGCCGACTACTTCGCCGCGATGCTTCCGTATGGAACGAGAAGGGGAGGGCCCATGGCCGCCCCACTCGATTACGGCTATGCCGTTGTGAGGGCGGGTATAGCCCAGTGTGCGGTCTCACACGGCTGGCTCGTCTCGCGCGGCATTCACCATCACAGCGCCGATAACGCCTTCAACTTGGTCGATGACATGATAGAGCCCTTCCGCGCGGCTGTGGACCTCCTGGTGGTCACTGAAAATATCCTTGGCCCGCTGACGCCGGCCGACAAGGCAAAGCTGACGGCAGTGACATCGGTGCTCATGCGCGTAGACGGGAAGGAATGCCCGATTCAGGTGGCGGTGGACGTCTTCTGCGAGTCCCTGCGCCGCGCTTTCGAGTTGAGGGATGCCGACATGCTGCTGACGCCCGAGCTCATCGGGCTCGAGATGGAGTCAGTGGACAGAATGAGGGCGAGGGGAAGGATATGAGAATCATGCGCCTGCTCGTTATGTTCGATCTGCCGACAAAGACGAAGCGAGACAAGGACCGCTATATCAGGTTCAAGAGGTTTCTCGAAGACGACGGCTACATGCGCGAGCAGAACAGCGTCTACACAAGGAGCCTGCTGTCGAGGTCGTCCGCGGCGGCCCACAGGGACCGCCTGCGCGATCATATCCCGCCCGCCGGCAGCGTTGTGGCCATAGAGCTGACGGAGAAACAGTACGTTGATCGCGAGATTCTGGTCGAGACACGCCCGCAGGGGCGAACCAGGATGGATTGCACAGGTCAACTCTTCCTGGAATTCTAGCAAAGAAAAGAGGGGAGGCCGAAAGACTCCCCTCGCAACTGCTATTCCATCTGCACGTCCGCGGCCCGCTGTGCCAAGAACGACAGCCAGCAGAGACCAAGGCAGTCCTCCTGCATGATCCTGACGCCCTCGCCCCACTTCGACGGAGGCGGGAATGCCTCGGCAGAAAGAGGACCGGTTGCCTGGAGCTGTTTACCGCCGCGTTGAGAAAATAACCTGATGGCATTGACAGAGATATCAAAGCAATGGAACCTCGCGGCCTTCCCGTCGCACACGAGCACATCGCCGCGCCGGATCGTCATCCGCGGCGCGGTCTCGGGCACCTCGACCGTATCCCACAGATCAATCGCCTTCTCCTTGGAAAACGCCCTCATGGTTCGCCTCTCGGCATCACGGTGTGGGATATCGATGCAGTAGACTGGGTCGAATGACCACCTGCCGCGCTTGCCGGCCGAGGCGTCGAACACAGCCTCCAGGGCGCACATGGACCCATAGGCCCGGCAACCGCCCTGTCCGTCCTTCCACATCGTGGTGGCCTTGTTGACCTTCCTTTCGACAATCCTGCCGTCCTTGTCCCTCTTGACGGTGATGTAGAGGTCCTTGCCGGCTTCGTCGCGACCCAGATAAGGATAGACCGTGTCCTTGAGCACGCTGCCTGTGACGGTGTTCGGAAGTGTGAGCGTCGGCACGATACACGAGATCCAGGCATCAACCTGCTCCTTGAACTCCGGATAGGGAAGCGAGTCGCTGAAAAGCCGATGGCGCACGTCGGCGCGGGCATGGCCCTCGTTGACAAGCGCCACGTTCTTCACGATGCCGGGGGTGCAGCAGGCGATGACCGCCGCATCGACCGCATGGTGTCTATCATCGTCGCGGTTTTTCTTGCCGTCCGGCCCAGTGATGCCGATGTCCCAGACGCTGCGCATGAGGGCGGTCGCGCCACCGGCTACGCAGAACACATGCTCATGCCCGTCCTTAGTAAAGGGCAGACACTCCCTTAGCCACTTGGCGAGCGCTACGGACATGTAGCGCGTGTCATTGAGGTTGCGGTCAATGAAATTATCGGCGCGCTCGGCAAGGTTCTCGCAGGTAAGGTTGGCGAGTTTCTTTCGGGCGTACCGCCTGGTCTCGCACATTTTCGCCCAGCGCTCCATCCTGCCGCAGAACTCGCCCCAATCAGGCGCCGAGGCTTCACCAGAGGTCATCCACTCGTAGGGAGAGCGGTTCGACTTGTCCCTATTCGACTTGGTGAGGCAGAGTACCTTGTTTGCCTGCGAGTCGTCGCAGGTGCGCGAGACCGGCAGGATATGGTCGATCTCGGCGTATCCGTGTTCCTCGAGCATGCGCCTAAAGTCGATGCCGGCGCCCGTATACGGGTCCTTGCCGCCCTGCTCGCGGTAGAGCTTGACCAAGGCGAGGTCCCGGCCGCGCACATGGTGGTCGTCGGGAAGCCCAAGGAACTCGATGATATCCCTCTTGGCCTGTTCGTTGAGCTCGAGCCTCGCCCTGTTGCTCTCCGCAACGATCTCGCGCTCGTGCTTTGAGCGCTTGAGGTCACGGGCGACCTCGACGCGGATGACATCCGGCAGCCCATAGTGTCTTATGACGGAGTTGACCATGCGCCGCACCTGCGCCGTCGCGCGGAGCACAACGGGGTTCCTGCACGTCGGGTCGTAATCGGAGAAGGCACACAGCAGCCCGTCGGCCGACCCACCGCGCTCCTCGGCGAGCATGGCACGCGCCTGCGCGAGGCCGGAATCCTCCTCGGCCTGCCTGAGTGATGTGACGTGGGGGTCCTCGAACGTGCCGCGTAGGATCTGGAGGGCTTCCAGGCTCGCGTTCGCATAGCCCGAGAACAGGCGCGCCGAATAGGGTAGGTCGATGATAGCCTCGACCTCGTCGTCGGTGAGGGCCAGCGGGGCGAGCCGCCCGGCAAGCGATGCCGCCGACGATGCGAAGGTAAGCGCCGAGCAGACCGCGTCGGCGTCGTCGATATGGTCATGCAGCCGCTCGAGCAGATCGCGATGATTCTCATAGAGCCCCGAGCAAAGCACGGCCCAGGCCGGCAGGGCGATGCAGTCGCGCTTCTCCTCCTCGGCGGGACGCCCCTTGAACGAATCGCACTCAGCGAGCCCCAGCCTGCGGCGCAGCCCCGACCATTTCAACGGCTTCACCGATCTCTTCACGTCGAAGAGCTCCCTCACGATCTCGATGCGGATGTCGCCCGGGATGGTGGACGAGGTGCCGTCGGCATGCAGGATGACCGTGTTGCAAAGCGTCTGGTGTGCACGTACCATCTCGAACGAGATTGTGGAAGTGGCCCCGCGTCTGTACGGCGCGCCGAGGTAGGTGCAGAAACCCACCTTGAGGTAGGTCGACCTGTCACGCTTACTCGTATCGGTTAGCCACGTCAGCTCGGCGATATAGCGCTCCTCAAGCGCTTTGCTGGCGATTTCGCTGCCTAGCTCGCGCTGGCGTGCGAAGATCGTGCGAACCTCGTCGACAGTCATGCCGATGTCTGCCGTATAGCTATAGTCGCCGGCCCTGTTGCGCGAGCGCGGCTGTCCGGCAAGGTATTGCCCGAAGGTCTTGCAGCCACCATCGGCGAGCGCCGCGCGATTCGCGGCAAGTGCCTTCTTGACCTTGCCGGCATCGTCCTCTTTATCGGACTTGCCGTGGTCGATATACCCGCGATGGCTCGCGAATGAGTACAGCACGCGGGCGAGCTCACGGGAGTTCAGCAGATAACCAAGAGCCTTGGATCTCAGCCTGACGACCGTACGCTCGTCGCGGCGTGCGCTAAACCACTCGCCGTCAGCATCGGCGGGAATGAGGTCAAAATCAGCTAACGCAGCCCTGATGGCCTTCTTACGCCGCCCCTCGCGCATGATGTTCCTACGGACCGAGCGGGCTCCACGCCTTACCGACGCCAGACTCTCGGGCGCCGCGGTCGCCTTCTTCTTGTCGACGACGGGCGACTTGAAGAGGTGGCTGGCCATCAGGACGATCTCATGGTTGCGGACATCGACCAGACACAGCCCAGTACTGGCCACGCCGATATCGAGACCCGCCCAGATCACCCTGTCCTTCGATCTGAACTCCTCGAGCGTCATGAGCGCTGTGGCGAAGGTTGCGGGGTCGAACCCGAGCTCTCCGATATCTGCTCCCTTGGCTTTATCCATACCGGATTCCAATCTAATCATGCGAGATTTCTTCCCACCCGCGCATATCTAAAACTCTTATACCGATTACCCCAAGCATGCGCCCGTAGAAACTGACAGTGCTACAGCGGCGTCCCAAGATGTGAAATCCCCCTGGGCACGAAAGTGAAGTCCACACGGTGGCCCGCAGGGCACCCGACATAATCGTAGCTGACCGTGGGGACATCCACCGCAGCGGCCCCCGCCTTGGACTGGCTGCCTTTTTTCGAAGCCAATGGGGCAGGCAAGCACGATGGACTTGCGAACAAAACTCGAAATCCCCTTGCAGGAACCGTTCAAGTTCGCTCCGTTCAATCTGGTATTCCAACTTCCACTTACACCAATATGCTAATCCTGTCCTAGCAGAGCCAATCGATTTGACCTTTTCTTCCAGGGGCTGGCATGAGATATGAATCTCACTGCCGTAACTATCGCGCGAGACCATTTGGTGCCAGCAGGTGACATGCCTGTCCATAGCAACAGCCGAACCGCCTAATAACGGAACTTTCGAATAACGTAATTAAGCAACTGCACAACAACTGAACTACCCAATAACGTAACTGCGACATAACGTTATTACTTAAATCCGTAACTACGCACTAACGTGATAGCGTAATTGTCGACTACATGATTTACCATGCTCATGAATAATGGAAAGCCCCTGCTCTAGACAGGGGCTTTCAGTCTGGCGAAACGTTTAATGGTGTGTTGAACGCTCTCTCATTTCGAGCGATTTTGTAAGGCTTTTCGTACCGGCGACGCCATGGCCCAAAAGGCCATCGAGGCCCGACCTCAGCGCCGCGACATCTGACGGCGAGGCCCCGTCACGCAAGATCTTCGAGTCGAGTAGCGACCTCATAAAGCGCTCTGGCGTCTTTTCCGAAAGAATTGCAGCGGCCTCGTTGGAAATCTGGTTCGGGTCGCGGGTAACGGGAATCGTCGGCATTTCCTCGGATGAGACAGGGTGCGACCCGTTATTCCTGAGCCAATATCTGAACTCGATATCGATATCTTCAGGAACCTCGACCCTAATCTCCCTGGCCTCCTCGTCGACCACGAGCGCGCCGTAAAGCGAGTCACGCTCGGCGTTCTCCACGACCCCCTCGAGCTCTAGGATGCCCATGAGGATCGGGAGTTCCATCAGGCTTTCATGTCCGGCACTGAAGCTCCCGATTTCCTTGGCACCATCATAATGGCCGGGAAAATTGACTACATAACCGTTGGGCGAAAGCTCCGGCCATCCGAGTGCAAGGGCGGCCTCCACCTCATGCGAGACGTGGGCCACAGGAGAGATGCCGTCACGCGAGAAGGGCTGGATGAAAACGCCCTCGCGGCCTTTCGGATCCCTCTTGAGTTTGAAACAGGCGTCATGGGGCCGACAAGGATAGTCACTGTACTTAGGCGTGTACTGCACACTGAATAAGGCGACGTAAGGCTCTCCGTAGTCATCCACAAGGTACATATCAGCTCCTCCTAATATTCGTTCGCTTGACCGTATTATTTTCGTTTACCGCGATGCCGCGATCAGCCTTCTGCGCGCGCTCCGCATCGAAGGTCCTGACGAGCGCGGGCGCGTACTCCTCAGCAAGTGATGCGGCCTGCAGCTTGAACATGCGGGAGATGACACCCGCATCCTGCTTTGCCTGCTTGCCTGCGAGCGCGATGGCGGCCTCGCAGATCTCGTTGGTCGTCGGCTCCCTTCCGCCGAACTCCGCGAGCTCATTTCTCACGGTATCCAGCGAGCCGCCGTCATTTCGGGCATAGGCGGCGATATAGGCCTGCTTGAGCGCTTCGACCAGTCTCTCATCAGCCGCAATCCCAGTCTCGGTGCCACCGCCATCCCGATAGTAGGCCGTCGTGGCCCCCTCAATCGATTCGGCGAGACTTTTCCCTACATCCATCCCGTCTCCAATCTCATTCAACCTCAATAGGTCCTATAGCATCCAAACGATCGAAGTCTTTGGAAGCCGATTTTGCCTGTCGTTTAAAATCCATGACTGTTCGTGTGGGGATGCTCGTCTCCATCCCGCCCCTCAACACTGACGGGAGATTCCGTGATGGCATGGCCGTCTTCGTCCTGGCAATCATCTCCGCTTGACTCTTCCTGACCCTTTTGCAACTCCTTCTGCTCCAGCTCCGCAAGCTCGTCCTGCAGCTTCTTGAGGTTCTCCTCGCCGTCCCAGGGCTCGGCAACGATCTTGGTGGCATCCTCGAGCTGCTTGTCGGCACGCTCCATAAGGGCCCTTGCCTGGTCCAGACCGCCCGCCTCCTTATCGATAATGCCGTCCATCTGCTGCAGCACGGTGTGTGAACCGGAAGTGGCCGACGGCAGCATATGATTCGACCAGTGTGCGTCGGCTGTGCCCTTGACCCTAAGGCCGATGAAGGGGTCGTAACGGAAGGTGCCGTCTCGCTCGAGCAGCGTCTGCTCCTTCTTCACGACAATCTCAAGACCGCGAAACTCTCCAATTGCCCTGATGGGGCCGATGGGGCAATCTCCGGCAGCCCCTTGAATCATGCCGATCGCGCTAGCTCGATCTAGCGCCGACACGCCTCCGACCGAGACCCTTACGATATCTGCACCCTTGTCGAGCTCCCTTTGCCTGTTCGCAAACTCGAGGACATCGTGGTCGCGTTCGAGCAACTCGAATCGCCGTCGGTTGCAAGCGGCTGAAGGCTCATAACGAGATTCGATTTGGTGGCGCATGTTTGCCACCATCTCGTCATGAGACTGCTTGAGCATGGACTGTGCCATAATCTCGCTTCTCAGCTCCTGGATCCTCTTGATATCGGGGTTACCCGACGCCACGGCGGCAAGGTCTGAGTAGGAGATTCTCGTCTCATCGATGTCGTCCATGCTGCGCACAGAAGGCTTATTCGAGAAGACCTGACCGATGAAGCGCTGCTTGTGCTCGACGGTGGAGTAGAGGAAGGAGTCGAACGTTCCCTGGGCGACGTACTTGAAGTCCCTCACGCTCTCGAAAAGGTTTCCCTGGCGTCTGATTCGACCAAGGCGCTGCTCGAAATCGGAAGGCCTCCATGGGCAATCAAGGTTATGGATGGCCGCGAATCTCGTTTGGACGTTTGTGCCCGTGCCCAGCTTCTCAGTCGAACCCATGAGGACGCGCACCTCGCCCGAACGAACCTTCTCGAAGAGTGCTTCTTTCTTCTCCGGATCGTTGCCGGCATCGCTGACGCACGCAACCTGCTCGGAGGGGATTCCCGCCTCGATGAGGCGTCTCCTCATATCGTCTTGGATATTCCATTTTCCCGAGGCCGGGGTCGAACGGTCGCAAAAGACGAGCTGCGCGCCGCGCATGTCGGCCGTCTCCTCCCAGATTTTAAATACCTCGCGAGCGCATACCTCACATTTGCCGCCCTCCATCGGCTCAAATTCGGGGTGCATCAGTTTCGGGTCAAGTGCGACCTTCATGCCGTCGCCCGTGATCGCAAGCAGGTTATCGTTGCCCTCCGCAGTTCCGGCGCGGACGCGCTCGCCGCGGATTCCGAGCTTTTTGACCTCCTCGACCTGCTCGGGCGTGGCGGGCACGGTGATATGGATCTCCTCACATTCGGGGACCTTGAGGTTCACGGTCTCTTGCGTGACGATATCCGCAAAGGTTCGGTAGGCGCTCATGAGCTCGGGGAGGTTATGGAACTTCGTGAAGCGCTGCTTCAACTGGAATCCGTTGCCCTCAGGCTTGATTTCCATCGAGTCCTCTATCGTGCCGAACGTGAACGCCCAGGACGGGAACGATGACAGGCCCTGCCTCTCGAGGAGCTTAGGCGCGAGATAGCGCTGCATGTTGTACAGCTCGCCCATCGTATTGGTGACAGGCGTGCCCGTGGCGAACACGATGTTGCGTCCATGGCCAATCTCACGAAGGTAGGTGCACTTTTCAAGCAGGCTCTCGCTGCGGTTGGACTTCGAGGAAGTCATTCCCGCAATAGCGAGGCCATACGTAGGGAGATTCTTATAGTTGTGCGCCTCGTCCACAAACAGGAAGTCGAAGCCGATCTCCTCGAACGAAAGCCCTTCGGTCTTCGGAGAAGAATGGAGCTTCGAGAGCTTATCATTGATTTTCTTGACTTCTTCCTCGAGCTTCTTAACCGAGAAGGTTCCACCGTTTTCTTGCGCATCTGCTTTGGCCTGCAGGAATTCCATCCTACGGCGTTTGAGATAGACCTCCTTTCGCTCCTGCGAAAGGTCGAGCATATCGAAGCGCGAACCCGATACGATCACGGCGTCCCAGTCCCCGTTTGCCGCGCGGCCGAAAAACTCCCTCGCCGCATCCGCAGAATCCGACTCAGATTTACCCATATAGAGCACCTTCGACCCTGGATAGAGATAGGCAAAATCCGATGCCCACTGTTCGGTTAGGTGCTTCGGTACGACGACAAGCGGCTTGTTGGCCCGACCGAGACGCCTGGCCTCCATGCACATGGCGATACCCGTATAGGTTTTTCCGGCGCCGACGACATGGGCCACAAGCGTGCCCTCATTTGCCTGTCCAGCTCGCGCGACGGCGGCACGCTGATGTGGCCTCATCTCCACGTCGGGATTCATACCGGGAAAAGTGAGGTATGAGCCGTCATACGTCCTGGGCGCCAGTCGGTTGTACCTATCGTTGTAGATTTTGCACAGAACATTTGCCCGGTCCGGGTCTGCCCACACCCATTTCTCGAAAGCTGACGAAATCAAGCGCCTCCTGTCCCATGCGGCCTTAGTCCCCTGGGGGTCGGGAACCTTCTTGCCCGTGGACGGGTCGGTCTTGTTCAGCTTCGTCTCGCTGCCGTTGAGGACGGCCGAGATGACCTTGAGCGGCGAATAGCTGTTGCACCCGTATCTGGCCAGCACATCGAGCGAAAGCTCGGTCGCGTTTCCCGTCAGGCGCCATTTTCCGGTACGGGGCTCATGGGCAACCTCGAATTTCCTCTGTTTTGCCGCAGTCATCTCACCATCAGTTAACTCGAGCTCCTCCTCGATGAAGCTCATGACGAAGGAGGGGGGAATCCAGGGAGAACCCAGGGTCGCCGCGATCTCTCCGGGACCCAGCTCACGTGGAAGCACAGCCTTCAGTTTCTCTTCGCAGGTGCGCAGCGCGGCGAGCCTCTCGACATCCGACACGGTTAGGCCGAAGGCTGCCATATGTCGCTCGCGTCTAGCCCTGTACTCGGCAAGGTCATTAGGGTTGACGAGCTCCCCGTGGGGAATGGGCTGATCGACGTCGCCCATCCAGTCGACATGGGTAGTCCTCATCACGGCCTCGTCACCAGCCTGTCGATAGCCGAGCGAGATAAGGAATTCCGCCGGCACGGGGTCTGCCTTCATGGCGGCCGCCAAAACACTCGATAGGGGCTCCTGCTCCGACTTTCGGGCAACAGAGATCCCATACGCGCGCGCCAGGTTTTTGATCGGATCGGGAGTCTGATATGTGTTGTCGGCATCGGCACGCCCAAGCGCTACGGCAAGGACATCGGGCCCCACGCGGGGATCGGTGGACAATCGCCAGAGAATCTCCTCCGTGTTCATCCCATCGGTCGCGAAATCTCGTTTACTTGCCAGATATCCGAGCGATCTCTCGACAAGCGTTGCAATGAGGGGGTTCGTTATGGCCGCGTAGCCGTTCCTGCGCTCAGTGGAGATGCGAACCCCCTCATCGAGCTCTCCCAAAGCGGCGATTAACGCCTCTCCGGTCCACGTACTGAATGACCTGTCGCGCCAGCTGTCGGGGAGGCTGTTGACATGTGCTGAGGCGATAACAGCACGGTCGGCCGTCAGGGGATGGACACAGGTGTCCCACAGGCCGCTTTTCATGAGGACGGTAACGGCTCTCGCCACCTCCGCACTCGTTTCGGGAGTGCGGGCGGGGGGAATCGATACCGACTCGAGCCAGGAGCTTTCCCCGGCGTCGATCCGATCGCTCTCTATTTTCTTTTGCATCGAATGGATCGCATCGAGCTTCTCGCCGATATCGCCGGAAAGATATGCCTCGGCGCTCTCGATCCTCGAAGTGACCGGATCGCGGACGATGAGGTCGCCGAGCCTTTGCTCGGCCTCGGCGACGCTGCAGCCGAGTAGTCGCCCGATGAGCGCCAGATCGACCCCGCCCGTGCGGTCATATGAGACGGCCAGGGCATCGGCAGGGGTCTCCGAACGGTCGGGGAGGGGCGCCTGGGGGCGCACGGTGCGCTTCGAGAGGATGTCGGCCTTGCGGACGAAGTTCTTCTTGGTGTCCAGCACCTCGAGGCTGAACAGGTTGATGCCGAGCGAGCAGTCGTGATAGCCCTTCATGGTGAGGACTCTGCGGTTCACGGGATCGTTCAGGCGACCGTAACGCTCGGCGAAGCGGTCGTAGCGGTCGTTGAGCGCCGTTATTCCAGATTCGATTGCCGCATCGGTCGATTTGGGGTCGCGTTCAAGCGAGATAAGCGCTCGCGCGGCATCCCTGAGCTCAAGCATTGCGTGTGCGCGGTTCTCTGCCCCGCGCTCCGCGAGCCGGAAACGCTCGACCGTGTCGCCGTTGCCGTACCAGATCGACCCGCCGTCGCCCAGTGTGAACTCATAGAGCGCAGGGTCGGCGGGAACCGGCGCGACCTCGGGTACGGCACACCTATCGGGCATCCCCTCGAAAGTATGGGAGATTGCAGCGATGGCCTGATCTGCTAGGGCCTTCCTGGCACCATCGGCGATACCCTCGGCGTCAAGACCGCTGGTCAGCGCATATCCGGGGCCGTACGCGGTCATTTCTGAACCCTGCTCGCCGACGGCCATGGACGGATTGGAGGCAAGCAGTGCGTTCACGCGGAAGCCGTCCGCGTTGGTCGCCGTGTGGACCCAGGCCGGCGCACTTTCGCGCTCGACCTCACGCGGCTTCTCAAGTTTTCTCAGGATGACGAGGTCGCACAGCGCGCTAGTTCCAGCCTGGCTCTCGAATGTCTCCTTGGGGAGTCGTGCCATACCGACAAGGTCGCACTCGCGCGCAAGGTACTCACGCGTGGCCTCGCGTGCCTTATCCATTGTGTATCGGCTCGTCAGCACGGCGACGATACCGCCGGGGCGCACGGCGGCCATGGCCCTCTTGATCATATAGTCGTGAAGCGGTGCCCCATCAATTTTAATAGCGTCGGAGTAGGGGACGTTGCCTATGGCGGCGTCAAATGACCCATCGGGGATCTCGCATTTTTCGATATCTGCGGCGACGATCGTATGGTCCGGGCAAAGCACACGAGCAAGTCCCGCGCTCACGGGGTCGATCTCCACGCCGGTCACATGGACGTCCATGCCCTCGGGCACGCAGCGCATGAAGTTGCCCGTGCCGCAGCCCGGCTCCAGAATCTCGGCTCTGCCCCCATCGCAGATACCGGCATCCCTCAGCGTCTCCCAGATAAGCTCTACGACGGGACGGGGGGTATAGAAGGCAGTGAGGACCGTCGCGCGCTGCTCGGCGAACTCATCTTCGCTCAGCAGCTCTTTCAGCTCCCGTGATACCTCGGCCCAGCCGCCGGTCTGGTTTTCGGCAAAGGCGTTCGAAGCACCGCCCCAACCGGAGTAGGCTGAAATGGCGCGCGCCTCCTCTGGGGTGGCGTCTCGCCCCTCATCCATGGTCGCCTTGAGGGCGCGCAGGGCGGCCACGTTCAGCCTCGCGCGCTCCAGCGGCGAATGGCCGGCCTGGGCATCGGGGTTAAGGTACTCGGTGTTGCGGCGGGTGGCTAGAGCGTGAGCACCGTCTCGTTGAGGGCGATCTCCTCGGCCATCTTCCGGGCGCTGTTGGCCCTGCAAATGTAGTCGTCGTACCGGCACTCGGCCATCGTGAGCTGTGCGAACTCCGGCGTCGCCCCGCAGCTCTCCATGCAGCTGTCCTGAAGCTCCGCGAGCCTCGTCAGATAGTTGCGCTCCACTGCCTTGAGATACTCCTCCGTCTCGCCGGCCGCATCCATCCTGGCCAGTTCCTCCGGAGCGTTCTGCTCCATGAAGGAATACCGGAGTCCCCTCACGCCCCTGTACGGGTCCTTCAGCACCGACATGCGCTTCCTCCTCGGAATCATCCTTGCGGGCGGCCTTATCGCCTCCCGTTTGGCTTACATAAGATTCCTGTTGCGCACCAAAGTCAAGTGCCAACCTTTGCTGTGCATCCACGTCATCTATTTGTTTTTCGGCTGGCGCCTCGTAAATTGAGGGGTCGTCCATCGCGAAGAGGGAGATTTGCCCCTCAACCGCGACAAAGCGCCTCGACGTTCTCCTGGCCATGGAACTACGCCCCCTTTCGGGCGTTGTTGGAGGCTCCGCGCGCGCCGGCATCGAAGGATGCGAGCATACTCTTCAGGCGCTTTGTCGTCATGGTTGCCGATTGGCCGCGCTCGACCGGGCTGTTCTGCGATGCTCGCGTTCTCGGCTTGTGTTCGAACCCCGCCCGCCTGAGGGCGCGGTCGATTCTGTTCGTGGCGCCCCTCACCTGGGCGCAGACGCGCTCGATGCGGACGAGGAGCAGTTCGGTGTCCTCCATCGGCACGCGAATCTCCAAGCCGTCATCGATCCCGTAGCGGCGAAGCGTCACATGGGAGGCCATCGGGTCCATGCCCTCAAGGTCGATGTCTTCGGCGGCCTTTGTGACCGCGTCGAGTGCGACCGTATCCCCCTCGACCACCCTGATTGGAGCGGCACCGGGACACGAGGTGAGGCCCGTGTAGGCTGAGGCGGGGTAGACGGTCTCCGGCACGAGCTCGCAATCGAGAGTCAGCTCTTCACCGTCTCGTTTTGCAAAGGGAACGAGGATCTCGAACCCTACCGGATGCTCTTTGATTTTGCCACCCAACCTATCGGCGCGCTGCCTGCTGAGGACAGCGGAGGTATCGGCCTCGGGATGGTCGAGCTTGAATGCCGCGAGGGCGAGAATACTCCTCGGGCCCAATTCGGAATGCTCGGCCATGGAGTCGAGAATCGTGTCCCAGCCTCGCGGATGACCCATCACAGCCGCGAGTATCTCGACAGGCGCTTCGATTAGCCTCTGCTGCATTATTTCCTCCCCGTCTCAGTCAACTCCCATCGATGATGGGGGAGTGCGCCCATGCCGTCCGGTGCGGGAACAAGTGTTCATCATGACGAGGCTGCTGAGGTATACCCAATCACTGCTGACAACGATGCACCGCCGCTCCGCAAGGGGCATCTAGTCCCCGGCCCTCATAGAAGGACGCATCTTGAAGCTCGTGGAAGCATATGACAGGTACACCGTTATAGACACATGATTTAGCTGATTTGCTATTCCACCTTCCGACGCATGGGTCATGGGTGAGGTCAAATAGGGGTGGCCATTTCTGAATCGCAAGGTCGAGGATATCCTCCTCGTTATACGCGCCGTTATGGAGGAAGGCGAAGTGAGGCGCGCCGTGTTTTGCGCCTCCGCAGATTTCAACAACTGAAACCTGGCTGAAAGATTCTGAGCTTTCGCCGTCACCAAGCAATATCCAAGACGATGGGACAACAGCGAAATCATTGTCGGCAAGATCAATCCGCCGCATGTCGCGAGGCTCATTCTCCGCCACGTCCATGTAGTAAAGGGAAAAGTGTTCGTGAAGGCGCAGGAACTGATCATAGTCACGCTCAAGTTCCGCTACGGACAATTCCTCTGACCCATCAAATGAGAGGTGTCTCATTTCTTGCGCAGTAAGTTGAAGCTCTTTTTGGCAGGCTTTATCCATGGCCTCTGCAACTCGAGGCGTAAGACCGGTAAACATAACAGTCAGATAATCAATCGCCTCACCGGTACTCCGCATTGATTCAGGGTTTTTGCTGCGTAGCTCCTTGATTCTATCCGGCGTAGCCACCTCAACGGTCGTACCGAATTTAATCTTATTCATCTTTGATCCCTGTAACGGTAGTCTTGCCATGATCTGTCCATTCACAATCGGTATTTACGTTGAACTCGCGCCCAAAGATAGAAAGACCGCCCGAGGCTTTAGTCCGACGCCTTATCTGCGCCCGCGCCCGCGGCCTTCGGCGCCGAGGCGATCTCCGCGAGCCTCGTGAGCCCCGAGGCTATCTCGACCGCGTCCGCGCCCAACAGCCAGTCTGCAGGCACGCCGAACGTCCTCGAGAGGGCCTTGAGCGAGACTGCCGAAGGCAGCCTGACGCCCGTCAACCAAAGGGCGATCGAGCGCGGCGATTGGCCGATCGTTGCCGCAAGCTCATCCTGGCCGACACCCGTCACCCTCATGAGGGCGGCCAGGCGCCGGCGAAAGAGCAGCAGGGACGGTTCTGTTGTGTAGGGTCCGGGCGCATTCTTCATCTAAATCAGTACGTCCCGACGTTGAAGCCCTCGCCCTTGGTGAAATCGACGGTCACGGGAATCTCCGTCTCGTTTGGGAAGTAGGCGCGGATGACCCAGTAGGGGATATCGGAGCCATCGGGGCCCATTCCCGCATTCACGTCGCTCGACTCGATAAGCGTCTTCTCGGGAACGCCGTATTCTGAGGTCAGGGATGTGAGGTATGCGGCGACAGCGTCCTGGAAACCTGCCTGGGTCGCTTCCTCCGGCAGGTTGTCGGGCACGGACACGATCGAGGGGTCAACCTGGGCCGTCTCGCCCTGTCCATCCGCAACGTCGGTTTCCTGCCCATCATCTGACTCGTCACCTGAGACTTCGGGCGCGCTGTCGGTTCCAATTGAGGATTCCTCGCTCGAGGTACCATCCGACCTTCCCATGGGCGGGAATACCGCGAATGCGATATTGATTGCGATGCAGACCGCGATGATGCCGACGCAGGCGAGAATAATCCCCTTTGAGTCGAGCTTCTTTCCCTTATCGTACATGGCACAAATTCCTTTCCTCTTAGAGCTATTTGAGCTCCACTCCGCCCATCCAGCCCCAGTAGACGCCGGAGCCCTTTCCGTAGAAGGCTATGAATTCGTCAAGCGTTTTGGTCGTGATAGCGCCCTCGTTGCTCATGACCTTGCCGTCACCGACGTAGATGCCGACATGGCCATAGAGAAGGCCGGGCGTTCCGGTGCCGGGGTGGCTCGTGTCGCCCACGATCATGCCGACCTTGAGGTCTGCTGGGTTGTTGCTATGGCACCAGGCCTTGACCATGTCGCAGGCGTTGCCGCCGTAATAGCCGACGCCGGCGGCCTTGAACACATTAGTCACCCAGGCGGCGCACCAGTTCTTGCCTGGCGAGGGTGTCGATTTGCATGCGCTCACGACGGCCAGCTGGGTGCCCGTGGCGCCCGACAGTTCCTGGCCGGAGCCGCCGAGGGAGCCCGAAGTGATGGCGTTGTAGAAATACTCCGCGTTTGGGTACCTTGAGTCCCAGCCGTGCGGCTTGCCTCCCACCATCGCGCACCGCTCCCATCCCATCGCATAGTGCATCGTCGCCGACTCGAGATCGTCGGTTTCCATGAATGTCTGGTAGGTGTACTTGCCGTTCGCGCTGGTGAACGAGCCCCACTCATCGTGGTCCGACCAGAACTCGAGCTGAACGTCGAGTTCGTACCAGTTCCTTCCCGTCTCCTTGGCGAACTGGGCAAGGCGAAGGCGACGCCCCCCGTCCCATTGGCCGATGCCAACCGCCTTGTTGTAGACGGGACCCCTCGCGATGATCTCGTCATTGGTGCAAGGACTGATACCCTCTTCCCAATAGGCACGACCGCCCTTTGCCTGGTCGGCCATCGGGTATATCTTCTTGGCTGCGGTGCCCGCGGACTCATGGCAATAGTTGCCCATGATGGCCGCAGCGTGGATGTCGTCGCAGCCGTGGTCCTTGAGGTACAGATATATCTTGAGCTCGTCGGATCCCAGGCTCGCCGTACTGCTAGCGCCGGCGGCCTGGTTGCCGAACAGAACGATGCCGAGCGACGAGGCTAGGACCACGCCCATGAACAGCAGGCAGCCGAGCGAAAGCAGGGAGGTGAACAGGGCGACCCTGTTCCTCCATGCCCTCATGGAGAGGAGTTTCTGCCTTCCCTTGCGCCCCTTGAAGATCTTTCGGGAGATGCTGCCGCCGACGGCGCGGCTCGCCTTCTTCCCGAGCGAGGCCTGTTTGAGTGCCGCCTTGCGCTTCCTGCGCAGAGAGCGCTTGCGGTAGTCCTTGAGCTTTTTGACGGCAGCCGGGTCCTTCTTGAAAGAACCGGGACGGCGCTTCATGAGGATATCGAGCTCGACCGCATTGGCTCGCGAGAGTGCCTTTGAGGCGCTGCCTGAGAACGGTGCGACGGGGACCGTCGCTATCTTTTTCGCGAGCTCCGAGGACAACACGAGCTGTGCCGAGGACGTTGCGCCCGACACAGCGGCCCCGCGTCGGGAAGACGGGGCCATAGCGGAGGGGGAGAAACCCGATCCCTCCGACATATCTGTGTCGGGCGCATCGGCTTCGGATGCACCCGTCATCGAGGATCGCGCGGC
This sequence comes from Collinsella sp., assembly GCA_048244295.1. Classification (GTDB taxonomy): domain Bacteria; phylum Actinomycetota; class Coriobacteriia; order Coriobacteriales; family Coriobacteriaceae; genus Collinsella. The sequence continues at coordinate 17,322 of DBFAZJ010000115.1, forward strand.
GGCTGCAAAGGCGCCGCCGTAGGAGGCGGCGCCCGCGGCGGCAGATGCCGCACGCGAGCGCGTCGTTTTCTGAGCGCCGAGACGAGAGAGGTCGGATGAGTTCGCGCACGAGCGGTTCTTGCGCGAAGAGGATCCTGCCGATGCCGTGGCATACCGCGACTCCGATTCGAGCATGGCGGCGACGGTGCCCGCACGCCTGCTGGCGGCGGTACGGGCATCCGCATGGGCAAGGTTGGAACTGTATCTCGTCGAGCGCATTTTCTAGCCTACGAAACCGGAGCCGCTAGCATATTCGCCGAGGCCCTCGGGGCTGATTTCATCGGGATTTGCAAACACGCCACCGATATCCTCGCCGCTGTCGTTTTGGTAGTTAAGCAGGCCCTGCATGGCCCCCGCGACCGATGCGCTCGTGAAGCGCTGTTCAGCGGGCTGCTGGGGAGCAGCCGTCGCCTGCATCGCGGCCTGATGGCGGCGCTGAGCCGCGCGCTGGTTTGGATACATGCCGCCGGTCTGCATGAAGTCTGCAGCGGAAGTCTGCTGGGGCGTTGCGGAGTGTGCCGGCTGTTGAGGGACTTGCGCCTGAGTGCGCGGACGGGCCGGCGATTCCACCGGCTGCTGACGGACGCCATCGAGACGAGAGGCAGCCTGCTCGGTATCCTCCTCGATGGGCTGAGCCTGCTCGGGGACAGCGGCGGACTGGGGCTCCGCTACGGCATCGAGGCCGTTAGCGCGCTCCGACATGGCAACGAGCGCCTGCAGCGTGTATCCGACCTCGGAACCGGAAAGGGCGACCGCGCCGTTCGAGAAGGCGATGTCGCCGGAGGGGTCGGCGCCGAGCGTGATGCCGGCAGCGGAAAGCGCCAGCGCGAAATCGTCGAAGTGGGTATCGCTCTCACGGGTGAAGACTTGATCGATTGCGTTCAGGACAAGTTCCTTGAGCTCGGCTTCAGCCTGTGCGCGCAGCTCCTCCTCGGTCGGGAGCCGACGGGTGTTGAAGCGCGAGAAGCTCACGCCCTCCTGGAAGTCACGAATATCCATATCTTCCATCCTTTCGTTTTTGGCGGCAACCGCGTCTCGGTTGTCGCCGCCGTTGAAACCAAATTGCTCGCTCGCAGGTCGATTGGCGGATCGGACTTGCGGCGGGGGAGCCATGTGCGCGGGCGACGGCACGCTGCGACCGATCTCCTCACGTCTCGAACGCGAAGACGATGACGGGGCGTCCTCCGGCTCGTCGAGCGTATCGACGTCGGGCCTCACCGGCACCGGCCTCGCCACCCGGCGCTTGATATCGGCTGGACGGGTCGTGCAGATGTCGTAGAGCGTCGGGCAGATCTTCTGGTCGATCGGGAAGTCGAAATGGACCACGCGGTTCTTGAACACGTAGAGGCCCTCGCCGGGATGAGCGGTCGCCAGAACCTTCGTCTGGCTCTCGGAGAGGTTGAATAGCTCCTGGAAGTCGGGCAGAAGGTCGCTCGTCTGCTGCAGGACCGTCACGAAGGGCGAGTTCTGGAACATGTAGCGCGTCTCCTCGCTGTTGAGGACGCGCGAGAGGTTCTGGGTGATGGCGTTGATGTAGAAGTCCCATTTGCCGCCACGGGTAAAGAAGCGGTCGATCTGGCTGCGCGCATAGGGGCTGTCGAGCAGGAGCTGGAACTCGTCGATAACGAGCCAGGTTCGCCTTCCGGCGCGTCGGTTCGCCGAGACGCGGACCCAGATATGGTCGAGGATGATGAGCAGCGCCAGCGGCTTGAGCTCACTGGACAGCTCATGCAGATCGAAGCAAACGAGGTTCGACTGGAGGTCCACGTTCGTCGGGTGGTTGAACAGCGACAGCGTGCCCGTGACATAGCGGCGAATGAGCTTCGCGAGGTCGCGGGCGTCGCGCATGTCGGAGCCCTGCTCGGACATCAGGAAGTCATAGATATCCTGAAGTGTCGGCAGGTTCTCGGGGCGCGGGTCGTCCAAGTATCGGTTATACGCGTAGGCCGCGGCGGCATCGAGCACGTTTGCCTGGGCGTCATTGACGCTGCTCGCCATCATGCGCACAAGCGACTGGATGAAAGACACTTTCGCAGGAACAGGGGAGGACTTCGTCTCCGGGTCGTCCGAGCCGTAGGCAAGGGAGATGTCGAGGGGATTGATGTAGTCGCCGGAGTTCTCCGCGATACGGATCACCTGACCGCCGAGATACTCGGTGGGGGTGACGTACTCGCCCTCGGGGTCGATTGTGATCACGTCGTCGTCCGGATGCTTCAGGTGCACGGGGATGATGCGGGTGATCTTCGAATTGAAAGATTTGCCGGAACGGGGCTGTGCCAGCGTGAAGCTGTTCGTGTGCTCATGGGAGACCGGATCGTAGACGATGAACGAGCGGGTCTCGGCATTGAGGCCCATGATGTTGCCGCCCGGGTCATTCATCTCCGCCGCAACGAACATCATCATGTGCGCCAGGGGATCTGTCGTGAGGGTGCGCTCATACGGGATATAGGGGGTACCGATAGGCAGGGCGGTCGAGAACGATTCCTCGCGAAGCGCGCGCCAGGAATCGGGATAGGGCTTCCTGTGCGTGGAGAACACCTTCTCGACCTCGCGGCATGCCTCCTCGAGCTCCGTCTCTGTGCGGCCCTGGACGGCAACGACCGTCGTGACGCCGAACGCATGCATTTCCGCGCTTTCGAGGTCGTCTCGGAAGGCCTCGGCGTCCTCCTGGGCCTCACGCATGGCAGGCGGCATGTTACTCTGGTCGACGAAGTAGCCGACCTCGGGACGGCTCGTGTTGAACTGATAGGTGTTGTTTTCCTCGGTGATTTCATGCAGGTGGTTCTCTGCAGCGGAGATCGCGGCAGAGAATTCCCAGGGCCGGATGTGCCAGGCGACGGTTAGGTCGTAGGGCAGGCCCGTCAAATCTGAGATAAAGGAGTCTTTCATTGTCTTGCCGTACCCGTCGAGGGTGACGTCATAGGTCTTCACCCAACGGCGCCCGACGATCATCCTCGGATCGCCGCGATAGCCGTCTGCCGTGAGGACGGAAGAGGGGGCCACGAGCTCGCGGGTCGTGAGGCCGACGGTTCCGGAAAGACGCTCGAAGTTCGCCGTGCCCGGGTTATCGTCCTGACGCGTCATGGCTTGGATGATATCGAGACGCTGCTGGCCGTCGAGGACATGCGCGTCGGATCCGAGGTCGCGCATGAAGCGAAGGAAGGAATCGGCCTCCTGGGAAAGGCGCGGGACGGCGCGCTCCATCGTGTCGGCAGACACCGCGATCGTCACGATGCGGTCACGGCGAACGGATCTGGAGGATTTCGCCAGCATGGAGCGAGTCCAAGCGTTGTACTCGCGGCGCAAGACGTTGCCGCGATCGTCACCGGGCACCTCTCGGAATAACAGGTCGGAGGCGAACTCCTCCGGGCTGACGCGCTTGTTCATGATGAAGATGCCGAGGCGCACCGTATGGTCGAGGGAGTCGAGATACGCTGCCCATGCCTCGCGAACGCGATATTGGTCTTCGGGTCGTGCGCCTTGATAGTTGACGTCGTCGACCCTCAGGGCGATGGAGTAGGTCGCCGAATCGATACGCATGACGCCGTCGACCGTTAGCAGCTCGTAGGGCACGAGTTTCGTGGTCGTCCACTTGGGTTGGACGAGCTTTACGTCGGTCGACAGGGCGGTGTTGACGCCGAGATCGGCCTGGTCCTCATCCGTCTCCCAGGAAGAGCCAAGGGGGATGGATGGCACGTCGGGACCATATTTCGCAAGATGCTTGTCACGTTTCTTATTCAGCTTTTTCAGGCGCTTGTCCATTTGGCGCACGCCCTTCGGCCAACCGGCCTCGACGGCGTTCGCGCGGCGCTGTTCCGCCTCCGCGATCTCACGGTCGAGATCCTCAATCGTCATCCTGCTCATCTCGGGTTTCTCCTATCGTTATCAATAGAGACCTCAGCCATCGCCTGGGCGATTCCCGCCGGCACGGTCTCCTGTTCTACCTTTCTTGCCTTCTTCGCGGCTTTTTCGCGGCGCTTCTCCTTACGCAATTCGGCCCGAGTCTTTTTTGGCGTCGCGACCTCAAAAGTCGGCACCGCGAGCATGAGCTGATCCGGCTCGGCCCGGTCCTTCAGCATGAGGGGCAGCCATTTTTCCGATTTGAGGCCATGGTGTGAGTGGAGGCCTATCACGCCGATCGCGACGCAAACCGGTATCGCCAGATAAGTGACGGCTTCGAGATTCCAGCCCCATGCGTAAACGCCGTAAATGCCGACAGATACGACCGAAGCGGCAGCCAACGCCGCCACAGCGGAGCGCTTGGAAAAATGACCGAAAATATTTCTCGCGACATAGTTGTTGATATCGTCGCGCACGAATGTCTCTGCCATTTCATCACCTTCCCTAGGCAAGGCCAAACAGGCTGTTGGCGACCAACTTGGACTTGTTGACGATTTCCGTGATGCACAGGACAGCGCACATCGACGGGATCAGGGCGGCGACGGCATCCCCAAACCCGCTCAGGCTGCTCGTGTCAGACGTGATCGGCGCTATGAGCTCGGAAGCCACCGTCATGATCAAGGGAATCATGCCGATGGCGATGACAATCATGACCGCCTGGAAGCACACCGCAGCGAAGCGCTTGAGGTATCCGACCCCCATTGCCCTGGACCTGTCGTCTGCGAAAAATGCAAGGCAGAGGGGGCTCGCCGCCGCCCTGAGGTATATCTCGCCGACGCGCACGAAGATGGTGGTCATTACGCAAAACAGACAGGCGACGCAGGCCACAAGGGCCACGATTGCAAGAAGCAGCAGAATAAAAGACGTGCTCGCCTGGGCATACGTCAGAGAATCGAACGAGTCGAGGACCTGCTTCCTGATGGCGAGGGGCTGGGACGCCTCTATGCCGACAGACGCGAGCGCGATGTTCACGACCCTTACCAAGTTCTGGGCGAGGATATATATGCAGGCGCAGATATCCATCGCGTGCACGATGAGGGTGTAGCTCACCGCGAACATCATCACGACGAAGGCGAGGCTTGCCATGATGTCGATACCGGCCATCTTGCGGCGGACATCGAGCTGGTGCATAAGGGCGACGCCGAAAGTCAGGCCAAGAAACGCAAAGGCGTAAGGCTGGAAGGCGTTTTTGGACAACGTCGATGCCATGGTGTAGAACTGGGCAAAAGGCCCATTGGTGAAATCGGAAGTGAACGCCGTGTCCGCCGTTGAGGACACCAGCGAAATACACCATTCGGCGAGACTGGTCGCATTCTCCGCAAGCCCGCGGCAGAAGGACCATGCCAAATTTTCCGCAGAATACTTAAAGAATTCAAAGGTTAGAGTGAATTTGGGCTGATGATCCTTGATTAACTGGTTTTCCAAGTCCTCCGGGTCCTTTGACTCGGAGCCTTGCGATTCATGCGGTTTGTGGTTCTCATTAGGGTTCACGCTCGTCGAGGCCGACGCCGCCTTTTCCCAACCATCGGGCGCCCACGAGGGCTCGAAGTTCTTCTTTAGATCTTCCTTCTGCAGGCCACCGGTGTACTTCTTCCTTTTGCTATAGGACTTATCGACGACCTTGCCGTTTTTATCGTAGTAGACGGGCCCCTCGACGGTGCTTCCGTTGATGCCAGTCGTTACGGTGTAACCGATCTTGTAGGCCTTGATGCCGCCGTGCTCGAAGGTCACGTACTTGTCCTTACCGACGTCGCTCCACTTGATGGAAATCTGCCGGCACTCGGGAGCCATGTTGTCGATGCCGAGATTGACATTCCACTGACCCTTTTGCGCGGCATAGGCGATACCGGACATCGCGCAGCCCAGCACCAACAGGGCAACGCTGATAACCGCTAAGCGAAAAATGCACTCCGACCACCTTATGGATCGCCTGTCGAGCTCATATTCCCCGTATGGTTCCGTCGGCTTTGGCGACCGATCGCCCCCGATAGGGGAGCCGGCGGCGAAGGCGAGCAACCTCTCCCGAATACTCATTATTGGATGATGCCGTTGAACAGCTGGGAGATGATGTGGGACACGCCGCACCCGGCGATGAATACGCCGGCGAGCACCTGCCACCATTCGGTACCGTGGCCGGGACGCCCCTTGGTCTTCTCCTCGAGTAGGTTGTAGACACCCCACAGGGCAAACAGAGAACCACCGGCGATCATGAGGTTCTCGAAGGATGTGACGATTGTTGAAAGCTGTTCCATTGAAATGTCCTTCCCTATGATTTGCGATATCTATTCATGCGCCCTAATAGGCGTCAATGACGATGGTCTTGGGGTTTGCTCGGTCGATGAGTACGACATCCTCGGGTGTCGACACATCGGGGCCCTGCGCGTGCTTCCTGGAGCGTGCCCACTCAAGCATGTCGGTCTTGCCGGCGGCGAGATACTCCTTGCGACGCGGGTGAATCTCCGGGTCGGCCTTAAGGTCGCGGAACCACATACCCTGCTTGTAATGGGTCACGCACTCGTCAGGGGACAGGCCGTCCTCCTCGTTGAAACTGTAGAGTTCCTCGGGGCTCATGAGCGGGACCTTGACGTATCTCGTGCTCTCATTGATGGATTTGCCGCTTGCGGAGTTCGAGACCGAGTAGTCGGTGAACTTCTTCGTGGTGTTGCCCATCTCGCGAGAGATCTGCTCGCAGTCGGAAAAGAGAGAGGAACCCATGTACATGAAAATGGCCGAGTTTGCTCGTATGGATTCCGACTGCTTACCGTATCGGGCCTCGAGCTGCTTGCCGTCCTGCACGATGGCGCAGAGGTTGATCCAGAACTTACGGCTCTCCGCGAACAGCTTCTCCAAGTCGGGGATCTTACCTATCTGGGCGAGCTCGTCGAGATAGCAATAGAGGGGGATCTCAAGATGGCCGATGCCGTTCGTGGATCCGATATCCTTCGAGATATCGAACAGCTGGTTCAGGGCCATCGCGGCGACAAAGTCATAGGGGCCGCCACCGGACTTGATGCAGAAGAATATGGCGCGCTTGCGCTTATCGATAGACTGGAGATCGAGCTCATCGCGACCCAGCATCTTCCTGATCGCGGGGTTGTTGAGTCTCTGCAGGCGGGCCGCGCACGAGGACACGACTGCCGCCATCTGCTCGGGGGCTCCGGCGTTGGCCTTGAAGGTGCGGTAGTTGGTGAGGACGGAGTTCTCGGGGAGGGACTCGTCGTCGAGCGCGTCCTCGCCGTAGGTATCGATGATGTACTGCGCGAACCCATCGAAGCCGTCGCGCTCCCGGGTACCCTCGAAGACGAGGTCGAGCTTGTTGATGCCCTCGGCGCCGTCGGCCTTGGCCATCGCCAGATAGTCGATGATGCCCGGAAGGGTGCAGTCCGCGGTATTACCGTTGGCCTTGAACCAGAAGACGAACATGCCGCAGACGCAGGTATAGAAATTCTTCTCCATGTCGATGAAGAACTGCTGGTCGCCGCGCGTGTCCTCACCTTTGGTATTCGCAATGAACATATTGACCAGTGAGTTGATGGACGTGACGTCACGGCAGTTGATGAGCGGGTTGTAGGGGGTCGAGGCCAGGATGTGCTCCTCGTCGCGCAGGTCGATGACCTGCACCTCATAGCCGTTTTTCTCCAAAAAGGCGGCAGATGCGCGGAAAAGCTCGCCAGAAGGATCGGTGAAGACCATGTTACCGTTCATCTGCATGATCTGGTTGGTCACGAATCGGTATGACTTGCCAGCACCCGATCCGGCCATGATGAACATGTTGCGGTTAGGCACCTGGCTCTCACGCCTGATCGGGTCCTTCTTGTCATTGACGATTGAGGTACCGGCAACCTTGCTGTTGAGCGACAGGATGATATTGTCGTCCTCGACCGTCTCGCACCAGTCGGGGACGGGCCAGTCGTCAGTCGCCTTGTTATGCGAGTACAGCAGGCGCTCCTGGGCGGTGGAGAAGCGCTGGGATCCGTATTGCTTGGCGGGAGAGATGTCCTCGCCGGGCGCCTCCTTCTTGAGGAAGACGGCCAGCGCGAACGCGAGGGACGTTGCGGCAGAAATCAGCAAAGGGAGCCCACCGAAGTAGATGCCTAAGGGTCGCCGGGATGCCGACCATGCGATGAAGGCCACGACGTCATCGGGTGTCTCCATGCCGTTGATTCCGAGCATGACCTTCTGGACCGTAAGGTTTACGATCCAGAAGGCGGCCGCCCCCAGCACGACGGCTCCGATTGCCCTCGTTATGTCCAGCTTGGGCAACTTCATGAATTACCTCTTGACCCGCTTGTTGAGAGTTCGGGAGTGCGTGGCCGGACGGTTCTGATTTCCGATCTGGTGACGGTTCGCCTTGCGGTCGGCGGCGTCGCGCATATTGGCGGCGCGAATGACCTCGTGCGAGCCCATCTGCTTGGTGCGTCCTGGGCGCTGCTGCAGCTTAACCGACCCCTCGAAGGCCTCACGGTCCTTCAGGGTCTCGATCTGGGAATGGCATCGAACGAGCGCGTCGGAGCGTCCCTCAATAAACGCCCCCTTGACGTCTCCCTCGCAGACCTGGTTTCCGATTTTCGCCAGACGGCCGTCGGAATCGGTGATCCTGAAGGCACCGGCCGTTGTCATGGCGGCGGTGTAGGCAGTGCCGTCCCAACCGGTGAATTTACGCTTGTACATGCCATCGGACTGGTCGAGCTTCCAAGACTCCCCGAGGTATTCGATGCTTTCCGGCGCAGGCGGCAGGCCGACCGGAGGGAGGCCAACGGCGGGAAGCCCGATTGCGGGAAGCGCCGGATACTCTTTTGATTGCTCAGACGAGCGCTCATTACGCGGATTGACCGACTGGAGGCCGTCGCCCTTCTCGACCGGCCCCCTCATGGCGCTATCCACGTCGGCATTCGAGATAAGCTTTCTCTGGATAGCCGTCTCGATGCAGGCGGCAAGGGCCTCCTGGTCCTTCATCTTGTATTCGATTGCGAAATAGCCGGTCGCCGGGTCTTCGAAAACGGCGAACCCGATGCGGTGCCTGCGGCAGATGTCAGAAAGGAGCGACAGGTCGCTGCGGTCGAGCGCGCCCTCCTTGCCGAGGTTGACGAGCTTGATGACGTCGTTGCGGTCGCGCCTCAAGGTATGCTCGGTCACAAGGCCGTAGCGCCCGAGTCCGTTTACATGGCTGATCGCATGGTTCGCGCCGCGCTGGGCCGTCCTGCCGGCAGTGCCGGCAACCTTGCCGGTGCCGCGCGCCAGCGCCCTCATCGTAAGAATGAGAACCTCACGCGCCGGCGGCATAACAGCCTGCCCGAGCATGAGCAAGACACGCATGGCTTCTTCGTTCTCTCCGGGCATTGCTGGTACCTCCTTCCGGCGATGTGCATTGGGGCCGCACACTCGGGCGGCCCCAAATACAGTTTTCGCCATATAGGCCACCCGTGCAGACCGGTTTGGTGCCACAGGGTGACAATTTCCTAGATATACCTGTGGACTCCGGGGCGTTTGACATCTGACCCCAGATGTCTATGGCCTTCGATGATCGATTCGGCGTATAGATATAGATGCCTGGTAGCCAAGGCATCGGCGAGGGCGGTGTGGGGTGCCCCCTCGAAGCTGTACCCCGCGGCATCTGCCGCAGAGGTCAGTCTCCATCGGGTATGGGTTTCCGAGAACGGGCCGTATGCGCGCCCGAAGGCCTCCATCGCATCGATTACCTTCGTCGTCTGCGGTATGACGACGCACTCGTTCTCGAGAAAACCAAGGTCAAAGTTGACATTCCATCCGACAATCTTCTCCGTACGGTCGAATAGAAACTGAACGGCCTCGAGATACCTTTCAAAGGGCTTATAGCTCGCCACGGAGGCGGGGGAGATATGGTTCACGCGCTCGGCGTCGGGCCATTCCGTCTTATGCTGCGGCCTGACACGTAGATGAACCGTCGAGGGTGAGTCTTGGCCGTCGATGTCGAGAACCATGGCGAGCGTCAGGATCTCATCGCCGCCGGCTGAATCGAGCCCAGTGGTCTCCGTGTCGATTGTCATGCACTCGATAGGGGAGTCGAATGGGATAAGGTTAATACTCATCGTAGTGCGCCTCCCTTATGACTGCCCATAGTGAAAGTAGGCGGTGCGGTCGGGGGCCGTGGTGTGAAGCGCTCCCTCGGTGCCGCCGCCTAGCTTCTTGCTGATCTGCGCGATGAGGTTTTTCGTTCCCGGCATCACGTGGGCACGTTCGGTCTTGAGTTCGCTCTCTTCGACAAAGCCGTCATTGAGAGAGTCCTCCCACTCATCCCGCTCTCCCTCTGTGTAGTAGACAGGGGCATCGGGATCGTTATCGATAGCCTGAGAAGCAAGTGTATCGATGTAGCCGGCTTCGCCCCTCACGGCAGCGCTGATAACCTCGTCGGTAAGCGGGCCGCCGTTCGCGATGTATTCGTAGAGGCTCTGGTCGAGGGGGTCGGGAATCACGCGCACGAACTGCTCGTCAGTGACATAGCCATCGTCGCCGATTCTGTACTGGCCGTAGGGGCCAGCCGGCCAGTTCATGGCGATGTGTGTGAGCTCAGTGTCTGCCATGACATAGAATTTCATGACGGCGAGCTTCTGGTCATGCGAGATGTAGTCCTGGACGGCAATGGCGGCCTTAGGATTGATGTGGGCTCGGTCGGACGGCGAGAGCTCAAGACCGTGCTCGACCTCATATGCGGCCTGGGCGGTTGAAGCCGTAAATAGGGCCTGCGCAAGCAGCCAGGACTTCTGGTCGGCATTCGTATTGGGAGCAATGCCGTCAAATGCAACCTCGGCCACGGCCGCAAGAAGACTCGGCTCGGCCATAATCGCGCCAAGCGTGGCGACGGCCGGCCACTTAAGGTGGCTCTCGCATCGCTGCGGGTCCATGATCTGCTCGCACACGTTATTGTAGATGCGGTCGAGATTGAGCAGGCCTAGCCCTGCCGCCGCTCCCGACCTGTCCAGCTTGTCCATACGGCTCTCCCTTCGGTCATAGTTCCGTTGGTTTTATCGTCCGCCCTGGGGCATGGCGATGAGAGCCGTTGAACAAGTGTTCCTAGATTTTGGTTAATGCTTCAGCGATTGAACGTGGGGGAGGACCACATCACGCTCCATCGTCACAACGCCACCGGACGATGCCGTGCTTTTAGTCGTAAGCCGGAGCGAGTCGATGATCTTCTTGGTGCTTGGGCTGCAATCGACCCTGTGGGGTACAACACTGAGCTCATCGTACTGATCGAGGACCACATCCACCTTCTGCGACTCCTGAAAGGTCTGCCCGCGATAGAGCGTATAGTTGTGCCCGCCGACTTTGACGAGGCCATCGGACATGAGGGCGATGTCTTTTGCTTCAATAGACGGCACCACAGCGAACTTAACGCCCGCCGCAATAGCGATATCCTTGTATTCGGCGGGAACGACCATCTCTCGGAACTCCGGCAAATCCCTCATCGATAGGAAGGCGTTCGAGCTGACCTCGACGGCCTCATACCCTCCACGTCCGGCGCCATCGATAACGGTACCGAACACCTCCGAGTCCATCAGGATCCCGGGCAAGGGGTCAATGTCGGATCGTTTCATGTAGACAGTACGGTCGCCCTGTGCCGGGCCGTCAAGGTTCACGGTGACGTCCGACCAAAGAGCCCCGAACGAGTCGGAGCCCTCGGTCACATCGAAGGCCTGGATGCAGAGCGTGTCGTTCTCTTCGTAGACCTGCTTCACGAGCTCCACGGTCTTCGGCTCCCCATCGACCGAATAATTGACCTTGATGCCGCCCTTGGAGGTTGCATCCACATAGAGGCTGCTGTCCTCGATGCGCTTTTCGACGTTCTCCCTATAGGCGACCAACGAACCGGGGTGCGCCTGAATCTGAGATAGGCCTTCTTCCAGCTGGCAGATATCAACAGCGACAGGCTGTTCAATCTTAGGGAACAGGCCCTTCTCAAAAGCATTTAGCGCGTACTTGCTGCGGTCCTCCCTCACCGTCATGACGAGCGCGGCATCGCTTGGAAATTGAAAAGTGCCGTCAACCCTGACAATTCTTACGGTATCTTGCCTGATAGCCGCAGCAACGGACTGAAGGACATGGGTCGAGGCTTGGTCGATATTTCCCAAAACGATAGCGCCACCGCTTGCGGTCGAAATGACACCAGGCAAGATCGGGCGCCCCCCGCCGACAATGCCCGCAATGCTTGCCGTCCCGACATCGGGCACGACGGCAACGTTCCCCTTAGCGCCGATACGGGAGAGGTCTCTCATGAGCGTCGCCTCATCACTCTCGCCGACACGGAAGAACGCCCGGAGCGCCTCACCCGCGCGTTCCGGGCTATCCGTCTCGATGAGGATGGGTGTGTGGGTCGCAAGCGCATCAGCCACAGCCGAGACGGCGGCGGGCGGGTAAATTGGGCTCAATTGCTCGGGTTCGGCCGGCATGGTCCTTCCGATGAGCTTCTCGGGATTACTTAGGGCGTCAGTTGAAATCGAGTCCAAAGAATGAAGGCTCGAATGATAAGGCCTGATTCCGCGTGGAGTTGCAGCTGAGACAATTCCTTGGAGACTCAGCTCCTGGCAAAGGTTCTCGACAGCGATAGTACCCCGGCATGAGGTGACGTTGCCACCGAAGTCGAGCGAGCCGAAAAACAGCTTGTCCTCGATATACGCAGGCTCAAGTTGCCCCGAGGCGCTTAGGATTCCGAGTGCGATGGGTAGCGCGAGGGAGCCCGCATCTCGGATTCGACCGGAGAAGGCCCTGTTATAGCCGGGCGAGGGCATGACATCGATAGAGCCACTGTTTCGAGGCAGGGTGTATCCCTGCGCCCTGAGGGCACACCTGACGATACCTCGCAGCTCTACGGCGGCATTATCCTGAATGCCCAGAATGGTCATGCCGGGAATTCCCGGTTTGAATTCAATCGCGATGTCGATGGGCACCGCCGAGGCGGCTTCCACAATAGCGCCATGGACAACTGTACGATTGGTCATAACTTGCTCCAATCCTCAAAGGTATTGAGACAAGTCTGATAGTGAGAAGCGCACATATGGCCTTGCTGAACAACTGTTCCAGGCCTTCATTGGCTTGGCGGCCAACAACCGTGATTAAATATAGGAGTGCTTTTGGGTCACAAATTTATATTTTTTTCACCAGAAAGTGAAAGCTCAGATACGGTCTCGAGGCGCAGGGAAGGCGCCCGCGGCCCCCGGCATGCCGCCGATCAAGAACGGCGCTCCATAACAGATTCACAATGTATATACAGGCGAACCGCTCATTTATGCATTGGGTTGTGGTGGATAGTGGTGGATAGACAGAAGAAACCAGTGGATTCTAGAAGGAAAAAGCAAAACGAAAGCGGTTCCCCTGATTGACTGAATATCAGGGGAACCGCTGGTAGATAGTGGTGGGCCCTCCGGGATTCGAACCCAGAACCCAGGGATTATGAGCATGGGCCGAAACCCATCGAGGAGCATTTAGACATCGATGTCAGCTCACGAGTCAATTGGCACCTGCTGTCAGGCGCGCACGGCATCCTCACCAGGATGTCGGAATTCAACGCTGATGCCGCGACGCTCAAACTCATATGCCATCGCGTGAGCGCCGGCTTGACCGAAGAAATTCTGGTTGCAGTCAACCTCGTCATACATAGCCCTGGCACGATGGTGAGTGATTGGAGGGCAACCACAGGCTCGACACTCAGCGCCAAGATCTGACGCGTAACCACAGTGCAAGCATAGGAAGACCTGTTGACTTTGAATATCAACGGCTTTTCTCGGATACCAAAGAAGGAGTTTGTCAAAATGTATCAATTTGCCATTTCGTGTAAAACGAGATTACAGTGGCTATTATTATCCGCTGCTATCCACACTCTGATTAACGTTTCTTCACATGTATTCGGTTTTGAAGATGGACTCATAATCCCTGGGTTCTGGGTTCGAATCCCGGAGGGCCCACCAGAGAATCAAGAAGCCGGGCAAATAGCCCGGCTTCTTTTTGCTAAAGTTCCCACTCCACATGCCTGCGAAATTGTCTTGATAAACGTTTTCGGTCAAATCCACGCAATAGTTAATGCTGATTGACAAGAACCATTTCAAAACTACGCCGGATTACGGGGCTGGACCCGGACCGGCCGTCCATACCCTGCATTTCGCTGAATGCGCAAGTCGTCTACCTGCGGTTTTGATTTTACCGATTACGGCATGCTCGGGGGTTCCCGGCCTGGCCCCG
>DBFAZJ010000116.1:0-14868 GCA_048244295.1 Collinsella sp.
GCCTTGCGGGATCATGCCCAGCAGGGCGCCCACCGTGGACAGCAGCGCCGACGAAGGCACATGACCAGCCAACAGCTCGGAGAAGCACCACGAAAGCGCGCTATCGCCCGGGGTTCCCGCGGCATCCCACAGCTCGCTCACACTCGAGGCAAACAACGCCAAACCGAGCGGGATCATGATAATGCTCGCAAAGCGCACGATGGCATTAAGCGCGTTCATGATCTCGGAATTGACCTTTTTGACGTACTTGGCCTCATTGTTGATCTTGGCCACGTAGTTGTCGGCGCCGACATGGATCACACGGGCGCACAGCAGGCCCGAGTCGATAAAGCTGCCGCTCATGAGCTCGGAACCGGGCTGTTTCTTAATAAGGTCGCTCTCGCCCGTCAGCAGGCTCTCGTTCACGAGCGCCTCGCCCGAAACCACCACGGCGTCAGCGGGAATCTGATCGCCGCGCCCCAGGCGGATGATGTCGTCGAGCACGATCTGGTCCAAGTCGAGCTCCACCTCGGCACCGTCGCGCACCGCAATGGCCTTCTTGGAGGTCAGCAGCGTGAGCTTATCGACCATCTTCTTGGAACGCATGGACTGGATGACGCCGATGGCGGTATTGAGGAACACCACGAACAGGAACGTCAGATTCTTAAACGAACCGGTCAAAATGACCAGGAACGCCAAGATCACGTTGATCAAATTGAACAGCGTGCAGAGGTTCTCGATGATGAGCTCTTTGACCGACTTGGTCTTGAGTTCCATGTTGCGGTTGATCTTACCGGCGGCGATGCGCTCCTCGACCTCGGCGGTCGAGAGTCCGCGCTCGATATCCGTTGCTGCCATACCACGTCCCATCACGTCGCGTCGGTATAAGAAAAACCGCCCGGACCATGCGAGGTTCGGACGGTCTTACGTTCGATGGTGCCCCATGTTGGATTCGAACCAACGGCCTTCTGCTCCGGAGGCAGACGCTCTAATCCCCTGAGCTAATAGGGCCAACGTTTGGCATTATACCCAAGTGCGGCACGGGCTATCAAAATAAAAGAAAAAGCTTTGCAATTCCGAGGAAGACGCGGCGCAACGGCCCACTTTAGAAGGCAAAAGCGAGTCAGATAGTATAAACTCTCATGCACCATATATACACGGCTCGCAATGCGGGCCGTTTTTGCAAAAGTTTTCCATCGAGGTGAGAGGCACACCATGATTGCAATTTTAAAGCAGAGCGCCAGCGACGAGGCCGTCAGCCATATCGTCAGCTGGATTGAGAAAAAGGGCCTGAAGACCGACGTCTCGCGCGGCGAGAACGAGACGATCATCGGCCTGGTGGGCGACACGACCAAGATCGACCCGTTCCTGCTCGAGTCCATGGATGTCGTCGAGCGCGTGCAGCGCGTCTCCGAGCCTTTTAAGCGTGCCAACCGCAAGTTCCACCCCGAGGACTCCGTCATCGACTGCGGCCACGGCGTCAAGATCGGCGGCGACCAGTTCCAAGTCATCGCCGGTCCCTGCTCCGTCGAGGGCGAGAACCTCATCCGCATCGCACGCCGCGTGAAGGCCGCCGGCGCCACGATGCTGCGCGGTGGCGCCTACAAGCCCCGCACCTCCCCCTACGCCTACCAGGGCATGGGCCCCGCCGGCCTCGACCTGCTGTGCGAGGCGTCTGCCGAGCTCGACATGCCGATCGTCACCGAGATCATGGACCCGCGCGACGTGCAGGTCTTCTTGGACAAGAAGATTGACGTCATGCAGATCGGCGCCCGCAACGCCCAGAACTTCCCCCTGCTCAAGGAGGTCGGCAAGACCCAGACCCCGATTCTGCTCAAGCGCGGCATGTCCGGCACGATCGACGAGCTGCTTATGGCAGCCGAGTACATCATGAGCGAGGGCAACGACAACGTCATCCTGTGCGAGCGCGGTATCCGCACCTTCGAGACCCGCACCCGCAATACCTTCGACCTCAACGCCGTGCCGGTGCTGCACCACCTGTCGCACCTGCCCGTCGTCGCCGACCCCAGCCACGCCACCGGCTACACCCGCTACGTTGAGCCTATGGCGCTCGCCGCGACCGCCTGCGGTGCCAACGGCCTGGAGATCGAGGTCCACGACGAGCCGAGCCGCGCCTGGTCCGACGGTGCCCAGGCCCTCACCCCCGATCAGTTCGACGACACCATGCGCCGCATCCGAGCCATCCGCGAAGTTGTCTGCCAAGAGACCATGGAGTAGCCCATGGGTACGGTGAGAAACGCGCGTGTTAACCAGGGCGGCCCCAAGTGCGCCGGTATCGTCGGCCTGGGCCTCATCGGCGGTAGCTTTGCCCGCGGCTATGCGCAGGCGGGCGTCCGCGTGCTGGCCTGGGACCCCGATGACGATGTCATGACGGCCGCCAGCATGGGCACCGTTGCCGGTGAGCTCAACGACGAGACGCTCGGCGAATGCGACATCATCGTCCTGGCTTGCTACCCCGAGGCCTGCATCGAGTGGCTCGAGGCGCACGCCCAGGCGCTCGCCGACGCCACCGACACCGAGGCCATCATGGGCCCCGTGGTAATCGACACGGTGGGCGTCAAGGGCATCGTGTGCGAGCGCGCCTTTGAGCTTGCCCGCGAGCACGGCTTTTACTTTGTGGGCGCGCACCCCATGGCGGGCACGCAGTACTCGGGCTATGCGCACTCCCGCGCCGATCTGTTCCAGGGCGCGCCACTCGTGCTCGTGCCGCCCGCGGTGGACGATGCGCTCAAACTGGAGCTTTTGGGCCAGGTGCGCGAGATGGTGCGCCCCTTGGGCTTTGGCAAGTTCAGCGTGACCAGCGCCGCCGAGCACGACCGCGTCATCGCCTTCACGAGCCAGCTTGCGCACGTGGTGTCCAACGCCTACGTAAAGAGCCCGACCGCCCAGGTCCACCACGGCTTTTCGGCTGGCAGCTACCGCGACCTCACCCGCGTGGCGCACCTCAATCCGCAGATGTGGTCCGAGCTCATGATCGACGACGCCGATGCGCTCGCCTTCGAGATCGACCATCTGATCGAATCGCTCGGCGCCTACAGCCGCGCCCTTAAGGACCGCGACCAGCGCTATCTGGAGAATCTCCTTGCCGAGGGCGACCGCATCAAGCGCGCGCTCGACGACGAGGCCTCCCACTAGACCACCTATCACGCCAGGTCGAAAGGACCGAAGCTTATGGCGATTACCATCGATATCGACACTGCACGCCCCTACCAGGTGCATGTTGGCACGTTTTTTCTGGAGCAGGCGGGACCGCTCGTGCGCGCCACTGCCGGCGGCACCAAGGCCGTCATCGTGACGGACACCAACGTGGGCCCGCTCTACCAGATGCCCGTTAAGCAAAGCCTGGAGGCGTCAGGCTACGAGGTGAGCATCTGCACCTTCGAGGCAGGCGAGGCCCATAAGCGCGCCGAAACCTATGTTGCCATTCTTGAGTTTGTGGCCGAGCACGAGCTTTCGCGCTCCGACGTGATCGTGGCACTCGGCGGCGGCGTCGTGGGCGACGTTGCGGGCTTTGTGGCCGCCACCTACATGCGCGGCTGCAAGTTTGTGCAGATCCCAACGAGCCTGCTCGCCATGGTGGATTCGTCGGTGGGCGGCAAGACTGCCATCGACCTGGCCGCCGGCAAGAACTTGGCCGGCGCCTTTTGGCAGCCGAGCGTGGTTATCGCCGACGTGGGGTGCCTGGCCACCCTCACGCCCGAGCAGTTCGCCGACGGCTGTGGCGAGGTCGTCAAGCACGCCGTGATTGCCGATCCGGAGCTTTTCGCCGAGCTGGAGAAGACCCCGCTCACGCTGGAGCTGCTCAACCACGATGTGGCCCGCGTAGCGCTCATCATCGCCCGCAACATCGACATCAAGCGCGCCGTGGTCGTCGCCGACGAGCGCGAGACCAACCAGCGTAAGCTCCTCAACTTTGGACACAGCGCCGGACACGCCGTCGAAGCCTGCGAGCACTTTGAGCTCGGACACGGCAACTGTGTGTCGATCGGCATGGGCATCATCACGCGCGCCGCAGCGCTACATGGCATTTGCGACGCCGAACTGCCGGGGCGCATCGAGGAGCTCTGTGCACGTCACGGCCTCAAGACCCGCTGCGAGCTTTCCGCCGACGCCGTCTTTGCCGAGGCACTCCACGATAAAAAGCGCGCGGGCGACACCATCGACCTGGTAATTCCGCATGGCATTGGCCGTTGCAGCATCGACCGCACGCCGCTTTCCACCTTCCACGATTTAATTGCCGAGGGCCTCGGCCAGAAGGGAGACGCTTCCGCATGCTAGCCCGCATCACCCCGTCCCCGCTCAAGGGCAACGTTCCCGCCATCGCGTCCAAGTCGATGGCGCATCGCCTCATCATCTGCGCCGCGCTTGCCAACGGCGAGACGCACGTTACCTGCAACACCACCTGCGCCGATATCGAGGCCACGGTGCGTTGCCTCACGGCGCTCGGCGCCCGCATCGAGACTGTCGAGGACGGCTTCCAAGTCCACCCCACCATGAAGAGTGTTGAGTTTGGCCTGCTCAAGGCCCTTGCCGGCGGCACGCTCGACTGCGGCGAAAGCGGCTCCACGCTCCGCTTTATGTTGCCCGTCGCCTGCGCGCTGGGCGCAGAAGCAACTTTTGTGGGTCAGGGACGCTTGGGCGCCCGTCCGCTGTCCCCGCTCTCGGACGAGATTATCGCCGCCGGCTGCGACCTACAGGGTCTGGGCGGTTTTCCGCTCAAGGCGAGCGGACGCATGCGCCCGGGCACCTTTATGCTGCCGGGCAATGTGAGCTCGCAGTACATCTCGGGCCTGCTGCTGGCAGCCCCGTTGCTCGCCCAGCCCTCCTGCGTGCAGGTGACCGGCCTCATTGAGAGCCGCCCCTACATCAACCTGACGATCCAGGCAATGAAGGCCTTTGGCGTCGAGGTCAACGTCGAGCGTATTCCCGCCCGGGACGACCAGCCCGAGGTCACGAACTTCCGCGTGAGCAGCGGCTCGTACCGCACGCCCGGCAGCGTGGCCGTCGAGGGCGACTGGTCCAACGCCGCCTTTTGGCTGTGCGCCGGCGCCATCGGCACCGACCCCATCACCGTCGAGGGTGTGTCCCTGAGTTCCGCGCAGGGCGACCGCAACGTGCTTGCCGCGCTTTCGCGCTTTGGCGCCCGCATCGTGCGCTCCACCAACGCCGCCACCGTGCAGTCCGACAAGCTCGCTGGTTTTGAGATGAGCGCCCACGACATTCCCGACCTGGTGCCCGTTATCTCGGCCGTGGCTTCGCTGGCACAGGGCCGCACCTTTATCCGCGATTGCGCCCGTCTGCGCATCAAGGAATCCGACCGTCTGGCCACCACCACCCGCGAGCTCACCGCGCTGGGCGCGCAGGTGCGCATTGCCGGCGATGACCTCATCATCAAGGGTGTCGATGCCTTCACCGGCGGCGAGGTCGATTCGCACAACGACCACCGCATCGCCATGATGGCCGCCATCGCCGCGAGCCGCGCCACCGGCGAGGTCGTGATCCACGGCGCCGAGGCCGTCAACAAGTCCTATCCCGATTTCTTCGACCACTACCGCCTGCTGGGCGGCAAGGTCACACTCGAGGAGGAATAGCATGTCCTCGACCTTTGGCAACGTTTTGCATCTGAGCATTTTCGGCCAGTCGCACTCCCCTGCTATCGGCTGCTCACTCGACGGCATCCCGGCGGGCATCGCCGTGGACCAGGAGAAGCTGCAAGCCTTCCTCGACCGTCGCGCCCCCGGTCGCGACGAGACCGCAACCAAGCGCCGCGAGGCCGACGCCGCACACATCATCGCCGGCGTGGTCGATGGACATACCACCGGCGCGCCCATCGCCGCGATTATCGAGAACACCAACACGCGCTCCAAGGATTACTCCGAGCTGCGCCGCAAGCCCCGTCCCGGACATGCGGACTTCCCTGCGCGCGTGAAGTATCACAACATGCACGATGTCGCTGGTGGCGGGCATTTTTCCGGCCGCCTAACGGCCCCCTTATGCATCGCCGGCGGCATTGCGCTGCAGGCACTTGAGGCCCGCGGCATTCAGGTCATGGCGCACGTCGCGCAGATCGGCGGCATCTCCGACCTGCCGATGGACGATATGGTCTATCGCGAGGCCGACCGCAAGGCAATCCTTACGAACGATCTGCCGTGCATTGACGCCGCCGCAGCCGGCCGCATGCGCGAGGAGATTCTTGCCGCGCGCGACGAGCTCGACAGCATCGGCGGCATCGTGGAGTGCGGCATTTACGGGCTTCCCGCGGGCATCGGCGACCCCATGTTCGACGGCATCGAGAACCGCATCGCGCAAATCGCGTTTGGCATTCCCGCCGTAAAGGGCGTGGAGTTTGGCATGGGCTTTGCCGTGGCCGCCATGCGCGGCAGCGAGAACAACGATCCGTATCGCATCGACGCCGAGACCGGCGAGATCGAGGTTGAGTCCAACAACGCCGGCGGCATCCTGGGCGGTATTTCGACCGGCGCGCCCGTCATGTGGCGCATGGCCGTAAAGCCAACGCCCTCGATTGGCCGCGAGCAGCAGACCGTAGACATGGACGCCATGGAAAATGCCGAGCTCTCGATCCACGGCCGCCACGATCCCTGCATCGTCCCCCGAGCCGTCCCCGTAGCCGAAGCAGCCGCCGCCCTCGCCATCTGGGACGCTCTCCTCGAGGACGCCGCCCAGCTCTAACCCGACTCACCTGGGTTGCCTGCCAACTCAGCCGTTACGTGAAAGGGGCCTCCATGGACCTTGCTGACATCCGCCAGGCCATCGATGGCATCGACACCACGCTCCTCAACAGCTTTGTCGAGCGAATGGACATTGCCACCGAGGTAGCCAAGTCAAAAATCGAGATGGGCAAGGCCGTCTTCGACCCCGCCCGTGAGCGCTCCAAGCTCAACAACCTCGCCAGCCGCGCGCCCGAGCGCTACAAGGCGCAGACCATCACCCTGTTCCGTCTCCTCATGAGCATGAGCAAGGCCGAGCAGCAGCGCTACATCAACGAGCTCAAGGGCATCACGGTGTCGCAAAAGGCCCATGCCATGGCCGCAGCCTTTGACACACCCTTCCCCCAGACGGCAACCGTCGCCTGCCAGGGCGTCGAAGGTGCCTACAGCCAAATCGCCGCGTGCAAACTCTTCGACGTGCCCGACATCGCGTTTTTCGAGACCTTCGAAGGCGTTATGCGCGCTGTGCGCGACGGCTTCTGCGAGTTTGGCGTGCTGCCCATCGAGAACTCCACCGCCGGCTCGGTCAACGCCGTCTACGACCTGCTCGCCCAGTTCGACTTCCACATCGTGCGCTCGCTTCGCCTCAAGATCGACCACAACTTGCTCGTCAAGCCCGGCACTAAGCTCGCCGACGTGCGCGAGGTCTACAGCCACGGCCAAGCCATTGCCCAGTGTGCCGGCTTTATCGAGTCCCACGACCTGCACGCCACCAAGTACCCCAACACCGCCATGTCGGCCGAGATGGTCGCCAGCTCCGGGCGCACCGATGTTGCCGCCATCGCATCGCGCAGCTGCGCGACACTCTATGGCCTGGAGGTGCTGGAGTCCAACATCCAGGACTCGGACAACAACTACACACGCTTTGTCGTCATCAGCCGCGAGCCACGCGTCTATCCCGGTGCCAACCGTACCTCGCTCATGATCACCACGGCCAATGAGCCGGGTGCCCTCTATCGCGTGCTCGAGCGCTTCTACGCGCTCAACATCAACCTCATCAAACTCGAGAGCCGCCCCATCCCCGGCCACGACTTTGAGTTTATGTTCTACTTTGATCTGGACTGCCCCTTTGGCAGCAAGGCCCTCGACGACCTGCTCGATTCCATCGACGAGGTGTGCGAGAGCTTCACCTACTTTGGCAGCTACACGGAGGTGCTCTAGATGACTGACGTCGCCGCAACCCGCCCCTACGGCGTGCTGGGCCGCGTGCTGGGCCACAGCTACACCCCGACCATCTACAAAGAGCTCGCAGGCCTGGAGTATGTGCGTTTTGAGCGTGAGCCCGAGGATCTTGAGGCCTTTATGACGGGCGAAGAGTGGGAGGGCACCAACGTGACTATCCCTTACAAACGCGCCGTCATGGAGTGCCTGGACGAGCTGAGCCCGCTCGCTGAGCGTATGGGCAACGTCAACACCATCACGCGCCTGCCCGACGGCCGCCTGCGCGGCGACAACACCGACTACTTTGGCTTCCAATACCTGGTTGAGGAGTTGGGTGTGGAGGTTGCCGGCAAGAAGGCCCTCGTGCTCGGAGCCACCGGTGGCGCCGGCACCACGGCAACGATGGTGCTGGGAGACCTGGGCGCCATCGTTGTGCCCGTGGGTCGCACGAGCGAGGTCAACTACGACAATATAGCGCAGCAGTCCGACGCCGCCCTACTCGTCAACTGCACGCCCGCCGGCATGTTCCCCCATTGCCCCGACGCGCCTTGCACGCTCGAAGGGCTCAATGCGCTCGAGGGCGTTATCGACATTGTCTACAACCCCGCCCGCACGGGACTCATGCTCGAGGCCGAGTGCCGCGGTATCCCCTGCATCGGCGGTCTGCTGATGCTCGTGGCCCAGGCGGCACAGGCCGTCGAGCGCTATACCGGCCAGGTCACCCCGCGCGAGCGTATCCTGGACGTAACGGAGCGCCTGTCGCGCCAAGAGCAGAACATCGCCCTGATTGGCATGCCGGGCTCGGGCAAAACCCGCGTGGGTGAGCAGATTGCCCTGCGCACGGGTCGCGAGCACATCGACTTGGACGCCGCGCTTGAGAAGCGTCTGGGCATGCCCTGTGCCGACTTTATCGTCGAGCGCGGCGAGGCAGCCTTCCGCGAGCAGGAGACGGCGGCGCTGGCCGACATCTCCAAGCGCAGCGGCCTGGTGCTCTCCACCGGCGGCGGCGTGGTCACGCGCGACGAGAACTACCCGCTACTGCACCAAAACAGCCAGATTGTGATGCTCAACCGTAAGCTCGATGAGCTCGCACACAAGGGCCGCCCCATCACCGCACGCGACGGCATCGATAAGCTCGCGGAACAACGTATGCCACGCTACCGCGCCTGGGCCGACCACATCATCGACTCACGCGACTGCGCCGCCAATACCGCCCAAGCCCTCCTCGACACCCTCCCACCCGCTCTCTAAAAAAACCACCACAAAGGGGACAGGCACCTTTGTGGTGGTTTCTCGACTGCAAAGGAAGCAACCATGAAAGCACTCGTCATCAACGGCCCCAACCTCAACATGCTCGGCATTCGCGAGCCGGGCATCTATGGCAGCGACAACTACGACCGCTTAGTGCAGATCTGCCAGGAAGCGGGCGCCGCACAGGGCTTCGACGAGGTCGAGGTCTTCCAGTCCAACCACGAGGGCAGCATCGTCGACAAGATCCAGGAGGCCTACGGCGAGGTCGACGGCATCGTCATCAACCCGGCTGCCTACACGCATACGAGCGTGGCGATCCTCGACGCCCTCAAGGCCGTTGCCATCCCTGCCGTCGAGGTGCACATCAGCGCCGTAGAGACGCGCGAAGACTTCCGCCAGGTGAGCTACGCCCGCCTAGCCTGCTTCGCCACCATCACCGGCGAGGGCATGCAAGGCTACGCCCACGCGCTGGAGCTGCTGAGGGAACGTCTCGAAAAGTAGCCTCGCGAGCAAATCCATCAACGCGATTCACACGCTAATAATGCCAGTGCCGCCAGCAGCAACCTCGCTACTGGCGGCACTTTATTACTGGCATATAATCATTGCAGTCACACAACGTCTGGAGACGCGCATGTTAAGCATCCATCTGGGGGATTACCCCGGTTCCATCTACGATACCGAAACCTATTTTAGGAACTCATACTTGGACTCATGGTTCGAAGACCCTATGGCCGCACAGATTATTAAAAGCGTGGACGGATCAGAGCTCATCGGTCCCCACAACATCGTAAGCAAACAGCTGGGCTCGATCACCCCACTCGAACTGTCCGGCGGCGTTAAGACGCTGCTGCTGGTGCGCAATCTCCCAAATATGGTGTTCAACGCATCCACCTGCGGAGACAACTGTGCCCGCTGGCTACTCAAGATCGGCAAAGAGCAGGATGTGATGGTGACCTTATACCACATCATGAAATTCCCCTGGAAGAGCTTTGAAATCCGCATTGAAAACGATGGCCGCATCGTCAGAAACATGCAGGAGTTTGTCGGCGCCACGAATGACTTTTTGGATGTTGATGAGTAATGAAGGGAACGCATACCGTTGTCGTAGAGCGTGCAAAGGTCAAATACACACTCACGTTTAAGCGCAATATTTCCTTTATACGCGGCAACAGCGGCACGGGTAAAACGACGCTCATCTCGATGATTCGCGACTACAACGACCGAGGACCGGAAAGCGGCGTTGCACTCAGTTGCGACGTGCCTTGCGAAACGCTTTCCGGCAGACGCTGGGAGCGCGAGCTATCGATCATCGAAGATTCAATCGTCTTTCTAGATGAGGGTAACGAGTTTATCTACTCAAAGGACTTCGCCAAAGCCGTCAACGGCTCGTCCAACTATTTTGTTCTGATATCTCGTCGCGATGCCAACGAGCTCCCCTACAGCGTTGATGAGATCCTGAAGCTAGTCAACACGACAAGTAAAACAATCAATGGCCGCAAGAGCGACAGGCGCTTCTACTCGGTGACCAAGCCGCTATATGACCACACGGCAAGTATGCTGTATCAGGATCTAAATGTTGGATTCGAGGTACCCGACGCCGTAGTTGTCGAGGATAGCAAATCTGGCTATCAATTCTACGACGCTCTTTGCAACCGACTCGGGATCCCCTGCTATACCGCCACCGGCGTTGCGAATCTAAAACGTACGATTCACGAATGTCCCGAGCAAAACATCCTTGCTATTGGAGACGGAGCAGCATTTGGTCCCTACATCGAAAAGGTGCTCGGACAGCGCGTTTACAAGAACGTACGCTTGTTCCTCCCCGAATCATTCGAGTGGACACTCCTGCAATCTGGCCTCATTCCCAGTAACGATATCTTAAAAATCCTCGAGGATCCCTCAAGCTATATCGAAAGCCGCGACTACCTGAGCTGGGAGCGGTTCTTCACCGATGTGTTGATCAAATACTCGGCAGACACTCGCTACGCCTACAGAAAGGTAAAGCTCAATGAGCAGTACCTGAGGCCGCAGGCGATGAATGCAGTTGCAAACGTCTTGCCCGAGTGCCTGAAGGCAGACTAGATACAGCGGGGAGGGCCAAGTTGGTCCTCCCCGCTTTTGTTACGCCTTCTTGATCACGTACGCCAATCCAATATCGCAGGCACAGCGTACGATTGACGCGAAGAACCACGATGCTGGCAGCGTCATAAGCAGAGGCTTGCTCACGCTCGGCTCCAGCCCCCTTTGGCGCGCCGTATAACCAATCCACATCAGCAGCACAATAGCAGCTCACGCCACGGCTTCGGCCTAAACGTATACCCGGCAAGAACAAAGAACACCGGCATGTGAAAAAGCCCGGACCACCAAGCGGTCCGGGCTTAATAAACGATGGTGCTCCATGGCGGATTCGAACCGTCGACCTTGGGATTAGAAGTCCCCTGCTCTATCCAACTGAGCTAATGGAGCAAAT
Organism: Collinsella sp.; assembly: GCA_048244295.1. GTDB lineage: Bacteria > Actinomycetota > Coriobacteriia > Coriobacteriales > Coriobacteriaceae > Collinsella. The sequence goes on from DBFAZJ010000116.1 coordinate 11,611, forward strand.
AACCGCACGCCCAAGCACGCGCACGCGTGCCAGGCGCTAGTAATTATAACCTAGTTGAACTGCTCGCGGTACGCCTTGCAGACCTCATCAACCGGGCCGTCCATGCGAAGGTCGCCCTTCTCAATCCAAACGGCGCGCTGGCAGATGCGCTCAACCTGCTCCATGGAGTGCGAAACGAACAGAACCGTCACGTCGCCGCTCTGGATAAAGTGCTGAATACGCGCCTCGCACTTTTGCTGGAAGAACACATCGCCGACGGACAGCGTCTCGTCAACGATCAGAATATCGGGCTCGGTGATCGTCGCGATTGCAAAGGCAATACGCGCCACCATGCCCGAGGAGAAGTTCTTAAGCGGCATGTCGACAAAGTTCTGCAGCTCAGCGAACTCGATAATGCCGTCAAAGTTGGCGTCGATGAACTCCTTGGTGTAGCCGAGCAGGGCACCGTTCAGATAGATGTTCTCGCGGGCGGTCAGCTCGGGGTCAAAGCCGGCACCAAGCTCAATCAGCGGCGCGATGTTACCGTGCACCTTAACGCTGCCCTCACTGGGCTCAAGCACGCCAGCGATGATCTTGAGCATCGTAGACTTGCCGGAACCATTGGTGCCGACCAGACCCACAACTTCGCCGCGATGAATATCGAACGAGATGTGCTTAAGCGCCCGAAACTCCTCAAAGAACAGCTCGTGCTTGGCAAGCTTAATGAAGTACTCCTTGAGGTTGGTCAGCGACTCAGACGCCATGTTAAAGATCATGGTGACGTCGTCGACCTCGACAGCCAGAGGCTGCTCGCTGTAATCAACAACAGATTCAGTCATCACAGCACTCCTTAGATGTAGAGGATGAACTTGCGCTCGGACTTATGGAACACGGTGTAGCCAATAACAAGCGCAAGAACCGCCCAAGCAACGCACATACCAAACGTCATAAGCGAGGGCGTAGTCTGGAACAGGAAGATATCGCGCATAAACTGCAGGTAGTTATACATGGGGTTCGCATAGACCAGAATGCGCACGAGATGCGGCATTTGCGCAACGAAGTCGGTCGTCCAGAAAATAGGCGTGATGTAAGTCCACGCCGTAATGACGACGCTCCACAGATGCATGACATCGCGGAAGAAGACCGTGAGGGCGGAGAGCATCATGCCCAGGCCCATGCAGAAGCACATAAGCAGCAGTAGGCAGACCGGCAGCAGAACCAGGTGCCAAGAAGGCATAACGTGGAACCACAGCATAACGATGGCAACGGCGACCAGCGAGAAGGCAAAGTTGACCAACGAGAAGAGCACCTTCTGCACCGGGAAGACCCAGCGGTGCACTTTAACCTTCTTGAGCAGCGGAGCCGCGCCCACGATCGACGTCAGGGCCTGGTTCGTAGACTCGGACATGACGGCAAAGGTGACGTTACCCACGATCAAGTACAGCGGGTACATCTCGGGCGTAATTGAGCCATTGCGGCCCTGGGCGAAAATCGTCGAGAACACGATGGCCATGACGATCATCATCAGCAGCGGGTTGAGCACCGACCATGCGACGCCCAGAACGCTACGGCGATACTTGATCTTAAAATCCTTGGTAACCAGCTGACGAAGGATAAACGCATCCTTCTCAAATTCGTTCTTAGCAAACGTCGCAGCCAGACTGCGAGTTTCTTGTTGCTTTGTCTGATCCGACACGGATGCAACTCCTTTACTCGTAATCGTTGACAAACGAACAGTATAGACCCGACGACCATGCAAACGATTCACGCAACAAAACTGGAGAACTAACCCACATCTTAGGATGCCATGACCAAACGGCTATACTTTCAAGGATTGAATGTATAAGGAGCATTGAGTGAATTCTGAATCCATCGCCGTCATCATCCCCTGCTACAACGAAGCGCTCACGATCGGCAAAGTCATCGACGACTTTCACCGCGAGCTTCCGCAAGCGACGGTCTATGTCTATGACAACAACTCGTCGGACGATACCTCACGCATCGCCACCGAGCACGGCGCCACGGTCCGCTTTGAGCCCCGTCAGGGAAAGGGCAACGTGTGCCGCCAGATGTTTCGCGACATCGACGCCGATTGCTACCTGATGGTCGACGGCGACGACACCTACCCCGCCGAGGCGGCCAAAGCCCTCTGCGAGCCTATCCTCAGCGGCACGGCCGACATGACCGTAGGCGATCGCCTTTCCAACGGCACCTATGCCGAGGAGAACAAGCGTGCCTTCCACGGCTTTGGCAACAATCTGGTCCGTGCCATGATCAAGTTGATCTATGGCTACAGCTTCGATGATGTCATGACCGGCTACCGTGCCATGAGCCGCCCGTTCGTTAAAACCTTCCCTGTGCTTTCCGAGGGCTTCCAGATCGAAACCGAGCTCTCGATCCACGCCGTCGACCACCGCTGGCGCATCAAGGATGTGCCCATCGAGTACCGCGACCGTCCGGAAGGTTCCGAGTCCAAGCTCAATACCGTAAGCGACGGCATTAAAGTCGTTGCGATGATTGGCACGCTGTTCAAGGACTACCGCCCTCTGAAGTTCTTCAGCCTCGTCGCGCTTCTGTTTGCGGTGATCGGCCTCGCCTTGGGCACGCCCATCGTTGTCGAGTATTTCCAGACCGGCCTCGTTCCGCGCTTCCCCACCGCCATGCTCGCCGCGTCGTTTATGTTCCTGTGCGGTCTGAGCCTTGCGACCGGCTTCATCCTCGATTCCGTGGCAAAGGTCGAAAAAAAGCAGTGGGAGGTCAACGTGTACAGCAAATACGCCTACGATGACCAGCCCGGCAGGTCCGCCACCACGCCAAGCGAGTGAAAGATCTTCCGCAAAATACTATTGGCACCACTGCGCAGATAGCCATCAACAAGAAAAGCCGCCGTTAAAGAACGGCGGCTTTTGCTCTCGAAAAGTTAATAGCGCCTAGAGCGTCTTGAGGTACTCCCTCAGCTCTTCCTCCCAGTCGGGCATGTGGAACCCGACCGACTCGAGCCTGGACAGGTCGAGCGCGGAGTGGACCGGGCGCGGGGCGATGGGGCCCTCGGCGTTCGCGTAGTAGTCGGCGGTCGATACCGGCACGACCTTCTCCCCGTTGCCGTTGGCGACCTCGAAGACGGCGCGGGCGATGTCCGCCCAGCTCCTCACGGCCCCGGAACCGGTGCAGTTATACGTGCCGTAGGGGGCGTGCGTCCCCAGCACGTGGAAGATGGCCTCGGCCATGTCGCGCGTGAAGGTCAGACGGCCGAGCTGGTCGTCGACCACGGTGACTTTC
>DBFAZJ010000117.1:0-4705 GCA_048244295.1 Collinsella sp.
CTCGGTGGCGCCGGTGCGTACTTCTCCAACGGCGAGCACATCTGGTTTGCCAATCGCACCTTCGACGTCAAGCTGCTGTCGACGGTGTGCGCCGGCGATTCCTCGCTCGCTGCCTTCCTGTCCGTATGGCACGACGCTCCCGAGCGAGTCGAGGACGCCCTGCGCCTTTCGATGGCTACCGGCGCCAACGTGGTCGAGTGCCCCGGTCTGGGCGATTTTGCCAAGGTGGACGAATATAAGAAGCACATCGAGGTTCGCCAGGTCTGCTAGTTCCGGCACCTTGCCTGAATAGTTTGATTATTTCGCATCCGTCTTAGACTAGGACGGATGCGTTTTTGTTTATCGGACTTGCGTGTGCAGTGGAGGCTGTTTCTTGCTAGACTTCTTGCAGACGCAATCGATAGCCAATTTGATAGTCGCAGGAGGCCACAGGTATGTGCAATGTTTCGCTCAACGGTACGCAACCGTCCGATGCGTCCCTGCGCGTCCTGCGCGCGCTTGAGGCGGCTGGTCTTGAGGCTTGGTACGTGGGCGGTTGGGTGCGCGACGCCCTGATGGGGTGCCCCAGCCACGATGTTGATATGTGCTGTAGCGGCCTGTGGCAGGAGTCCAAAGCGGCGCTCGAGGCCGCCGGCATCGCGGTTGTGGAGTCGGGCATTAAATTTGGCGGAATCACGGCTATTTCCGATGGCGAGCGTATCGAGGTCACCACGTACCGTCTGGATGGCTTTTACACCGATGGTCGCCATCCCCAGAGTGTTGAGCGTGCCGCCTCGCTCGAGGACGATCTGGCGCGGCGCGACTTTACCGTCAACGCTATGGCCTGGCATCCCGAGCGCGGGCTTGTCGACCGCTACGACGGCCAGGGTGACTTGGAGCGCAAGCTGATTCGCGCTGTCGGCGATCCCAAGCGTCGCTTTAACGAGGACGCCCTGCGCATGTTGCGTGCGGTGCGCTTTGCCTGCCGCCTGGACTTTATGATTGAGCCCGAGACTAAGCGCGCGCTTGCCGAGTGCGCGCCGCTGCTCGACGCCGTGGCGCGCGAGCGCGTGGGTATTGAGCTCGAGGGCATTCTTTCGACCGGTCATGGGGGAGACGCGATGCTGCGCTACCCCGAGCTCATCTGCGCCGCCGTGCCCGAGTTGGCAGCGGGTCGCGGGTTTGATCAGCGCAGTGTCTATCATGCGTTTAACGTCTACGAGCATATCGCCCGTGTGCTGACGGTGGCGGGGGAGCTCGCGCTGTGTGACGGCGTCGCGCCCTCGTCGAGCCTTATGTGGGCGGCGTTTTTGCACGATGTGTCCAAGCCCGAGTGCTTCACGGTCGATCACGCCGGCAGCGGACACTTCTACGGTCATCCCGAGCTCGGCGCCAAGAAAGCGCGCGTCATTATGGATCGCCTGGCGCTCTCGCACGACCTGGTGCGCGACGTGTGCCTGCTCATCAAATATCACGACAAGCCGCTGCGCCCCGAGCGCTCCTGCCTGCTCAATATGATGCGCACGCTTTCGGGCGAGGGCGTCGACACGCCGCGTTTGATGGACGAGCTCATGGATCTTAAGCGTGCCGACACGCTCGGCAAGGCCCCGTCGTGCTTCTATTACGTCGAGACGATTGAGGAGATGCGCGCGATGGCGCACGAGCTACTGGAGGCGGGGGAGCCCTATACGCTCAAGATGCTCGCCATCAACGGCGGCGACCTGATCTGCGCCGGTGTGAAGCCGGGGCCCGAGCTAGGCCAACTACTCAACTCCGCCCTCGACGCCGTGATCGAAGACAACATTTCCAACGAGCGCGAAGCTCTTTTGGTCCATCTCAATTTGAATTAGCTACCCAGTTTACCTGCGTGTTCCATAACCTGTCGACAATTTTTCGGCAATTTGGAATTTCTTCTTGCGCTGTCGTTTTTTGTCCCGTAATATATTTCCTCGCAGCACGGCAGTGCAGATGTCATGTGGCCCGTTCGTCTAGCGGTTTAGGACGCCGCCCTCTCAAGGCGGAGATCACCAGTTCGAATCTGGTACGGGCTACCACTTCTTTTCTGCTGAGGCTTATGGCCCGTTCGTCTAGCGGTTTAGGACGCCGCCCTCTCAAGGCGGAGATCACCAGTTCGAATCTGGTACGGGCTACCACACATCTGATACCCGGTCTTCCCACGGAAGTCCGGGTTTTTTATTATCAAACAGCCGTCTGCAATTCCCGTTTGTACCAGAGCTTTGCGTTCTGCTTATGGTCCTTGCGGGTACAATATCCAAGATATTATGACTGTTAGAAGGAGTCTCATGACGGAGTCCTCTCAGCATACGTCTAAGCCCCAGGTCGAGGTTGAGGCCTCGGGCGGCGATGACAATAAGAGCGCACGCCGCGGCGCCATCTTTATCGGCGTCGTGCTGGTGGGTTATATCGTCTATCTGGTGGTAACCGGGCAGATGGGGCAGTTCTGGGCCGCTATGTCGAGCGTGCAGGCGTCATGGCTCTTTGTCGCGTGTCTTTGTATGTTCATGTATCTGTTCTTTGGCATTGTGGCCTATGCGATCGCTGTCTGGCTCGACCCCAATTCACCCGTTGGCATTCGCGACCTGATCTCGGTCGAGGCGAGTGGCATCTTCTTTGGCAACCTCACACCTATGATGATGGGCTCGACTCCCGCCCAGATCTACCGCCTGACCAAGGCGGGCCAAAATGTCGGCGAGGCTGGCGCCACGCAGTTCACGCGCTTTATCGTGTACCAGTTTGGCCTCGTTGCCTGGGGCGCTATCCTATTGCTTGCTCGCATGCCGTTTTTTGCCGATCGCTATGGCGATATGACGTTGCTGTGCGTCTTTAGCTTTGGTGGACACTGCTGCATCTTGCTGGGCATCTTCGCCGTCGCGCTCATGCCTAAGACCGTCACGCGCGTTGCCCATTGCATCATCAATTGGCTTGAGCGCATTGGTGTCTCGGCCACTAAGATCGAGGGATGGCGCACGTTTGTCGACGGCGAGATCTACTCCTTCTCCGAGAAGTTCAAGCTTTCAGCCGGACATTTTTCTTCCATGCTGCTCACCGTGTTTATCACCATGCTGCAGCTCGCGTTTTTCTATCTGGTGCCGTATTTCCTGATGCTTGCCTTTGGCCACCACGAGGTCGACTTTTTCTCGGTCATGGCCGCGAGCGCCTTTGTCCAGCTTCTGAGCTCTGCGGTCCCTTTGCCCGGTGGAACTGGTGGCGCTGAGGGTGGCTTTGCATTGTTCTTGGGTCATTTCTTTGGGTCGGCTTCGACCGCCGGCTATCTGCTGTGGCGCCTCATTACGTTCATTGCGCCGACCATTTTGGCTGCGCCCCTGTTGGGCCTTAAGAGCGCCCACAACGAGAGCATCCATGCGCGCTGGGATCGCGTGATGCGCAAACTCGGCCGCACGTCTCAGACGCCCTCTGCTCCCACTAAGCCGCACCCCACGAATGCTGTTACCGTTGATCCCAAGAAGCACGCTCAGAAGGCTTCTGGGGCCGCTAAGCCGGCTCATAAAGTCTATGTGCGCCAGACAGGCGATGGTATTCGCGTATCTCCGTCGGCACTCAATAAGAAGAAGCACCCTAAGTCGCAGTAGGACAGTCGTGCGTTCTTCATGATGCGGGGCATATTTGTGCTGTATGGGGGATAATCCTCTTACGTAGATTATCTCTCATCTGTTGATGAATGCTCGCATATCGAAGGGACACGCCCATGGCAACCAGCAAACCGCGTCTTGACCGCCGCATTGTTCGCAGCCGTAATGCCATCCTTTCTGCTTTCGAGCGCCTGCTCATGGAAAAGCCGCTGGCAGACATTACGGTGAGTGCCATCGCGCGCGAGGCCAATGTCGACCGCAAAACCTTTTACGTACACTTTGGTACGGTTGACGGCCTGCTCGATGCCATTGCCGTCGATGTTGTGGAGATGATTGTCGACTCGGTCGAGAAAACACTTGCTTCCATGGACGGCGACACCAACGAGCGCGCCCTTGGCGCGGCGGCGACCTTCTTTAAAACCGTTAACGAGGCGCTGTGCAACAACCTCGTGCTCAATCGTCAGCTGATCGAGAATATTCCGCTCGATGATTTTATGGCTCGTCTTCGTGCGCCGCTCGAGCACGAGATTGCCGAGCGCGATCTGTTGCCCCAAGGTCTCAAGGACGAGATGTTCGATTACTATCTGGCGTTTTTGCTGTCGGGCATTATCGGTATCTATCGCACGTGGGCACTGTCTGACGGCTCGGTTCCTATTGAGCGTGTCTCTGAGGTCGCCAACGATCTGACTCTCAATGGTCTGTCGAGTCTGGAATCTCGCTTGGATTAGGCCTAGTTGGGCTCGTCGGCGTGGAAATTCCTGTTCACGAGGTTCTCCGGCGCTTTGTAGACCTCGCCGGCGCAGGAGCTGTAGCCTGAGGATCCTTAAAAGAAAGTTCAGTTTATCCTTCCCGCTCCAAATGGGAATCCTCCGATGCGCCTTCGCACGCTCGCATGACCTCGATACCATGCGAGCGTGCGAAGGCGACGAGCTCTGCGTTGCGGGCGTTTATGGTGCCGAAGGCGGCGGGGCACACAATAAGGCGCGCACAGTGGACGAGGAGCTCTTTGGCGCGGGCTATGGTTTTATCCCCGATCGGCTCGAAGGCGCGCTCGGCCACGCATTCCGTCGCCAGGTCGCGCGCGAGCTCGCAGTCGATGTCCCCTTCGTGCAGAA
>DBFAZJ010000118.1:0-10951 GCA_048244295.1 Collinsella sp.
GGCTCGATGGTATCCAGACGCTGGCCCTCGTTGAGCATGCCGAGTGACAGGACGGAGAGCACCTGAGTCTGGCCGCGCTGGAACAGGCCGGAGCCGTGAACGAGCGGCAGGTAGTTGTCCTTCACCATGATGGGGCGGATCTCATCGGCGGCACGGCCGTCGACGCGCTCGCCGGTCTCGACGACCATGGTGCGCATGGCCTTCTTCTCGAGCTTCTTGAGCGCCACGGGGATCTCGCGCTCCCAAGCGGCCTGCTCCTCCTCGGTGAACTCGGCGCGGATGGACTCCTTCAGAGCCTCGACCTTACCGATACGGGAGAGCTTGTCGGCATCGCGAAGGGCGGCTGCCATCTCGTCGTAGTGGGCGAAGATGCGCTCCTGGACCTCCTCGACGGGCTGATCGAGCGGGTACTCCTTCTTGACGATGGGGCCGTTAACCTGCTCCCACTCGGCGACGAACTCGTCCTGGGCCTGGCAGAAGGCAGCAAGGGCCTCCTGGCCAAACTTCATGGCGGCGAGCATGTCGTCCTCGGAGATCTCCTCGGCGCCGGCCTCGACCATCGAGATGAAGTCGGCAGAGCCGCCCAGCTCCAGGTCCAGATCGGAGTTCTCGCGCTCCTCGTAGGTGGGGTTGACGATAAACTCGCCAGTCTCCACGTTACGGCCGATGCGCACGCAGGCAAGCGGGCCCTCGAAGGGCACGCCGCCGAGCGTCATGGCCAGGGATGCACCCATAACGTTGATGACGTCGAAGGGGTTGACCTGGTCGGCGACGAGCGAGGTGGCGACGATGTGTACCTCATTGCGGAAGCCGTCCGGGAAGCTCGGGCGAATCGGACGGTCGATCATGCGCGCGGTGAGCGTGGCCTTCTCGCTGGGACGGCCCTCACGCTTGAGGTAGCCACCCGGGATGCGGCCGGCTGCGTACATCTTCTCGTTGAAGTCGACGGTCAGCGGGAAGAAGTCGTAGTTCTTGCGCTCCTTGGAGACGACCACGGTGTCGAGCATCGTGGTGTCGCCCTGCTTAACCAGGCACGCGCCGGTAGCCTGCTTGGCAAGCTCGCCGGACTCAAAGGTGTAGGTCTTGCCGTACAGCTCAAAGGTCTTGGATACGAGTGTCATTGTTCTCCTTTACCCCACAGGCCCCTTGCCTGCGGGCTTCTCATGTGACGCGGGCCCCCTGCCCCCGCCACGCTTCAGAGCGTGATTGTTCACGCCCTTACACAAAAAGAGCGCCCCGCTGCGCAGGACGCTCTTAGCATGTACAAATCCTACTGGATGTTGTCGCGGATGCCCAGAGCCTTGATGAGCTCACGGTACTCGACGATGTCGTTCTTCTTGATGTAGGAGAGAAGACGACGACGACGGCCGACGAGCATGAGCAGGCCACGACGGGTGTGGAAGTCCTTCTGGTGGGACTTCATGTGCTCGGTCAGCTCCTTGATGCGCTCGGACAGGATGGCGACCTGAACCTTGGGGTTGCCGGTGTCGACCGGGGTGTTACCGAACTGGGCAGTCAGCTCCGCCTTGCGCTCTTTGGAAACAGTCATTGTTTCACCTTTCGTTTTGCGTCGCCCACGGGCGACTCGATTCGCCTCGGACTGGGAAGCCGCCGGTGGAGCGAACAACCAAGGTCGAGGTACCAACAGGTCGGTATGTTACCACAAGCAGCCCGCGCCTGCGCATCATCACCGACCCAACATGAATTCCATCGCGCGGAGGCGCTGATCGGTGTGCGTCGCAGCCCAAACATGCGAAAGCCCGAGCAGGAATGCCGCCGTATGCGGGTCGATTCGCTCGGCCATGAGCGCATCGAAGGTCATGGACATGAGGGCGCGCAGCCATGCGGTCTCACCGGTCGACACCAGTTCGGCACCTGGAACGCTCGACGCGCACGACCCGCACATGAGACCGCCCGCCTGGGCTGAAAAATACGACAGCATGGGGTCTCCGCACAGCACACAGGCCGAAAAATCGGGACGATAGCCAACGTGCGATAGCAGCTTAAAGACATATGCCGCCACAAGTAGGTCCATATGTGCCGCGTCGAGCCCGCTGCCGACAAGCGTGAGCGCCCGCTGCGTGATAGCAAAGGTAAACGGGTCCTCGGCGTCCTCGAACGAGCACACGCGCGCGACCTCGGCGATCGCGCTTGCGGCGCATGTCGTCTCGTAATCGGGCGCAACGCCGAGCGGCGCCTCCATAAGCTCGGCCTGGGAAACCACGTCGAGCGACCGTCCATGCGCAAGCAGCATATCGACGGTACAGAACAGCTCGCAGCGCGCAGCCAGGCGTCCACCGGGTTTGCGGGCGCCCTTTGCCACGGCACGAACCTGCCGACCCCGCTCGTCAAGCATCGTCAGAATCAAGTCCGTCTCTTTGAGCTTCGTCTTGTCGAGGACGAGTACCTTCGTGCGATATGTCCGGGAGCCTGCCATGCGCGCCGCGCGCCCTTAGTCCTCGGCGTTGTAGCCAAAGCGGCGAATCTGGGCCTCGTCGTCACGCCAGCCGGCCTTGACCTTCACGTCCAGCTCCAAAAAGACCTGCGTGCCAAAGATACGCTCAAGATCGCGACGGGCGTCGATACCGATATGCTTGATCATCTCGCCGCCCTTGCCGATGATGATGCCCTTTTGGCCCTCGCGCTCGACGTAAATGGTGGCGTGCACGCGCAGTACCTTCTTGGTCTGCTCGAGTGCATCGCAGATCACGCCAACGGAGTGCGGGATCTCATCACGGGTGCGGCGCAAGACCTTCTCGCGCACAAACTCGGCAACGAGCGTTTCGTCGGAAGCGTCGGTACCCATATCCTCGGGGAACCAACGCGGACCCTCGGGCAAAAAGTGCGCAACGGTCTCGATAAAGGCATCGACGTTGAAGTTCTTGACCGACGACGTCACGATCTCGTCGTCATATTCCATGAGCTCGTGGGCTGCCTTGAGCTGCTCCATGACCTGTGCGGGGTCGGCCTCATCGGCCTTAGTGAGCACCAGGACCTTCTTGCAATGGGCGCATCTGACGCGCTCGGCAACCCAGGCGTCTCCCCTGCCGATCGGTTTGGTGGCATCAATCAAAAACGCGACGACATCAACATCGTTCAGCTCGAACAGCGCGCTCTTGTTGAGCTCGGATCCCAGGCCGTCCTTGGGCTTATGAATACCCGGGGTATCGACAAAGACCAGCTGGTAGCCGGGACGGTTGACGACGGCGCGCATGCGGCGGCGGGTCGTCTGGGCCACCGGCGAAGTGATGGCGACCTTCTTGCCGTAACAGGCGTTGAGCAGCGTGGACTTGCCGGCGTTGGGACGACCGACCAGGGCCACAAAGCCGCTGCGGAAACCGGGCTCCACGTCGCCAAAGCCCGCGAGGTTGTCGTCCTCGTCGCTCATACCCTCAAACGGGTCGAACTCCTCGACTTCCTCGAGCTCCTCGGTATCCACCGCGTCCAGGGACTCGTCGTCCAAAATCTCATCGGCAGACTGCATATTGTCGGACATGGGAATACCTTTCTAAATAAAGCCGAGCGCGTGGGCAAATACCAGCACGCCCACAATTGCGGCGGTGATGGAAAGAATGTAAACAGAGGCGGCGGCGATGTCCTTCGCACGCTTGGCCAGCGGATGGAGCTCCTGGGTCGCTAGGTCGACGATAGCCTCCATAGCGGTGTTGCACAGCTCGCCGTGAATCACCAGGCCACAACAGATGATAATCGTGCCCCACTCGGCAATGTCGAGGCCCACGATACAGCCGGCAATGACGGTGCACACGCCCGCCACGAGCATGACCTTGATGTTGCGCTCGGTCTTGACGGCGGTAACGAAGCCCTCCATGGCGTAGGAAAACGACTTTAAGAAGGACGGATGGTCCTTGTTCGATCCGGGAATCATAGACGGCTCCTAGTCGTGGGCGTGGTTGGTGATGGGGCCGACGTGGACTAGCTTGGGGTCCTCGCCGCGCTCGAACGCCAGATCGCGCAGGATGGCGTCCTCGCGGGCCTCCATGACCTCGGCCTCGTCGTCCTCGATATGGTCATAGCCCAGCAAGTGCAGCATGCCGTGTACGAGCATCAGACGACACTCGTCAGCGGAGCTATTGCCAAAACCGGGGGCCTGACGGGCAATAACCTGCGGGGCCAAGATGATATCGCCGAGCTCGAGCGTCTCGTCGGCGGGAATATCCTCGTCAAAGGCCGAGTCGCATTCAAACGAGAGCACATCGGTGGTGCGGTCGATACCGCGCCACTCGTGGTTGAGCTCGTGCATCTCGTCCTCGTCGACATACGAAAGGGAAATCTCGACTTCACGCTCAACGCCCTCGGCGGCAAGCACAACCTCGCAGATGTGCTCCACCTCCTGGGCATCGAGCAGCGTATCGAGCTCGGCATCGTTGCTGATCAATACACTCAACGGGACTCCTTTCGGTCGCGCGGGCGCTGCTCGCGCACGTCATCATAAGCATCATATGCCTCGACGATACGTCCCACCAAGGCATGGCGCACCACGTCGGCGCGCTCCAGGTGCGAAAATGCGACATCGTCGACACGGCCCAAAATCTTCTCGACATCGGCCAAACCACCACGACGACCCACCAGGTCGCGCTGACTCAGGTCGCCGGTAATCACAAACTTGGAGTTGAAGCCCAGGCGCGTCAGGAACATCTTCATCTGCTCGGGCGTGGTATTTTGCGCCTCGTCGAGCACCACGAAAGCATCGCTCAGCGTGCGGCCGCGCATGTAGGCAAGCGGGGCGATCTCAATCACGCCGCGCTCCATAAGCTCATCGGTGCGCTCACGATCCATCATGTCAAAAAGGGCATCGTAGAGCGGACGCATGTAGGGATCGATCTTTTCCTCAAGGGTACCGGGCAAAAAGCCCAGGTTCTCCCCCGCCTCGACAACCGGACGTGTCAAGATCAGACGGCCCACCTCGTGACGCTTGAGCGCGGCAACGGCGAGCGCCATAGCCAGATAGGTCTTACCGGTACCGGCAGGACCCAAGCCAAACGTGATGGTATGCGAGCGGATGGCATCCACATAGCGCTTTTGCCCGAGCGTCTTGGGGCGAATGACGCGGCCGCGATACGAAAGCAGCACGTCATCGCGAAGCGACGTAGCCTCGTGCTCACCGTCGCGCAAGAAAGCCAGGCAGCGAGAGACATCGTCGGCAGACAGCGTGCGCCCGGCGGCCGCCTCGCGAAAAGCGTGCTCGAAAAAGCGCGCCACGAGTTCGACCTCGTCCGGGTCGCCGCTCACGGCGATGCTATCGCCACGGGCGACCACATGAGCGCGAACCAAGCTCTCGAGCGCACGAAGGACGCCGTCGCCGGCGCCCAAAACGCGCGAGGGATCAATTCCCTCGGGAACGGTAAGTCTAATCTTCGAGGCTTCCATGAACCTCCCTGCGTGCATGGACCAAGCCGGAATCATCGACTCCGATGATAGCAACATCGAGCAGGCACGGGGCTGTAAGTCCACAGGTATCGTCAAGACGGGCATGATGGAACGAGCCGAGCGTCAGGTTGTCACCATACTCGAGCACGGCACGCTCGACCGTGCCCACGCGACGACGAGCGTCGGCAATGGCGAGCTCCTGCGCGGCGGCCCGCATACGGCGGCTGCGCTCGGCCATAACCTCGGGCGGCACTTGGTCGGGCATGTCGGCAGCAGGGGTACCGGGACGCTTGCTATAGCGGAACACGTGCATACGCGAGAAACCCACACGGCGGCACAGCGCCAGCGACTCCTCGAATTCCTCGTCCGTCTCACCAGGAAAACCGACGATGACATCGCACGAAAGTGACGCCTGCGGCAGGTTGGCGCGAATCATGCGCACCGTGTCCTCAAAGGCCTCGGCGCTATAGGGACGGCCCATGCGATGCAGGGTCGCCGTGCAGCCGGACTGCACGGGCAGGTGCAAAAACGGGGCGATACGCTGCGGATAGCGCGCCATAACCTTAAGCAGGCGCTCAGAGATATCCATGGGCTCGACCGAGGAAATGCGCACATGCGGAATAGACGTGCGCTCCATGATGGCCTCGAGCAGCTCATCGATTTCGACATGCTCGTCGGTCGCGCTCTTGCCATCGTAGGCACCCAGGTTCACACCGGTCAGCACCACCTCGGGCACGCCGGCCTCCTGGGCCTCGCGAACTTGCTCGAGCACGGACTCGACGGGCACGGAGCGCTCGGGGCCGCGTGCCTTCCACACAATGCAATAGGTGCAGCGATGGTTGCAGCCGTCCTGAATCTTCACGCCCAGGCGAGAGCGACCGAGCGCATCGACCACCTCGCCATCGCTGCAGGCGGGAACGCTATCGGACTCAACGCCCAGCACCTCGCAGACACGTTCGGCGACATCGATCTTGGACGGCTCGGCGATCACGCGATCCGAAAGCTCCAACAACTCCTCAGGATGCAAATTGACCACGCAACCGGTCACGAGCACAAAGGGCTCGTTTGGATAGGCCAGCGCATGACGAACGGCCTTACGGGTCTTGGCCTCGGCCTCGCCCGTAACGGCACAGGTGTTAATGACGATCAGATCGGCATCCTGGGGCTCCACAATAGCGAAGCCCAGGCGCATAAGATCGGCAGTGATACGGTCGGATTCAACCCGGTTGACACGGCAGCCGAGGTTGACGACGGAAATATGGGGTGCGAGCACGCGGGCTCCTTAATCGAGGATATCGTCGAGGGCACTCTTGATACGGTCGGTCACCGACTTCTTACCGGAAGCGACGTCATCGCCCATCTCATCGGCAAAAGCACGGAGCAGCTCGCGCTGCTTATTGGAAAGATTGGTGGGAACGACCACGCGCAGTTGCACGATCAGGCGGCCACGCGAACCGCCACCGCCAATGCGCGGCATGCCGTAATTATTGACGCTCACGGTGTCGCCGTACTGAGCGCCGGCGGGAACCGTCACCTTAACGACCTCGTCGGGCATAATGCCCTCGACCTCGATCTCGCAGCCGAGCGCAGCCTGCGCAATCGAGATATCGCTCACCAGGTACAGGTCGTCCCCGTTGCGCTTAAAGCGCTCATGGTCGGCAACGCGCACGTTGACAATCAGGTCGCCCGAAGGCTCGCCGCGAAGACCGGCCTCGCCAAAGCCGTTCACACGCAGCTGGCGACCGGTCGAAACGCCGGCAGGAATATCGATGTCGATCTTTTCATGCGAAGGCGTGCGGCCCTGACCGTCGCAGGTCTCGCAGGGATGGTCGATGACCGTGCCCTCGCCATGGCAGTCGGGGCAAGGCGAAGAGGACTGAACCTGGCCCAAAAACGATCGCTGAACCGTCGTGACATAGCCCGTACCGTGGCATCGGCCGCACTGCTTTTCCTGTGCGCCCTCTGCCCTACCGGTGCCGTTGCAGTCCTCGCAAGGAGCAAGGCGGTCATAGCTGATCGTCTTTTTGCAGCCGAGCGCCGCCTCCTCGAGCGTCACCGAAAGCGAGATGGCCATATCACGTCCGCGACGACGCTCACGACGGCTGCGGGCGCCACCGCCGGCACCGCCGCCAAAGAACGACGAGAACAAGTCGTCCATGCCCATGCCACCAAAGATATCGTTGATATCGACGTAGCCCGAACCACCAGGGCCGTCGGCAGTGCCGTAACGGTCGTAGTTAGCACGCTTCTGCTCATCGGAAAGAACGGAATAGGCCTCGTTGAGCTCCTTGAACTTGGCCTCGGCCTCGGGGTCGTCCGAAACATCCGGATGTACGGTACGGGCCTTCTTTAGAAACGCACGCTTAATCGTCCGCGCGTCGGCATCCCTGTCGACGCCAAGCACCTCGTAGTAATCCCTATTTTCCGACACGACCGAATCCTTCCGACTTTCATTATTGTCACAGTGCGTCCTATACCCAAGCAGGGCCGACCGCAAACAGAGGGTTTGATGTTATTGCATTTGGTACGGCGAAAGCATGGCCCGTTGCGAACAGCTCGCGAACCAAACCGACACGAGCGCGAACATGAAGCCGTTGGCAAAACCGTTGGCAAACTGCATCGCGCCGCGCTTCCACCACAGCAGGCTGCGATGAAGCACGCCGTCCGAAAGCACCATGAACAGGCCCATGGCAAACGGAATAAAGCACATCATGGCAAAGGCCGAGAACACGCCCGAGATGGCCGAGAGTACCAAAAACGGCGCCACGATGCCCATCAGGTAAAAACCGGTACGAGCTTTGCCTTCCAAGCGCTCGGCCTCAACATGGGCGCGGCCGACCAGATCGCCGCCCGCGGCACCGTTGGTGCCAGCATGACCCATGCCGCCAATGCGGACCTCGTCGCCATCGTGCGTGCCGGCAGGAAACTCAATCGTCTGCTCGGAGGTTACGCGAGTACGACCGCTGCCGCCGCAATCAGGGCAGGGGTCGGCCACGACCTTACCGGAACCGCCGCACTCGGGGCAGACCGACTGGAACGTACCCGCACCAAACAGGAAGGACAGGTCGACGTCGATGTGGCCGCGGCCACCGCAGCTCGGGCAGGTATGGGCATGCTCAGACGAAACGGAGCCCGAACCGCCGCAGTTGTTACAGGTATCGAAGCGCGTGTAGCGGACGGTCTTGCGGGCACCGCCCTTGGCCTCCTTGGCGTCGAGTTTGATATCGACGACCACGTTGGCACCGTTCTCGGGATTATAGGCAGCCTGCCCACGACGCTGCTGGCCCCAGGCGCCACCAAAGGGAAAGCCGCCCTCAAAAGGATTGCCATAACCCGTGCTGCCGGCGTAGCCGCCACCATAGGGCGAAGCCGTAGGAGCACCGGCAAAGGGATTGCCCGAACGCATGGCGTCGTAGCGCGCACGTTTTTGCTCATCCGAAAGCACGGCGTAGGCCTCGGAAACCTCTTTAAACTTTTCCTCGGCATCCGGCTCTTTGTTGACGTCCGGATGGAGCTTGCGGGCCTTTTGCTGAAAGGCCTTTTGAATATCACGCGAGGTGGCGTCCTTGGAGACGCCCAGAATCTCGTAGTAATCTTTTTCGTTCATCGTCGCCATGCGCGGCAACCTCCTGCTCACAGCAGCGTATATATTCCGGTAATTCTACCCGAGCGGCCTAAGCTAGATCCCAAAACAGCTCGAACAGAACATTTCCATCGAGCCAGCCCAGGTGTGTCGGCGCCAGACGAGCTCGAACATGGCCCGCGACGACATCTGCCGAAGTGAAGGGTCCCTCATGGACCCCGAGCGTCTCGGGCACCCAAGTGGCAAGACCCAATTCGAGCGTGCGATCGCAGGCAGCTGCCAGCTCGCCTGTTGGGATGACACGAACCGCGCGAACCAACAGGTCGGACGCGACACCGCGCGTCATGCGACAAGCGAGCATCAGGTCTTCGGCCGCGGCCTCGCGCTGCGAGAGATATTCGGCCTCGAACGCCGTCGCGTCATCGTCACGTTGCACCAGACGCACGCGGTACGCATCGCCTCGAGAAGACACGCCGGGGAACAAACCCGCAAGACGGTCGAAATCCTCGGCGTCGAGCATGCCCGCGGCAGAACGACCCAGGCCCAGGTAGCCCCGTCCGGTCCAGTAGGCAATGTTATGGGCGCACTCATAGCCGTCGAGCGCGTAGCTCGCCACCTCATACGGGTGATAGCCGGCGGCACCCAGGAGCTCGCGTGCCACGTCCATGCATGCGGCCTGAAAATCCTCATCAGGCTCGAGCGACTCGTCGCGGCACGCCATGCGATAAAGGGGCGTCCCCTCCTCAAGCGTGAGCGGGTAGACCGACACATGATGCGGAGCCGCCGCCAGCACGCCATCGAGCGTGCGCTTCCAACTCACTGCGGTCTGCCCGGGAAGTCCGCACATAAGGTCGCACGACACGTCAAGCCCAGCGTTCTTGACCGTCGAGATGGCAGCGAGCGCCCGATCGGCATCGTGAATACGGCCGATGGCAGTAAGTTCGGTGTTATCGAGCGTTTGCACGCCCAAAGAGACGCGTGTGACACCAACCTTGACAAGTGCAGTGGCAAGATCGGCGGTCAGCGACTCGGGATTGGCCTCGCAGGTAAACTCAACGGGGGCGCACCACGCACGAATACGCCGCGCCAGCTCCACCAGGCGCTCCCCCGCCAGCGACGGCGTACCGCCGCCAACATAGACGGTGCGGATCTGGTCGAGGGCCCCAGCCTTGCCAAAAGCATCGAGGCGCGCGTACAACTGCTCAAAATAGACATCGAGCGCAGCGCTCAGGTCGCACGGAGCAAAACTGCGCGAGTCAAAGTCGCAGTACCGGCACTTTTGGGCGCAAAACGGCACGTGCACGTACAGTGCGGTAACGGCCACCCTTAAGCCTCCAGCGGATGAGGGGGCACCGATTCGCCGGCGGCAAGGGCAGCCTCGCAGGCCACCACATCGCGCTCGATCTCATCGACCAGCGCCATAAACTCCTCGTAAGTGGAACAGCGCACCACATGGGCACGCCAAGCGGCGGCATGGGGCATGCCTTTTAAGTACCAGCTTGCGTACGTACGGGCACGCGACATGAGCGGCAGGAGCTCATGCGTCAGCGTTAGGTGCTCACGCAGGGCGTCCAGGCGCTCGACGGAACTGCGCGCCGGCACCGGCGTGCCATCGAGCGCAAGGGCGCGAGCATCGCCGAACACCCACGGATTGCCGTAGATGCCGCGCGCGATAAACACCGCGCTGGCGCCGGAGCTGCGCAGACGCTCCGCCGCGTCCTCGGCCGAGAACACATCGCCCGAACCAATCACGGGAATCTCGACGGCTTCGGCAACCTCATCGACGACAGACCAATCGGCCTGGCCCGTATAGAGCTGCGTGGCACAACGACCGTGCACAGCAACTGCAGAGGCGCCCGCCCCTTCGAGCATCTGGGCAAACGTCGCGGCATTACGGTCCTCGGCGTAAAAGCCCTTGCGGATCTTTACGGTCACGGGCACGTGCGCCGCACCCACCGTGGCCTCGACGATCTTCTCCGC
>DBFAZJ010000119.1:0-10801 GCA_048244295.1 Collinsella sp.
GGCCTTGGTCAGTTCAGCGCGCTGACGACCGGCGTTGCGCTCGCTTGCGTTTCGTATCTGCTGGCATTGCTCGGCCTTGGCCAGGTCATACCGGGGGCAATGTCGCACCAAGAAGGCTATATCGGCGCCATGCTCTTTGTGATTCCCGGCTTTCCACTCATTACGGCAGGCCTCGACATCGCTAAGCTCGACATGCGAAGCGGTATCGAGCGCCTTTCATATGCCGTATCGATTATTGTGATGGCGACGCTCGTAGGTTGGATGGTTGCCGAGTGTGTTGGCCTGGCGCCGGACGACTTTGCCCCACTGGGCCTTTCGCCGCTTGCCCTTACGCTCCTGCGCGTGGTGATGAGCTTCGTTGGCGTATTCGGCTTCTCGGTGATGTTCAACAGCCCGGTAAAGATGGCCGCGGCAGCTGGGCTGATCGGCGCCGTGTCCAATACCTTGCGCCTTACGCTCGTCGATGCGCCGACGCTGTTTCCCTTTCTGGGCCTGAGCGTAGGTATGCCTCCCGAGGCGGCAGCGTTTATCGGCGCTCTGGTATCGGGGCTGCTGGCAAGCTTGGCCGAAGTCAAGCTCACCTACCCACGTATCGCCCTCACGGTGCCATCGATTGTCATTATGGTGCCGGGCTTGTATCTGTATCGCTCGATGTATTACATGTGCACCTTCGATACGGTTAATATGCTCGGCTGGTTTGTGCGCGCGGTGCTCATCGTGGCGTTTTTGCCCGTTGGCTTGGGCGTGGCGAGAACCCTCACCGACCCTCGCTGGCGCCACACCAGCTAATTGGTGCAAGGGAGACAGGTTACTTTGCACCAAATGAGTTGCGGTGAAATAGGGACTGAATTGCTGCTTAAAGGGTCAAAACAGTCCGTATTCCACCGCAACTTATGGGGTCGAGGGATTATTGGTGCCCTGTATCTTCATAAACTCAACGCTTACGAAGCACGTGCTTTTCGTGCTAGGCTGGTTTCACCACATAAGTAGTCGCAGACGCACGTACCACGGGCGGGCGAGATGAAGTCTCAACAGCTCCATCTTGCTCGCCCGTTTTTGTTGCGTGGCGTAGCGGCGTAACACAGAAAGGACCATGCCCTTTATGCCTATGAACAAACGAGAGAGCCTGCTGTTTACCTTTATCATGTGCTTTTGCATGGTGCTCTGGATGAGCATCTACAACGTTGCCCTGCAGTATGGGGCCATCAACGGCGAGGTTGTTGCCGCCGCGTGGCTCGGCTTCCCCGTTGCCTACGTTTTTGCCATGTGCTGCGACTGGTTTGTTGCCAGCCCCCTTGCTAAGGGCTTCGCCTTTAAATTCCTGGTCACGCCGGGCAAGAGCTCGCCGCTTGCCATGACGCTCGCCGTCAGCTCCTGCATGGTCGTTCCCATGGTTATCATCATGTCGCTCTACGGCGCGTGCGAAGGCCTGTTCCACATGCCCGGCGGCCCGCTTGCCAATTTGCAGGCGCTGCCGATGATGTGGCTCGTCAACATTCCGCGCAACTTTATCATGGCCCTGCCCTGGAACCTGCTGGTGGCTGGTCCGGTTGCTCGCTTTGTCTTCCGCCGCGCCTTCCCTGTGGGGACGGTTTTCGAGGAGGAGCATGCCGAGCTCTTGGAGCAGGCTATGGCTCCTGAGTGCGAGTAGCTCGCTTAGGGATCTGCTGAGCGCGGGCGACTTGCTTGGTTGGAGCCCTAAGCGTGGATAGCTCTCTCGGCGACATCGCGGGCGTGAGCGGTGCGCATGACCGGAGGGCCCGTGCTGCTCCGTTGCCCGACGTGCTAGCGCGCAGAACAATCTGTTGGTGCATTCGGCGGCTGCTGAAGCGTTTCGGCAGCCGCTTTTTATACGGAGTTTAAATACAACAGTCTGTTGTATTACGTAGAGTGGTATATCTCTAGCGGGAAAAATGCGAGAGACGGAGCATTATGGCGTTGCTAGTAGGACTGGACGTAGGGTCGACGACGACCAAAGTTTACGCGATGCACGAGGATATGACCGAGGCGTGGTGGGGATATCGCCGCCACGGGGCGTGTCAGACAGCGAGCGTGCGCGCCATGCTCGGCGAGCTCGCCGAGCGCTTTCCCCATGAGTCACTGCGCGTTGCGGTGACCGGCTCGGGTGCGCGCGATATCGCGACCGCGCTGGGCGCCTCGTACGTTCAGGAGGTGGTCGCCAACGCGCTCGCGATCAGCAGGTTCTATCCGCAGACGCGCTGCGCCATCGAGCTGGGCGGCCAAGACGCCAAGATGATCTTCTTCCGCACCAACGATAAGGGAGACATCGAGGTTGCCGACATGCGCATGAACGGCTCGTGCGCAGGCGGTACCGGTGCATTTATCGACGAGATGGCAAAGCTCATGGGGGTCGGCACCGAATCGGGCGAGTTCGAGCAGCTCGCAAGCCGGGGAACGACCGTCCACGAGGTCTCGGGCCGCTGCGGCGTGTACGCAAAGACCGATATCCAGCCGCTGCTCAACGAGGGCATTCCTACCACCGACCTGGCGCTTTCGGCGCTTCACGCGGTCGCCCGCCAAACGATCGGCGGTCTGGCCCAGGGTATCGACATCGAGCCGCCGGTAATCTTCGAGGGCGGTACGCTCGCCTACAACCCCACACTGGTCCGCGTGTTCCGGGAGCAACTGAATCTATCGGACGATCAGGTTATCGTCCCGCGCGATCCGCAGATCATGGTCGCGCGCGGTGCCGCCCTGTCGCTGACCGACATGTTCGCATCGTCCCAACCGATCGACCTTCCCGACGCTTTTGTCCGGCTGGATAAGCTCGAGACGGTCGCGCCCGCAAGCGGGGAGGGACGTCTTGCCCAGCCCTTTTTTGCCACACCTGCCGAGCAGGCGGATTTTACGGCACGCCATGGCAAAGAGACGCCGGCAAAGGGTCCGGATGCGTATGCGCCCGGAGAGACGGTGCGTGTGGCGCTCGGTATCGATTCGGGGAGCACGACGACCAAGTTCGCCCTGGTCGATGAGGCGGGTGAGCTTGTCGATTCGTTCTACGCGTCTAATAACGGCAGACCGCTCGACGTCGCCCAACAGGGTCTTGTCAGCTTGAAGAACCGCTGGGAGACAGCGGGAGTCACGCTTGCGATCGATGCCGTGGGCACCACGGGATACGGCGAGGAGCTTTTCGCGCGCGCGTTCCACGCCGACTACCATACGGTCGAGACGGTCGCGCACGCCCGCGCCGCGTGCGCATGCGTTCCCGATGCGACCTTCGTGCTCGACATCGGCGGACAGGATATGAAGGCCAT
Organism: Collinsella sp.; assembly: GCA_048244295.1. Lineage (GTDB taxonomy): Bacteria > Actinomycetota > Coriobacteriia > Coriobacteriales > Coriobacteriaceae > Collinsella. The sequence goes on from DBFAZJ010000119.1 coordinate 3,276, forward strand.
CTGGCTCAACCACGGCGTGCTGACCGATATCGTCGTCAACGAGGCGTGCTCTGCGGGCTGCGGCTCGTTCCTCGAGGGTTTTGCCAAAAACCTCGGAATAGCCGTTGAGGATATCGCGACCGAGGCATTTTCGTCCAAAGCCCCCGCCGTTCTCGGCAGCCGCTGCACGGTGTTCATGAACAGCAGCGTCGTTTCCGAGCAGCGGCGCGGTAAGGGTCCGGGCGACATCATGGCCGGTCTCTGCCGTTCGATTATCGAGAACGTGTTCACCAAGGTCATTCGCGTTTCAAATCTCAACCGTCTGGGCGACAAAGTCGTCGTCCAGGGCGGCACGTTCCGAAACGACGCGGTGCTGCGCGCATTCGAGCAGTATCTGGGCAAACCCGTCACGCGTGCGCCCCACCCGGGGCTGATGGGCGCTATCGGTATCGCCCTGCTCGCGCGCGAGGAATGCCGCAAGGGCGACGCCGGCACGTCGTTTATCGGGCTCGATGCCGTGGAGCGCTTCGAGCATCGCGAGTTCGGCGGCGTTACCTGCCGTCGGTGCAACAACCGCTGCCAGCGCGCGGTCGTGGCATTTGGCGACGGCTCGCTTTACGTCACGGGCAATCGCTGCCCGCGCGGCGGCGCCATCTCATGGGATGAGCTCGTGCGCGAGGTTCCCGCGGCGGAGGAGCTGCGTCCGCAGGGTGCTTGCGAGGCACAGGCACCCGGCACGGGGCGCGACCGGACCGCGGCTGCCCCCAATCTCTTTGTCGACCGCGAGAAGCTGCTGTTCGAGTCGTACCCCACGGTTCCCGTCAGCGGGGGGCGCGATGTCACGATCGGCATTCCCCGTGTGCTCGAGTTCTGGGACACCATGCCGTTCTGGTCGACGTTCTTCAGCACGCTCGGCTTTAAGGTGCGCGTCTCGGGACGCAGCACCAAGGCGATGTACGAGCGCGGTCTGGCGCACGTCACATCCGACACCGTGTGCTTCCCGGCCAAGCTCGTCCACGGGCACATCCGCAATCTCGTCGACGCCGGCGTCGACCGCATCTTCATGCCCATCATCACGACGGTGCCCACCGAAAACACCGCCTCTACCAGCGAGTGGATGTGCGCCGTCGTAAAGGGATACCCCTACGTGATGCGTAATTCCGATAACCCGGAGGAGCGTTTCGGCGTTCCGTTCGATACGCCGCTGTTCCACTGGTACGACGAGGGCGACCGAAACCGCCAGCTCAAGGCGTGGTGCAAGGAGACCTTCGATATCGATGCCGACCTGGTTGCCAAGGCGACCGAGCAGGCGGACCGCGCGCAGGAGACGTTTGAGAACCAGCTGCAGCTGCGCGGCAGGCAGGTGCTCGAGAACGTGCACGAGGACGGCGGCTACGCGGTGGTGATCGCTTCGCGCCCGTACCACAACGACCCGCTGGTCAACCACGGGCTGCCCAAGCTCTTCTCTGAGCGCGGCATCCCCGTGCTGACGCCCGATGCGGTGCCGGGGGTCTGCAACGTCGATCTTTCCAACAGCCGCATCGACATCGTGAACAACTACCATGCGCGCATGCTGTCGTGCGCGGTCATCGTCGCATCGACGCCCGAGCTCGAGCTCGTGCAGATGGGCAGCTTCGGCTGCGGCCACGATGCGTATCTCACCGACGAGATCGCGCGCATGATGGGTGAGATGGGCTCCAAGGTTCCGATGATGATCAAGCTCGATGAGAGCGACGTCGCCGGTCCCATGGGCATTCGCGTGCGTTCGTTTATCGAGTCGGTCAACCGTCGTCGCGCGGAGGAGCGTGCCGAGGGCGCCCGGGTGCACGCGGTCCATCCGCTCGACGACCCGTATAAGGTCAAGTACACCAAGCGCGACCGGCACGACAAGATCGCGCTGGTCCCCAACACCTCCCATGCGTTCTGCAGGCTCATGACCGCGGCGATGCGCAATCAGGGCGTGCGCGCCGAGGCCCTTGATATCGGGCGCGAGGATGCCATCCGCCTGGGCAAACGCTATGTGCACAACGACATCTGCTTCCCCGCGCAAATCGTGATCGGCGAGGCGCTCGCGGCACTCGAGAGCGGTAAGTACGACCCGCACGACGTCGCCGTGGTGACTGGCAAGTATATCGGCGACTGCCGCCTGACGCACTACATGCCCCTGCTGCGCCGCGCGCTCGACGACGCGGGATACGACTATGTCCCGGTGCTCACCAACGACGACGTCGATGCCCACAATGCGCATCCGGGCTTCAAGCTCGGCCTTGGCCCGAGCATCCAGATCGCCTACGGTCTTCCCATGATCGATGCCCTCGAGGCTATGCTTAGGCGCATCCGTCCCTACGAGCTCGAGAAGGGCGCGGCGGACGCTGCGTTCGACCGCGCGCTCGATGAGGTTATCGAGGGCATGGAGCGCTCCGGGCTGAGAGGCCAGGCGACGGGCTTCAAACGCGCGCTTGCGATCATGGACGCCGTTCCGTACGACCGCTCGAACCCGCATCCGACCGTTCTCATCGTGGGCGAGTACCTGCTCAATTTCCATCTCGGCGCCAACCACGAGATCGAGCGCTACCTCGAGGACAACGGGCTCGAGGTCATCGAGGCGCGCATGACCGACGTGATCCGCAAGACCTATTTCTACAAGCATGCGCAGTCGCGCGAGTTCCACGTCGACCTGTCGCTGCCCGAAAAGGCCTGGTACGCCACGGCGGACAACCTGTTCGAGCTCGCGCACGACCGTTGCGACCGCCTGGGCGCGGCGAGCCCGCTCTACGAGCCGCCGACGCGCATGCCCGAGCTCGTGCGCGCGAGCGATAAGATCCTGCACCATACGTTCGATGCGGGCGAGGGCGTGCTGATTCCGGCGGAGATCCTCGAGCACGCCAAGCGCGGCTGCCGCAACTTCGTGATCCTGCAGCCGTTCGGGTGTCTGCCCAACCATGTCGTGGGGCGCGGGCTCATCCATGCGCTCAAGGAGCAGTATCCCACGGCGCAGTTCCTGCCGCTCGACTACGATCCCGACGTGAGCTTCGCCAACGTGGAGAACCGTCTTCAGATGCTCATCATGAACGCCAAGGCGCAGAGGTGCGGTGAGGCGCATGGCGAGACCGCGTAAGGACGCCGATGCGCCCGATGCGCGCACCCGTATCATCGAGGCGTTTTGGGAGCTCATCGAGAACAACAGCATCTTCGAGCTGTCGGTTGGCGAGGTGACCCGCGCCGCCCAGTGCAATCGCGGAACGTTTTACTACTATTTTCACGATTTCGATGAACTCGTCGCCATCGCCATAGCCCAACTGCTGCAGGATAACGAGCTTATCACCGATGCCCTCTGGCATTTTTCGAGCGAGGGCGACCTTTCGGCGTTCGACCGGCGCGACGTCCGCTGCCTGCTGCGGCGCATCGTCATCACCATGAGGGCGGGTGCCGCCGAGCAGGTCGTGCAGGGCATCCATACGATCATCATCGACCGCGTGAGAGAGATCGTCCACCCCGACGGAGAAGAGCTCAAGGCGGATTCGAGCTTTGCGGTGGGCTTTCTGGTCTCGGGCATCATGGACTTTGTGATGGCGGTCGGCTTTGCCCGGGAGGGCGGCGAGGAGATAGACCTCGAGCAGCTGGGGGACAGCGCGTGCGCGTACCTGAGGGCGGTCGCCATGCAGACGGTGGAAACGGTCGCGCAAGTCGAGGGCGTCGATACATCCGAGCTGCTCGAACGCGTCTCCAAGGAGGCCGATGCCTATCGCGCATCGCGTGAGACGAGTCCCGACGTGGTGAAAGACGCCTAGGGTTTCTCTTGCGGGGCGCCTGTCGCGCATCGCGCGGTGAGTCCCGCGATGCGGTCATAACCTGCATTCATGTGAGCCGGGTTTATAGATATTCCTCCAGCTGTTAACATAGACAACCTGTGGGTAAAGAGACAAAAGCGCCGCCGACGGGCGGGCGTTTTGATTTCGATGAACTCATGTAAGGAAACGAGCATGTTAGATAGATTTACCGATCGAGCGCGCAAGGTCATGTCGATGGCCAAACAGGAGGCGCTCGATCTTCATTCAAATAAGGTGGGCACCGAGCACCTGCTGCTCGCGCTTGCCAAGGAGGACGAGGGCATTGCCGCCGAGGCACTGCGCTCGCTTGATATCTCCTACGACGACATCATGGACACCCTCAAGGAGGTCCAGACCACGGTTCCCGAGCCCAGTGAGGAGACCGAGGCGGCTAAGCTCGCCTTTACGCCGCTCGTCATTAGCGTTATGGAGCGTTCATTCCGCGTGGCGCGTGAGAATAACCAGACCTACGTGTCGACCGAGCACTTGCTGATCGGCATCGTCGAAGAGGGCAACGGCATGGCCATGGACATCCTCATGCGCCTGGGTGTGTCGTCCGCCTCCATCAAAAAGGCTATCGAGAAACTCACTGCCAAGGACCAGGACAAGAAGCGTCCGCTCGCCGGCGCCGGTGCCGGGCGTCCCGGTGCGGGCCTGCCGTTCTTTAGCGGCTCGGATGCCTCTCAGCAAAAGGGGAGTGGCACCGATACGCTTAAGCAGTTCGCGACCAACCTCACGCAGAAGGCGCGCGATGGCGAGCTCGACCCTGTAATTGGTCGCGAAAAGGAAGTCCAGCGTATGATGGAAATTCTTTCGCGCCGCACCAAGAACAACCCGCTCATCCTGGGTGACCCCGGCGTGGGCAAGACGGCCATCGTCGAGGGCCTGGCTCAGCAGATTACAGCCGGCAACGTGCCCGAGAACCTCATGAACCAGAATATCTGGACGCTCGACCTGCCGGGCCTCGTGGCGGGTGCCAAGTATCGCGGCGAGTTTGAGGAGCGCCTCAAGAACGTGATCCAGGAGGCCACCGAAGCCGACGACGTCATCCTGTTTATCGACGAGATGCACACCATCATCGGTGCCGGTTCTGCTGAGGGCTCCATCGACGCGAGCTCTATGCTCAAGCCCGTGCTCGCGCGCGGTGCCTTCCAGATTATCGGCGCCACCACGGCCGAGGAATTCCGCAAGTACCTCACCAAGGACCCGGCCTTCGAGCGTCGCTTCCAGACCATCGATGTCGAGGAGCCGAGCGTCGAGGACACGGTCAAGATCCTGACCGCGCTCAAGCCGCGCTACGAGGAGCACCACCATGTGCGCTATACGCAGGGTGCTATCGAGGCCGCCGCGAACCTTTCCAACCGCTACATCCAGGATCGCTTCCTGCCCGATAAGGCCATCGACCTCATTGACGAGGCCGGTGCCCGCGCTCGCATCGCCGCGAATCGCGCGCCCGAGCCGGTGCGCGAGGCCGAGCATCGCATAGAGGAGCTCAAGGCCGCCGCGCAGGAGGCCACCGAGAGCGACGACATGAACAAGGCCGCCGAGATTACCGAGCGGCAGAAGGCCGCCGAGATTGAGCTCGCCGAGGCCAAGGCCGCCTGGACCGCCGAGCTCGACGCCAGCCCGCTCACCATCGATGTCTCTCAGATCGCCGACATCGTGTCCGTGACTTCGGGCGTGCCGGTGTCCTCGCTCACCGAGAGCGAGAGCCGTCGCCTGCTGCAAGCCGAAAGCGTGCTCAAGACGCGCATCATCGGTCAGGATGAGGCTGTCGAGGCAGTTGCCAAGGCCGTGCGCCGCAGCCGCTCGCCGCTCAAGGATCCGCGTCGCCCCGGCGGCAGCTTTATCTTCCTGGGTCCCACCGGCACGGGCAAGACCGAGCTCGCCAAGACGCTCGCCGAGTACCTCTTTGGCAGCAAGGACGCGCTCATCAGCTTCGACATGTCGGAGTTCGGCAGCGAGTTCGAGGTCTCCAAGCTCATCGGTAGCCCTCCGGGTTACGTCGGTCACGACGAGGGCGGCCAGCTCACCAAGGCCGTTCGTCGTCACCCGTACTCGGTCGTGCTGTTCGACGAGATCGAGAAGGCGCACCCCGATATCTTCAACATCTTGCTGCAGGTGCTGGAGGAGGGCCGCCTGACCGATAGCCAGGGCAAGACGGTAGACTTCCGCAACACCGTGATCATCATGACGTCCAACGTGGGCGCCCGCGAGATTGCGCAGGATGCGAGCGTGGGCTTTGGCACCACCGGCGAGCAGGGTCTCACGTCGAGTGAGATCCGTGGTCGCGCGATGGGCGAGCTCAAGCGCCTGTTCCGCCCCGAGCTGCTCAACCGTATCGATGACATCGTGGTGTTCCAGAAGCTCTCGGGCGAGAATCTCACCAAGATCGCGCACCTGCTAGTGGACGACCTGCGTCAGCGTTTGATTGCCAACGGCATGAACATCAAGCTCACCGATGCGGCCTATGACAAGATCGTGGCCGAGGGCACCGACCTCACCAACGGTGCGCGTCCGCTGCGCCGTGCCATCCAAAAGCTCATCGAGGACCCGCTGTCCGAGGAGCTTCTGGCCGGCGAGTGGGGCGAGGGCGATACCGTCCTGTGCGACGTGGCCGATGGCAAGTTTGTCTTTAGCCACGGCACGGGCGAGATCCCGGCACCGCGTCCGGCGGGCACGCTCGGTGGCGATACCGCCCCGGCGGCACCGCACACCGGCAACGCCGCGCCCGTGAGCGGCGGCGTGACCTCGGGCCCCGGCGGCATGATGCAAGCCGGTTCCGGCGCGCTGTAGGGTGTGGCGACAATTTGATCTGTGCAATCGAGGCGTTCCGGCAAGGGCGCCTCGATTTGTAGAGCTGTGAAGTTGTGACCGTTACGCTATGCGGTCCACCGTTAGCCGATGATGCGAGGGCGCTCGGCGTTTTCGAGTGGTTTATGCAAACGAAGTCTGGGAATATACAAGGCGCATGTCTTATTGTCTAACCAGTTGCGCCAAGGAGGCACCATGGACTACAAGATTACTGGCTACGAGCCCGCCCAGCTGTTCCATTTCTTTGAGGAGATCAGCGCGATCCCCCGTGGGTCTGGCAACGAGAAGGGCATCAGCGATTTCTTGGTTGCGTTTGCCAAGGAGCGCGGCCTCGACGTGTATCAGGACGAGGTCTACAACGTCATCATTCGTAAGCCCGCATCTGCCGGCGCCGAGAATGCCCCGACCGTGATGCTGCAGGGCCACATCGACATGGTGTGCGACAAGCTTGGCTCCGTTGAGCACGACTTTACGACCGATGGTATCGACCTGGTCGTCAAGGACGGCGTCCTCACCGCTAACGGCACCACCCTGGGCGCCGACAACGGCATTGCTGTCGCTCTGATGCTCACTGTTCTCGATGACGATTCGATCGTTCACCCCGCCCTCGAGTGCGTGTTCACCACCGACGAGGAGACCGGCCTGGTTGGCGCCGAGACGCTTGACAAGTCCCAGATCAGCGCCCGCACCATGATCAACCTCGATTCCGAGGAGGAGGGCGTGGCCACCGTCAGCTGCGCCGGCGGTGTCGTCGTTACCTACACCTGCCCGATCGTGCGCGAGCACAAGACCGGCAGCACCCTTACGCTCGAGATCTCCGGCCTGCTGGGTGGTCACTCCGGCGCCGACATCCACCTGGAGCGCGGCAACGGCAACCTCATCATGGCCCGCATCATCGACCGC
>DBFAZJ010000120.1:0-9940 GCA_048244295.1 Collinsella sp.
TCCTTGGACAGGGCATTGAGGCAGCCAAAGATGTCGTGGTAGTTGAAGGCGATGGTACCCGACTCGCCCTCGGCCTCGACATCGATCGTCTCCTGCGCAAGGTCCTGGTCATTGGAAATGGAGGACAGGCCCATCTGCCCGTTCTCGACATCGATCTCGAACTTGACAGCGGGGTTGGCGCTCGCGATAACGGCCACGCGCTTGAGGGCGGCGTTAAAGGCGGCGACGTCGATCTTGACGCTCGTCACGCACGAATCGGGGATGAGCTGCTTGTAGTTGGGGTACATGCCCTCGATACGGCGCGACACGTAGGTGGTGTTGCCGGCCTCGAAGACGACCTGGGTGTCGGTAGCCCCGATCATGATGGTCGCCTGGCTGGCCATGATGTTCAGCGCGTCGTTAAAGGCGTCGGCCGGAACGTTGAGCTCAAAGGAGCCCTCGAGGGTCGAGGTCTCGACCTGCGTATCGCACACGGCCAAGCGGAAGGAATCGGTCGCCACCAGGCGCACGGTGTTGTTCTCGACCTTCATGTGCACGCCGCCCAGGATGGGGCGGGCCTTGTCGGTCGAGGTGACGCGCCACACGCGGCCGACCATCTCGGACAAGATATCGGTCGGCAGCTCCACGGCACTCTCGATGGCATAGGCCGGAAACTCGGGGAAGTCATTGGCATCGAGCGTGTTCAGGCGGAACGAGCTCTTCTCGCAACTGATCAGCACCTGGCGCTCGGACAGCTCAAAGGTGACCGGGGCATCGGGGAGAGTCTTGGTGATATTGGAGAGCATCTTACAGGGGATAACCATCTCGCCCTCTTCTTCGACATGCGCCGCGATGCGATGACGGATCGAGATGGTGTAGTTAGAGGTCTGGAATTCCAAGATGCCGTCTTGCGCCTTGACGAGCACGCCCGACAGGATGGGAAGGGTGGATGCCGAAGCGACACCCTTCATAACGACGCCGATGGCTTGTGTAAGCGAGCTCTGGCTGACGGTGAACTTCATCTTTTAATACCTTTCTTTAGATATAAATATCTTAATTATAGTAATAGCACTGACGAAACTGTTGATTACTCCCAAAGACGCAGGTCAGACCCAGAAAGAAAATCGACAGCAACCTGTGTGCAACGGGGGTGGTTTTCCACGTTCAAAACCTGCGCAAAACTTTTCATCACCGCGGGTTGGGTTTTAGACACCTTATGCCCGTGGTTTTGACAAGTTTTCAACAGGTGTCTCTATTTCCCTACGAGCGCAGTGTAATTTTATCGCGCAACGATTTGAGATCTTCGGTGACGGTGCGGTCTTCCTGGATCATCTTCTGGACCTTTTTGTAGCTCGTGCTGACGGTCGAGTGGTTGCGGTTGCCAAATTCGGCGCCCACCGCCGTGGTCGTCATCTCGCACATCTCGATGGCCAGATAGATGGCAATGTGGCGTGCCTTGGCGATATTGGCGTTGCGTCGCGGGCCGATGAGCTCCTCGTGCGTCACGCCGTACTGCTCTTCAATGACGGACTGAACCGTTTGCACGTTGATCTTTTTGGCCGATGTGTCGAAGTACTGGCTGGCGATGGCGTCGATATCGTCAAAGGTGAGCTCCCCGCCCTCGCGCTCGCGGTCACCCGCCTCGCCGGCGCAGCGCTCGCAAAAGCTCTCGAGTTCGCGGATGTTGGTGCCCGAGACCTCGGCCATGTGTTTAAAGTGCTCGTCGGTCAGGTGTCCGCCGTCGCCCCCATAGGCCGCCAGCAGCGAGTCGTCGCCTGCCTCGGGAGCGGCGACGATGGTGTTCTCGTAATAGCGCTGCAAGATCTTGTATTTCATCTCGTAGCTGGGCTCTGCGACCAGGCAGAGCATGCCGGCGTTGAAGCGGCTGGTCAGACGCTCGTCCATGCTCAGGTCCTTGGGGGCACGGTCTGCCGCGATGACGACCTTCTTGTTGTTGCGGATGAACTCGTCCATGAGCTGGAAAAAGTAGTCCACGCTCGCGCGCTTGCCGATGATGTTTTGGATGTCATCGATGATGAGCACGTCCACGCCGTGGTACGCCTGCATGATGGGGGCGTTGCTCTTCTTTTGGCGGTCGAACTCGGTCATCAGGTCGTCCAGATATGCCTGGGAGTTGGCATACTTGACCTTGATCTCGGGCGACTTCTCGGCGAGCTCGTTTTTGATGGCAAGTAGCAGGTGCGTCTTGCCCAGGCCCGATTTGCCGTAGATGAACAGTGATGTGCACGTGCCGCGCTCGTCAGCGAGGGCGGCAAACTTGAGTGCCGAGCGATAGGCATGGCTGTTCTCGGGGCCGTAGACAAAGTTCTCAAAGGTAAATTTTGAGTTCGCGGCGAGCGGGGCTCCATCCGTATTCTGCTCGGCCGGCACGGTCGGTGCTGGCATGGGTGAAGTGGGGGTCGCAGCTTGCGTGGGTTTAGTCGGCGCTCCGCCCTTCATCTGGTTCATCATGCGACGAAAATCATCGGCCGAGAGCGTGTTTTTGATTGCAATGCCCGAATCCGCGCCCGCCGCTGCGTCGTGAGCGATGGGCATGTGCGTGACGGGTACGTTCGTTGACGCCGCCGCCGCAGTCGGCAACGGTGCCATGGTTTCACGGGAAACATCGCTGTGCTGGTGCTCGATCGTCGGTACGTCGCCTGCGGAGGCCGGCACCGCCGGGGAAGCGGCGGGAGCCGTGGCGGGCGCCGTCGTGGCAGCGGATTCCGCTGCGGCGCCTTGCGGTGCCACGATGTCGAGAGCAATCGGTGCAAAGGCGATTTCTTCCAGATAAGCCTCAATAGTCGGCTGATGCTTTTTGAGCTGCGCGATGGCAAAGCGCGAGGGGGCCTCGATCGTGAGCGTATCTTCGGTCAGGCTTATGGCGCGCGATTGCCCCAGCATGTTGATGAGGCGTGCATCTTGGCCGTCGCGCTGGCAAAAGGCGATGGCATCCCCCAGGATGATGCTTGCTTCCTCGTCCACTGTCTCTCCCGTTCTTTAGCTCTGAGCTCGCACGCGAGCGGCGCCGAGTTCGGTCAGATGGTATTTCTGGCCATGCTTGATGACCAAGCCGGCCTGCGCCAAGTCATTGAGCGTGCGTGACCAAGTGGGGGCCGAGTTTCCAAACGCCCTCGCAAGATCGGTTGCACCGCACGCTTGATTTTGCGCCAGATAGCCCAGCGCGGCGTTGCCGCGATCGCTTACGTACACGTCCGGTTGTGGCTGTGCATACTGATTTGCTGCATTAGGATACATCATTTGAGCTGCTGGTTGTTGAGAACTCTGCATCGGCGGCATTTGCTGTTGAAAACTTTGAGGCCACTGTTGGTAAGGCTGCGGAGGCATCTGCTGGGCCCAGGGGTTGTACTGCTGCTGCGGCATCTGCTGGTACGGCTGCTGATATCTCTGCTGGTACTGCTGCGGGAACTGCTGGCCATACCCCAGTGGCGGCATCTGCTGATATGGATATCCCTGTTGGTACGGCTGATAGCCCATTTGCTGGCCACCCGGTGCCCCCGTCGCCTGCTGCATTGCTGCTGCATCCTGATCCGCCAGCGGCATGGCCTCTGGCGTGTTTGGCGGCATCGACATCGATGCCGCCCGGGGTTCTTGTGTAGGTAGCATTCCGGGCTGCTGCATCTGTCCCACGGGGGGCTGCATCTGCTGCGTTGCCATGGGCTGCTGCGCAAAAGCTCCCGGCAGGGGATATGTGGGCTGCTCCGTCTCGGGCCGCACGGCAGCGCCGCGTCCGCCGGCACGCTCGATTTCCTGCACGCGTTTAGGGTTCAGGCTTACCGTAACCACGGTGCCGTTGCCCATGTTGTCCTCGATGGATACGGCACCGCCGGCGTTTTCCAAATACTCCTGCACCATGGGAAACCCTGCTCCGGTTCCACGGATATAGCGCTTCATCTTGCTGTTTGCGCTGGTAACGCCAAAGTCGAAAGCGCGTTCCTTGTCGTCGATGCCTGGTCCTTGATCGGCAAAGCGGATGGTGTCTCCGCCGTCCAGAATCGAGATGATGGGCTCGGCAAAGTGCGCGTGGATAAAGTTTTCGACAATCTCGCGGATGACCATGAGCGAGATATGGCCGCCTTGTTCTTTCATGCACTGGTAGACGGTGTTGGTCGTCTCTTCCAAATACGTGCGGACATCTTGCGGATCAATGACGATCACACGCGGTGTCGACAACATGTCGTCATAGACGGCGATGCGTGCGGCGTACATGGCTTTCGGCCCCTGCGTGGTCGTCTGTTCACCTTCGTCACGCTCTTCGCGCACGCCGGTGATGTGCTCGTTGTCGGGTGCCGGGTCTCCGGAATCGACCATGGTGTAAAAGTCGTCAGACATGCCACTCGCAATCTTCCAAAAGGTTTCGAACAAATAGTAGCTCACCGTGCAATGTTTCTCATCTTTCGACAACTTTTCAAAACCTGTTGAAAACTTTGGAAAACGGACGAAAAGTTCTCAACATTGCCAACATGACCTGTTGAAAACTCGATGAAATATCGTGAAAAGTTGCCATGCACCGCTAAATCGAGCTTGGCTTATGGGGGAACCGTGTGAACTGCGCAACCTTTTACCTTTGATTTCTTGACATTTGAACATTGATTTCCCTACAATCTTCAAGCTCACGTGTCTATATCTGCGTCCGCGTCCCCGCGGACACTCGAAATGCAGCAGGAGGAACTTAAGATGAAGCGTACGTATCAGCCTAATAAGCGTAAGCGTGCCAAGACCCATGGCTTCCGTGCCCGTATGGCCACTAAGGGTGGTCGTGCCGTGCTCGCCCGTCGTCGCGCCAAGGGCCGCAAGCGTCTCACTGTCTAGCAGCGATACACACATCTCGCATGAAGACTATTAAGTCTCGGCAAGATTTCGAGCATGTGTTCAGTCAGGGGCGTCGTTTCAATCACCCTCTGATTCGAATGACCATATGTGAATCGGTTGGCGAAGGCGACTCCGGAAGGGTCGCCTTCGTTGGTGCTAAGCGACTCGGTTGTGCCGTCGTGCGCAACCGATCTAAGCGTGTGATGCGCGAGGCCGCCCGCAGCTGCGGATTTCCCGTTGTGGGTTATGACATCATCTTGTTTGCAACTCCCAAGACGAGGGTTTCCTCGCCGCAGGAGATGGACAAGGCGTTGCGTTCGCTTATGAAGCGCGCCGGCGTTGCCGGGGAGGAGCGATGAGCAATCACGTTTTGCGACGTGTTGCCATCGCTCCTATTCGCATATATCAACAGGTTATTTCGCCCTTATTGCCTGACGCCTGCATTTATTACCCAACGTGCTCGCAATACGCCGTCCAGGCGATTGAGAAGCACGGTGTTTTGAGAGGCTGCTGGCTTGCCGTGAGGCGCATCGCTCGCTGCAATCCCCTGCACGTCGGCGGTTATGACCCTGTGCCCTAGCGGGCACTCGCTATCGGAGGAAAACTTACATGTGGGATTGGATCGTTAACATCCTTTTCGAGCTGCTCAAGCTCATCCAGACCTTTGCGGTCGACTGGGGCCTGTCCATCATCATCCTGGTGGTCATCATCCGTCTGCTGCTGACGCCGCTCATGCTCAAGTCGACCAAGTCGACGGCTCGCATGCAGGTGCTGCAGCCCAAGATGCTCGAGATCCAGGAGCGCTATGCCGACGATCCTCAGCGTCAGGCCGAGGAGATGCAGAAGTTCTACAGCGAGAACAAGTTCAATCCGCTGTCCGGCTGCCTGCCGCTTCTGATTCAGATGCCTATCCTGTTTGCCCTGTTTACGCTGCTTCGTAACCTGCCGCAGTACTTTAACGAGGGCACGTTCTCGTTCTTCAACATCCTGCCCGACCTGACCACCACGCCGAGCGCTTCCTTTGCCGATGGCTTTATGGTTGCACTGCCTGCGCTGGTCTGCCTGATCCTGTTCGCCGTCCTGACCCTGATTCCGCAGCTCTATATGTCGCGCAACCAGACCGGCCAGCAGGCCCAGAGCATGCGTATGATGGCCGTTGTCATGACGGTCATGATGCTTTGGATGGGCTGGAGCCTTCCCGTTGGTGTTCTGCTGTACTACGACGTCTCGTCTGCTTGGCAGGTTATCCAGCAGATCTTCGTGACGCAGAAGGTCATCGACAAGGCGAAGGCCGATGAGGAGGAGCGTCTTAAGAACGCGCCGCTGCAGGTTGAGGTCACTCGTCGAGAGAAGAAGCCGCGCCCGCACAAGAAGAAGTAGTCGGGATATCAATCTTATTTAGGTACCTAACTTTTGGAGCACGTTATGTCTGAAGAGATCATCGAGGATATGCTTGAGGAGGTTGCCCCGCAGGTCGCGGGCGATTATCCCGAGATTGCACAGCGCTACAAGGCTGGTGAAGAGCTGACCGATGAGGAGCTCGACACCATTGCCGATGTTGCGATTTCCATCCTGCGTTCCATCCTTTCGCACTTCGATGCCGCCAACTCTCCTATCGATGAGTATGAGGGCGACGAGGGTGAGCTGATTTTGGATGTAACGGCTCCCGATCTTGCTGTTCTCATTGGCCGTCATGGTCGCACCCTTGATGCCCTTCAGGTTATGTTCTCTTTGCTGGTGAGCCGCAAGCTTGGCTTTAGGTATCCGGTTGTAGTGGACGTCGAGGGATACAAGAGCCGCCGTCAGGACAAGGTTGCCTCCATGGCTCAGTCTGCTGCCGAGCGTGCCATCCGCACTCATAAGAGTGTTTCGCTTCCGCCCATGAATGCCTATGAGCGCCGACTGGTTCACATTGCACTTCGTGGCAATGATGCCGTCGATACTCATTCTGAGGGTTCTGACCCTGATCGCCATGTGGTGATTGTTGCTCGATAATCTACTCGAGCTTATGCTAAGGGGACGTGGTTTCCACGTCCCCTTTTTTTGTCAAAAGATATCGATACACTGATTTTTGTCAGAAAGGAGCTTTCGTTGTTAGTACTTACTGATCAGCAGGCTGACGAGATGTTGAGTCGTCTAGCTTTCTATTGCAAAGAGTATTCCTTGAGCGTAACTGATGTTGAGCTTAGGAAATGTATTCAGCATTTGGATTTGGTTCTAGAAACAAATAAGACAACCAATCTCACCCGTATTCTTAACGTAGAAGATGCTGCAGTACTTCATATCCTCGACTCACTTGTTTTACTCCCCTATATCAATAAGGCTCCAGAGGGAGCTTTGCTCGATATGGGTACAGGTGCGGGCTTCCCTGGTATTCCGTTAACCATAGCCACGCATCGTAAAGCTACTTATATTGACTCTGTTGGCAAGAAGGTTGATGCTGTCAATTCTTTTGTCCATGCTCTTGGATTGAAACATGCTCATGCGGTTCATGATCGTCTTGAAGAATATGCTCGAAGCCATAAGAAGCAGTTCTCCGTTGTAACCGCCCGCGCACTTGCCCCTCTACCGATTCTTGTTGAGTATGCGACTCCGTACCTGAAGGATGGAGGGCTATTTGTTATCACCAAGGGCAATCCTTCGGATGAGGAGCTTGCTTCCGGTATGTCAGCAGCTAAGATTTGCGGCTTCACTTTGCTTCTGAATGACGCAATTGATTTGCCTGAAGGCTTGGGTCACAGGGAGTTTATTGTTCTTAAGAAGAGTCATCCAGCATTCGTATCATTGCCTCGTTCAAATGGCATGGCAAAGAAGAATCCGCTTGCCTAGATGTTTCACGTGAAACATAATGGATACTAACAACTTGCAGTGTTTCACGTGAAACATGGCGGTTGATATCGATTCGGAATGTTTCACGTGAAACATCCTCCGTTTGACAGCTTTAATACACACCAGGAGGGACCGTGGGATTTCGCGACGTTAAGCGTTCTAAGAGCGCAAAAGACACGCGTATCATTGCAATCATCAATCAAAAAGGCGGCGTCGGTAAGTCAACGACAGCTGTAAATCTTGCAGCAGCACTTGGTGAGCAGGGTCGTAAGATACTGATTGTCGATTTTGATCCACAGGGAAACAGCACCAGTGGATTTGGAATTGAAAAAGAAGACCTTGATCACTGCATCTATGATGCATTGTTGAATGATGTGCCGGCAGAATCGCTTGTTCTTGATACAAAGTGCAAAAAGGTATTCGTAATTCCGGCTACAATTCAGCTTGCAGGCGCGGAAATTGAACTCGTAAGCGCAATTGCTCGTGAAACCCGTCTCAAAGATTTGCTTGAGCCGATTCAGGACGAGTTCGATTTTATTTTCATTGACTGCCCTCCTTCGCTCGGCCTGCTTACTATCAACGCTTTGACCGCAGCAGACAGCGTTTTGATTCCGATCCAGTGCGAGTATTACGCACTCGAGGGCGTTACGAAGCTGCTTGAGTCAATGAAGATGGTCAAATCTCGTCTGAACAAGGGCTTAGACACCTACGGTGTGCTTATGACCATGTATGACTCGCGTACTTCTCTATCGAATCAGGTTGTTGAGGAGGTTCAATCGTACTTTGGTGATAAGGCGTTTAAGACGCTGATCCCCCGTACCGTTAAAATCTCCGAAGCTCCGTCTTTTGGAGAACCGGTAATTACCTATGCACCTCAAAATAAGGGTGCAAAAGCGTATATGAACCTTGCAAAAGAGGTGATCAAGCGTGCCTAGTGTAAAGAAACGTGGCGGATTGGGACGTGGACTCAATGCTTTGGTCTCAGAGGCCGAGTATGAGACCGGTGGTTCGGCTGCATCCGCTTCAAAGGCTGCATCTGAAACGAAACTACCTATTGAGGATATTGTTCCCAACCCTAACCAGCCGCGAATTCACTTTAACGAAACTGAACTTCGCGAGTTGAGCGAGTCAATCCAAGAACATGGCGTTTTGCAGCCGCTTTTGGTTCGCAAGCATGGAAACGGCTATGAGATCATCGCTGGTGAGCGTCGTTACCAGGCATCAAAGCTTGCTGGTCTTGAAGAGCTGCCTGTCATCATTAAAGATGTTAATGATGAAGAGATGCTTGCTCTTGCTCTTATCGAAAACCTTCAGCGTTCTGATCTGAATCCCGTCGAAGAGGCCAAGGGCTATCGTCAGCTTATCGATGCCAGCGGTATGACCCAGGAGGCATTGTCGAAGGCAGTAAGCAAGTCACGCTCTGCAATTACAAACTCGCTGCGTCTTCTCGATCTCCCCGAAATAGTTCAGCAGATGATTTTTGAGGGCAAACTTACTGCTGGTCATGCACGTGCGATTCTTGCGGTTCCCTATGAAGACGCGCGTATTCGACTTGCAGAGAAAGTTGTTGCAGAGGGCCTTTCCGTAAGAGCGACAGAAAATCTTGCTCCGTTGTTTTCTGCCGGAGAGACACCTAAGACGCCGAGGCCTGCGACGCCTCAGTCTTTTAAAAAGGCCGCCCGTGTGCTTCGCCAGGTATTTAATACCAACGTGCGTGTGAAGAGCTCGCGTGGAAAGAATAAGATTGAGATTGAGTTTAAAGACGAGGAAGAGCTCTCTCGTATTCTTGGCGAAATGATTCAGTTTGATCAAGGAGGCCAAGATGAGGAATAAGATTTTAACAGCGATTGCATTGGCGACGACTGTCGCGGCTGGTGCCTTTGCTGGCTATAAGATCGCGACAGACGATGAACTTCGAGGTCGTTTGCTTCGTAGTGCGCAAGATATTGTCGATACATCCAAGAAGAAAATGGATGTTATGACAGAAGATGTTGCCATGCGTACGGCTCAGGTAACGAAGAATCCCAAGATTAATCAAGGTTGGGTTAGTAACCAATGGGAAAATGTAGGCTATTAGGTACCTAACAATTACTTAGCATATTTTGAGGGGTCCTTGTCTGATTCACGAGGCAAGGACCCCTTATTTTGGCCGTAAAAAATGGGACAGGTAGCAGCTGATTCAAAATTAAGGTCAATAAATAAAACGGCCCCGGTTGCATCTCCTGTAACCGGGGCCGTTCGATGTTTCACATGAAACGTTTTGGGGTGCGACTCCCCTATGCGTTCTTCTGAACTTTGA
>DBFAZJ010000121.1:0-5500 GCA_048244295.1 Collinsella sp.
ACGGAGAGGCGCAGCGATGCGCTCGGCGGCCGCACGCCCGCGGAGTTCCGCGCCGCGCTGGGAAGGGCCGCGTAACGGTCCAAGAAATCGTCCGCAGTCCCGGTCCTCAACGGGAAACTGCGTCCCATAATTAGGCCGAGAAATGGGATGAACTTTCCCAATGAGAGCCAACCGGAAACTGCATCCCATTCCAGACAAGAATTCCGGGACACACTTTCCGCAAACAAAGAAGGCCACATAACGTGGCCTTCAACTTATATATGTTCGGCGATACACCCAAGACAAGCCACGCCCCAACATCAGGGCGTCTGTCCAGGCGAAGGCATATAAGGTTCATCGCGAGTTCCGCACGCAAAGGAGGCCACTTAATGTGGCCTCCTTTGCGCAGGACTGTCCGAGCAGGGAACCTTACATACCTCCGCCCGGACAGACGTTTCAGTTGTGAACTCGCAGCTAGTCGCTACTTGATCTTGGTCGTACCCGGTGCCAGGTTGGGGTCGGTCTCGTTGGCCTCGGTCTGGAAGTGCTCGGTGTAGACGTTCTTGCCGTCGCGGAACATCTCGTAGTACTGCATCTTGGCGTAATCCTCGCGCGCCTTGGTGGCGGCAGCGTCGTCACCGGTGACGTTGGAGGAGAGCGCCCAGCGCAGGCTGGCGTCCTCGTAGCCGACCGAGTTAATGGCGGGCAGCGACTCGCGCAGCGTCATGTGCGCCTTCTGGTAGTCGGTCAGCGGGGCGCCGATCAGCTGCATAAGCTGCGTTGACAGGTAGTTGGTGGACAGGTCATCGATCTCGCTCGTCTGGTCGCAGCCGGCAACGTCGTAGTTGGCCCAGATGATGTAATCGGTCTGCCACAGGCGCTCCTGGTGGGTGGCGTCGTCCTCGTCGGTAAACCACTTGTCGTTGAACTTGGACGGGAAGAACGGCTGATGGTCGCCCCAGAACACCACGACCACCTTGCGATCGAGTTTGTTCAGGGCGTTGAGGAAGTAACGCAGCGCCTGGTCGGACTGCTCGATGCACGAGACATACTCGTCGACATCGGAGAGCGTGCCGTCCTCGACGGTCTTGGCGTCCAGATCGGTCGTGTCGATATTCAGGTGCATCTGCTTGTCGACCGGCAGCAGGCCCGTGTCGTAGCCCGAGTGGTTCTGCATGGTCACGTCGAAGATAAACTGCGGATCGGCGTTCTGGTCGAGCAGCTCAAGAATCTTGTCGTAGGTCGCCTGGTCGGTCACCATGTCGCGCAGGGTGTCGGCTCCCTGGAAGTCGTTGATGGACAGGAACTGGTCAAAGCCAAAGTCCTTGTAGACGTTCTCGCGGTTCCAGTTGGTTGCGTGGTTGGGGTGCATGGCCGTGGTGGAATATCCGAGCGACTTGAACTGCTCTGCCAGATTCCCGGTCGTTTCCATGTTGTAGATGGTGTAGGGGTACACGCCCGAGCCCAGGTTGGCCATGGAGTTGCCGGTCATAAACTCAAACTCGGTATTGGCGGTGCCGCCGCCGTAGGCGCTCACGTAGAGCTTGCCGCGGCTGAGGCAGTTGGACAGGCTCTTAAAGTACTGCGGGCCCTCGTAGCCGGCGCGCATGTTCTGATAGATCGACAGATCCGAGAAGGTCTCGTTCATGATGGCGATGACCGTGGGCTTCTCGCTGTCGAACTGCTCCTTTGCGGCGGTGCGCTCGTCACTCTTGGCTGCGTCGGACTTGTCGTAGGCCTTGGCGTACTTTTTGAGCGTGGCCTTGGCATCGTCGACGGAGTAGTCGGCGGGTTTGGGCGGCTTGATGGACTGCGCTGCACTAATAAAGGCGGGCAGGTAGCCCTCGCGCCAGTAGCTCTCGAGCGGGCGCCAGGTATAGACGGTGATGCCGAGGGTGTTGTAGTAGTCGATGAGCGTGACGTGCGCGGTCACGCCGCCCAGGCACAGCACGGCGACGAGCAGATTGGTGAGCAGCATGCGCTTGGCGTTGGCGGCGCCCTTCTGACGGTGCGGTGCCACCAGGCCGGCGTACTCGCACAGCAGCATAGCGATGGCGGTAAAGCCCATGGACAGCACGCAGAACAGCGAGATGGAGAAGGTGTAGCCGGTGCCGGCGACCGCGGCGGCGGTGGAGATGGCCGAAAGGTCGCCCGGCTGGATGGGCATGGATTTAAACGTGATGACGAAGAACTCGGCAATGCCCAGGACAAAGAGGGCAAAGGCCAGGACCGCGGGAGCTGCGCCGTGGCGCTGGAACAGGAAGAACAGGCCGACCATGAGCGTGGTGATGATGGCCCACTCGAGCAGGATGCACAGGGGGTAGACCCAGGTAAAGTCGTGGTTGGACGAGACCTCCATGCCCAGCAGCGCAAAGACGCCGGCGAGCAGCAGGCACAGGACGGCGGCGACGAGCGGTTTGCCCACAAAGGCGCCGCGCAAACGAGCGAGCTTGCCGGTGGGGGTGGGCGCATCGGCCGAGGCGAACGCAAAGACGCGCGGGGCGATGCGGTCGCGGGCGATACTGGCCCAAGCGCAGCCGGTGAGGATGGCATTGGTCAGGATGAGCATCACAAAGGCGAGCGGCTCGTTTTGGGCGACGAGGCCAATGGCGCCCCAAATGGTCAAAAAGAGCTGGAACAGGCCGAAGGCGACGCTCCACCCAAGAGCGCTTTTGGCAACGGTGCCCGACTGAGCGCGAATGGTCTTGGCCTCGCGCAAAACAAGGTAGACGGTCGCCGCAAGACCGACGAGCGAGATGGCGGCAGCGAACATGCTGAGACTCCTCACAAACTTAAAACCTACGAAAGCGGGGGTTTACCCGATTGTTACCTAAATATGCGCTGCATTTGCGGGCTGCGCACAACAACCAGCCATATTAACGCGCATGTGCGGCGGTGTGGCTCAATGTAGTGGCGACCTGCGCGATAATGGACGGGAATTACACGGAAACGTAAAGGCTTCTTAAAGAATTAGCGAGGATGAGGCGATGAACGAGCAGGTTTGCACCAAGGCTGTGGATACGTGTGGCTATCCGGTCGAGACCACGGGCAATGCGGTGCTGGACACGTTGGAGCACCGTTCCTCCACGCGTGCCTTCGCGCGTGATGACGACGATCGTCCCGTGGCGGTGACCGACGAGCGGCGGGCGGCGATTCTGCATGCGGCGAGCCGTGCGCCGTCGGCAGGCGCCATGATGATGTATTCCATCGTGAGCATTCGCGAGCAGGCTACGCTGGATCGTCTGGCCGACCTGTGCGACCACCAGCCCATGATCGCCAAGGCGCCCTGGGCACTAATATTTGTGGTCGATTATGCCAAGTGGATCGATCTGTTTGAGCACGTGGGCTGCTTTGAGCCCGAGTTTGTCGAGCGCACGGGTAAGGCGCCCCGCCGCGCGCCGGGTTTGGGCGACTTTGCCATCGCGGCCCAGGACGCCGTGATCGCCGCGCAAAACGCCGTGGTCGCCGCCGAGGCCCTGGGGCTGGGGAGCTGCTACATCGGCGATGTTATCGAGAATGCCGAGGAAGTTGCCGGGCTGCTGGACTTGCCGCCCTATACCATGCCGCTGTCGATGCTCATCATCGGCACGCCCCGTAAGGAGCGTCCGGCCATTGCGCATCCCGTGGTGAACCTGGTGCACGAGGAGCGCTACTGCCGCGCCGATGCCGCGACCATGGACGCGCAGGTGGCCGAGATGGACGCGATGTTCCGTCCGCATGCCCGCGTGGTGGGGGAGCGCGTCGTGGACATCTATACCCGCAAGCACACGAGTCCCTTTATGGCCGAGATGAGCCGCTCCATGGAGTGGTGGTTCAAAAATTGGCTCGGAAAATGACGGATGCGACAAAGAGACAGTCCCTTTGTCACATTCCATATCGCCGAGGTGGCTTAAAGGCCGTATAAATGTTTATCTAGCTGGGAAAACAGTGCCATTCAAACATGGGCCGATTACCTATAATTCCTTCGAACATTAAAGTTGGGAGGAAACCGGCTTATGGAACAAAAGGCCAAGGAGGCAGCTTCGCACGCTGCGATTCCTGTGAGCATCTCGGCGATGCTCGTCACGCTGGGCGTGGTGTACGGCGATATCGGCACCAGCCCTATGTATGTAACCAAGGCGCTCGTTGCCGGCAACGGCGGCATCGGAAGCGTCACGGAGGAGTTCGTGCTCGGCGCGCTCTCCCTTGTCGTGTGGACGGTCACGTTGCTGACCACCATCAAGTATGTGCTCATCTCGCTGCGCGCCGATAACCATGGCGAGGGCGGTATCTTTGCCCTGTACAGTCTGGTCAAGCGCTGTGGCAAGTGGCTTATCATCCCCGCCATGCTAGGTGGCGCCGCGCTGCTCGCCGACGGCATCCTCACGCCGGCCGTTACCGTTACCACGGCCATCGAGGGCCTGCGCACCATCCCGGCGGTCCATGCCGTGCTGGGCGATGACCAAGGCCGCGTCGTCGCCATTACGCTCGCCATCATCATCGTGCTCTTCTTGGTACAGCGCATCGGTACGGCCAAGATCGGTCACGCCTTTGGCCCCATCATGACGCTGTGGTTCCTGTTCCTGGGCGGCACGGGTCTGTTCTTTGTCTTCCAGCACCCCGCCGTGCTGCTGTGCCTCAACCCGGTGCGCGGCATCGCCTTTTTGCTGAGCCCCAACAACCACGCGGGCATCATGATTCTGGGCAGCTGCTTCCTCGCCACCACCGGTGCCGAGGCGCTCTACTCCGACATGGGCCACGTCGGCCGCGGCAACATCTACGCTACCTGGCCGTTCGTTAAGTGCTGCCTGCTGCTTTCCTATATGGGCCAGGGCGCTTGGCTTATGAACAACGCTGCCAACCCCGAGCTCATGGGCATTGCCGACCTCAACCCGTTCTACCAGATGCTCGCCCCGGGCCTGCGCCCGTTTGCCGTCGGCCTTTCCACCGTCGCGGCCATCATTGCCTCGCAGGCGCTCATCACCGGCGCATTCTCGCTGGTGTCCGAGGCCAGCCGTCTGGACCTCATGCCGCACATGCAGGTCTTCTACCCTGCCGAGACCAAGGGCCAGCTCTACATCCCCATGGTCAACAACGTCATGCTTGTCGGCTGCGTCATCGTGGTGCTGCTGTTCCAGAACTCGGCGCATATGGAAGCCGCCTACGGCCTTGCCATTACGCTGACTATGATGTGCACCACGCTGCTGCTCTTCTTCTACCTGCACGAGGAGCGCAAGCTCAAGGTTGCTCCGTGGATCTTCGCGGCCTTCTTCCTTTTGCTCGAAGGCTTCTTCTTCGTGAGCTCACTTACCAAGTTCTTCCACGGCGGCTACTTCACCATCCTCATGGCCGCGCTCATCATGGGCATCATGGTGTGCTGGTACAACGGTACGGCTGTTGAGCAGCGCCAGTTTACGCTGCTGCCGCTGCGCAGCTACCTGCCGCAGCTCAAGCGCCTGCGCGACGACGACCGTTACGAGCGCATGAGCGACAACGTCGTGTACCTGACCAAGGACACCCATACCGACTACATCGACCGCGA
>DBFAZJ010000122.1:0-2266 GCA_048244295.1 Collinsella sp.
ATGCTGGAAGAAAAGGGTGTCGTCGGCCCGCCCGACGGTTCCAAGCCGCGCGAGGTCCTATTGGACGAGGAGGGGCTTGCCGCGCTGGAATCTGTCGACGCCGAGATGGCACGTGAAGATTGTGAGTTTGGAGGATTCTGATGGCTGCACGCTTTGGTGACATGCTGCTCGAGCAGCGTCGCCGAATGGGGCTTTCCATTCAGCAGGTCGCCAACACCATCAAAATCAGGCCGCAGATCATCGAGTTTTTCGAGACCGGTAACTTTGCTTCGATGCCGCCGCGCGGCTATGCACAGGGCATGATTTCGAGCTATGCTCGCTTTTTGGGCCTCAATCCGCGCGAGGTCGTCAATGCCTACTTTGACGACCTGATGGCATACGAACGCGAAACGTCGCAGCAGGGCGGTCGTTTTCAGGACGCCGCCGGCTACGTCAATTCGCGTTCCTCGGTCGATAACGGGCGCTTCCGGATGGTTCAGGGCGGTCGGTCGACCCGCGATGGACAGCGTCCTCAGCAGGCCGGTTATATTACTGAGACGGGTTCGGGCGAGGAGATTCGCTCGCAGCGTGACCGGTTCCGCAGTACGCCGATGCCCGAGGATCGTGCACTTCCCGCTGCCCGCGGTGTGGCGCGTGACCCTCGTGCCGGCTACGGCGACGGCGGCTATTCCGATCGCGGTTACCGTGGTGCCTCTACGGGACGCTCTCGCGGTGGCTATGCGGATGCCGATACCACGCAGGTGACGCCGCGTCTTCGCTCTCAATCACAGCCGTATGGCCAGCGCTCTTCGACTCCGCGTTCGGGCCAGCGTGGCTATCAAGGCCGCGGTGAACTTGCGCCCCGCTCGGGTCAGCGCAGCCTTCAGGGCCAGGGCGGCTATCGCGGCCGTTCCGATAGCAATCGTGGTCGTATGCCTCAGGGAGGCGGCCGCAGCAGTTCCAGTCGTGGACGCGGCGGATCCCGTACTCCTCAAAACAACGGGCTCGATCCGCGTATCGTCTACGCCGGCATCGGTGCCGTGGCGTTGCTGCTGATCGTGCTCATCGTGGTGCTTCTGCGCGGCTGCGCATCTTCGGCGCCCGAGACCACGCCCGAGACGCCCACTGCCACCAAGACGACGACTAAGAAGTCTTCTAAGAAGACCGAAACGGTCGACGAGGACGAAGACACCGATGAGGCGACGGATGAGTCGACTGATTCGGACGCTACCAAGACGACGGCCAAGAAGGAAGAGAACGAGGTCACGAAGGTCAAAGTCTCCGTTGCCAAGGGAAAGACCGCGTGGATTGAGGTCAAGGTCGACGGCAAGTCGGTCTATGGCGCCCAGGCGACTGGCCCCTTTGAGCAGGAGTACACGCCCGAGTCCTCAATCGAGATTACCACGTCCAAGCCTTCCGATGTCACCGTTACCAAGAACGGTGAAAAGGTCCGTTACGATACCAAGACCTCGGGCGTGGCGCGCGTGACGATCACCGTTCCCAAGAAGGAGACGTCTGATTCCGAGAATGGTGAAAGTTCTGATGGTACCGACACCACCGATGGTACCGATACCACCGACGGTACCGATGCCCAGTCCACGGATGGCGCCGATACCGCAACTGACGGTCAGACGCCCAGCGATTCTACCGACTATTCGTACGATAGCTACTAAGCCGCTCGTACGCGAAAGGAAACATCATGGCTAAAGATTCCAGCTTCGACGTCGTGTCCGAGGTCAACATGCAAGAGGTCGACAACGCCTTCCAGCAGACCACGCGCGAGATTTCCCAGCGCTATGACCTTAAGGATTCCGGCGCCACGATCGAGCTTTCGAAGGGCGACAAGCTCTTTACGATCAATGCCCCGGCCGACTTTGTCTCCAAACAGATTGTCGACGTGCTGAGCTCCAAGCTCATCAAGCGCGGCATCGACCTCAAGGCTGTCTCGTGGGATGCTCCGCAGGCGGCATCGGGCGGCACCGTGCGCGTGCTCGGCCATATCGTCGAGGGTATCGACCAGGCGACCGCCAAGAAGATCAACAAGGACATCAAGGACCAAAAGCTCAAGGTCAAGGTGACCATCGAGGCCGACAAGCTGCGTGTTTCCTCTGCTTCGAAGGACGCGTTGCAGACCGTGATCCAGTTTCTGCGCGACCAGGACTACGGCCAGCCGCTGCAGTTCACCAACTACCGCTAATATCATTCGAAAGGACCGCTCTCCAACATGGATACACCGTTGGGCTCCGTGCTCTACATCACCCTCGGGTGCGCTAAGAACGAGGTTGAC
>DBFAZJ010000123.1:0-15405 GCA_048244295.1 Collinsella sp.
GTGTCTCAGTCCCAATCTGGCCGGTCGGTCTCTCAACCCGGCTACCCGTTGTCGGCACGGTGGGCCGTCACCCCGCCGTCTACCTGATGGGCCGCGGAGCCATCCCCTCCCGTCGGGGCTTTAGCCCGGGCGCCATGCGGCGCCCGGGGGTATCCGGTATTACCCGTCCTTTCGGGCGGCTATCCCGGGGGAGGGGGCAGGTTCTCCACGTGTTACTCAGCCGTTCGCCACTCGCTTCTATCCGAAGATAGGTGCCGTTCGACTTGCATGTGTTAGGCGCGCCGCCAGCGTTCATCCTGAGCCAGGATCGAACTCTCCGTCCAAAATGTATGGGCTTCGAGCCCGTCCGGTCCTCACAACTATTAGCTGATCGGTTCCGTTCGATTCATATGGTTTTAGTATAGGAAAAGGAATTTCTCGGGGCCGCCTCTCGGCGGCCTTGCGAAAAACAAATCCAAGTTAGACCATTTCAAATGGTTCGATGTCTGCCCGGATGCGACACTCGGAAGTGTCCATCCTCGCAGTATCCGGTTCTCAAGGTGCACGCTTTGCGGCTCATCCGGTTCCACCGGGCCGCGCGGCAAGGAGATATATTGCCAGACCGGAGGGGCCCCGGGGGCGGGAATCTGGTCGTACACATTTCCTACACATCTTGTGATCCGACTAACGTTTGCCAGCTGTTAACTACCGCTCGCCGAGCATCTCTTTATATAAGGCAGTCTCATGGTTAAAGCGGATACGTCCCCCTAGCTAAAGCACAGCCAGCATCGAGCAACTCATCACGTTCTTCCACCGAGAACCCCTCGGCGTAGACGCGCACCACTGGTTCGGTCCCGCTAGGACGGACCAGCAGCCACGTGTCATCCTCGAATGCCAAACGCAAGCCATCCATATGGCTAACGTTTTGCGGCACCTTGCCACAAATCGACTTGGGGTTTACGCCCGGCAGCAGGGTTCGTAACGTTTCGGCATCTTCGGCCTCAAGGCGCAAATCGCGTCGACCGTAACTCGTCTTACCAAAACTGTCCTCGAGTTGGTCGACCAGAACGCCCAAAGACGCGTCCGTCTTTGCCATAAGCTCACACAGAATCAGACAGGCGAGGATTCCATCGCGCTCGGGCATATGCGCGGCGATGCCGATACCACCGGCTTCTTCGCCGCCTATGAGAACGCCGCCCTTCTTCATCTCCGACGCTATATATTTGAAACCGACTGGTTTGACGGTCACGCGGCAGCCAAGCGCCTCGGCAATGCGACGCACGAGCGTCGAGCATGAAAGATTGACGACGACGCGCCCCTCCAAATTACGAAATTGAACCAAGTCGCCCAAAACGAGCGCCATGATCTGATGCGGATGTATATATCTGCCGCGCTCGTCAACCGCGCCGATGCGGTCGGCGTCGCCGTCGGTCACCAGGCCAGCGCAAGCTCCGTCCTCGATAACCGTGCGCTCGCAAGCGTCCACCCAAGGCTCAACGGGGTCGGGGCAGATATCTTCTTGGTCAGACGCCCGCCCGGCGTGAATCTCGTGCACTTCAACGCCAAGCTCGCGCAGCAAGTCGGCTAGATAGCCCTGGGCTGCGCCGCCCATGGGATCGACAACCACGCGCAAGTGCGCGGTGCGGATGGCTTCGGCATCGACAAACGATGCCACCGCCTGCATATAGTCTGGAATGATATCTGCGGTGCGATATTGCCCCTCGATCTCCATTGGCTCGGGAGCCATGGTCTCTTCGAGCTCTTCGATGACATCCTGGTTGGCGGTTGAGCCGTCACCCATGCGAATCTTGAGGCACAGATAACCCTGCGGATGATGGGACCCCGTCACCATGAGCGCGCCGCACGCCTCACCGTCATAAGCCGCCGCCCACGTAAGGGCAGGGGTCGGAACAGGTCGCGAAGCGAGCACGGCGTCTAGCCCATGCGCTGCTAGCACGCCCGCCGCAAGCTCAGCGAACTCGCGCGCCAGGGGCCGGGTGTCGAACCCTATATATACCGTTTTGCCCGGATTGGTCTTTTGCCACAACTCGCCGACGGCATCGGCGATACGGGCAACGTTATCGGCAGTGAAGTCCTCATCGACGCGAGCGCGCCAACCGTCAGTTCCAAAATGAATTATCGCGCACACGCGCAGACACCTCACAGTGTTTGGATCATGGTACGCGTGAGGTATACCCGCAACACGCACTCGGCAACCTGCCGGCACCAGCATTCACCATTTGGGCAAATGCTGCCGAGGACATGCAGGCAATAAAAAAACCGCCCCGTATGGAGCGGTTTTGCCTTTATATATCGAGCGCCTCGGCCATCGCTGCCGTAGTGATTGCCGTGGTTCCACAGCAACTGCCCACCATTGCGGCACCGGCATGTCTCCATTCGATGCATGCGCGCGCGAAAGCTTCGGGGTTCTCGTGCCATACGGGGCCATCCTGAGTCTGGACCGGATCGCCTACGTTGGGACGCACCGTGACGGGAGTAGTCGCCGATGCAACCATCCTGGGCACCGCCGCGTTCGCGGCCGCAAGCGAACAGCAATTAACACCAATCGAGTTTGCGCCGTGTTTTTCGGCGTGCAAAACGGCTGCCTCGATGTTGAGGCCATCGCCCAACAGGTCGCCTTTATCGTCAACGACAAAACTCACCAGAACAGGCATACCGTCGGCGGCATCTCGGGCACCGGCAAGCATGGGCTGCAAATTACGGATAGACGTCACCGTCTCGATCAGCAGACCGTCAACGCCGGCATTGAGCAAGGCGTGTGCCTGTTCGCGCGCAACGCCTCGGATTTCACGATACTCGGCAGAGTCCTCGGCAAACCACTCAATACCGATCGGGCCCATCGAGCCTAGCAGCAGCTGAGGGTGCGCCTGGCGGGCATCGTCGACGGCCCCGCGATTGACCTCCGCCACGGACGGCGAAATCTGGTCGTGCTTGAGGGCATACCTCGATGCCTGAAAGGTGTTGGTAATGAGCACCTGCGCGCCGGCGGCGACATACAAGCGATGGATACGAGAAACGGTCTGCGGCTCTGCCAGATTCCAAAACGCCGGTGGAATGTCGGCGGCATCGTACTCACTCAACAAAACACTGCCCATGGGGCCCTGCGCCAACAAGGTCTCGCTCGACAAGCGGCGCGCAAGTTCCTCGGCACCAAAGCGGTTGTAATAACTCGTATCCATATATATCCCGCTATTCCTCGACGCTGATTCCCTGCTTTTCGAGATAGGCGAGCCAGCGGCTCATCGTGTCCTCGGATAGCGCATGCTCCATCATGCAGGCCTCGGAATCGGCTCGCTCAAATTCGACACCGAGCTCCTGAACCAAAAACGTGCGGATGAGGCGATGACGGTACCAGATAGCCGTACCAACCTCGCGGCCGCGATCGGTCAGGACTACCTTGCCGTAGTGCGATTGCTCGACAAGCTCGGATGCCTTGAGCGCCGAAACCGCTTTATTGACCGATGCCTTGGAGACGCCAAGGCGCTGCGCGATGTCGACCGATCGCACGCCGTTGGTTTCCCCCTCTTCGCTTTCAATGCGAACCATGCACTCCAAGTAGTCTTCGTTCGCCACCGTCAGATGCAGTTCGCGCGAGCTATTTGTCGTATCCATGATCTTCCGTCCCTTCTGCATTCAATGGCTGATTCTACCCCATCCAAGCGTCGTGGTATGCCGTGGCATACCGTGCTAGAGTTCTTGTTGCACACGACGACCAAGATTGGAGCGGTCTTTATGGAAAGCACCACCACAAGCCCCGATGTCCTCGAGCGCTTTTTGCGCTACGTCCAGATCAACACGCAGTCCGAGGATGCAAACTGCGACCAGGTACCCTCGAGCGCCGTTCAGTTTGACCTTGCCAACGTGCTGGCTAAAGAGCTGCGCGAGCTTGGTGCGGAAGATGCCCACGTGACCGAGCACGCCTATGTCTGCGCGCATATCCCCGCAAGTGCGGGCGCTGAGGACAAGCCCGCCCTGGGCCTGATCGCCCATCTCGACACCACCGAAGTTGCACCGGGTGCCGGCGTGAAACCGCACATCGTACACTACGAAGGCGGCGACCTGGTCTGCGGCACGGTTGACGGTAAGCCCGTTGCCATGAGTACCGCCAAGCTTCCCGCCCTGAACGACCTCGCGGGTGAGGACCTGGTCTGCAGCGATGGCACCACGCTGCTGGGCGCGGACGACAAGGCAGGCGTCGCCGAGATCATGTCACTTGTCGCGCGTATCGCTCAGGACCCCTCTCTGCCCCATCCCGCACTCGGCATTTGCTTCTGCCCTGACGAGGAGATCGGCCACGGAGCCGAGCTGTTGGATATCGATACCTTTGGCTGCAAGTACGCCTACACGGTCGACGGCGGCCCCATCGGCGAGCTGGAGTGGGAGTGCTTTAACGCCGCCGAGGCGACCGTCCGCTTTGAGGGCCAGTCCATCCACCCGGGCGACGCCAAGGGCCGTATGATCAACGCAGGCAATCTGTTCTGCGACTTCAACGCGTTGCTCCCCTACGTGCAGCGCCCGGAGTATACGGAAGGCTACGAGGGCTTTTATCACCTTGAGGGCGTATCTGCGACCGTCGATCACGCCACAGCGCGTTATATCGTCCGCGACCATGACGCCGCCAAGTTCCAGCAGAAACTCGACCTTATTGATGCCGCCGCCTCGATGCTCAACCAGCGTCTGGGTGAGGAGCGCGTGACGGTCGAGATTAAGCAGCAGTATCGAAATATGGCCGAGATCGTTCGTGACTATCCCGAGCTTATTGATGTTGCCAAGGAAGCCTACCTTGCCTGCGGCGTTGAGCCCCAAGTGCTGCCGATTCGCGGCGGCACCGACGGCGCCCAGCTGTCGTTCCGCGGTCTGCCCTGCCCCAACCTTTCCACCGGCGGCTATTGCTACCACGGCGTCAACGAGTTCGTCCCGGTTAGTTCGCTCGTCAAGATGACCGACGTGCTCCAGGAGCTCGTCGCCCGCTTTGCATAGGGAACTCGAACAATCCAGGTAAGCAAAACCGCCCCGTCCTCAAAACCGAGAACGGGGCGGTTTTTGGTGGCAAGGGGAGTAGTCAGCACCGCAGGTTGAGCCAACGTCAGCGAGCGACGTCCAAGGTGAACAAGTTGGCATGAAAAAGGCAGGGCATTGACCTTCTGGTCATGCCCTGCCTTTTGAATGACAAATTGTCACCTTGGGCGGCGCGCAGCGTCGAGCCGTTACGGTGTTTGGTAAAACGCCGTAACTTAGTAGTTGGCCTCGTAGCCGTTGCCGTCGCCGGTCGGCTCTTCGTAGTAGTCCGAATCGCTCGAATCGCTTGAGTCATCGGAATCGTCAGAGCTGACCGATGAGGTTGCGGTACCGTTTGCGTAGTCGTCAGACGTGTTGTTGTTCAGGTCGCCGATTGTAGAGCTGGAACCGTCGGAAAGACCCATGGTGTTGGGACCCTTGGGATCCTTGCCGGCATCGACGCGCTCCATCATTTCCTTGAGCTCGTCCTCGTAGACAAAGACGTAGCTCACACCGTCGATCATGGTGCTGTCGTCGGCGTACGAGGGCAGGTTGGCCGAGTAGATACCGTCGACATCCATACCGCGCATGGCGTTGACCGTAGACACGATATCCTGAACGCTCATATCGGTTACGAGCATATCGGACAGCGAATTGACCAGGCCAAAGATCTTCGTGGCATCGAAGTTATTGAGAATCTGGTTGGCAAGGGCGCCAAGCACCTGACGCTGGTGGCGCATGCGCGTGTAATCGCCGTCGGCATAGATGTAGCGGCAGCGGGCATAGGTAAGGGCGGTAGCGCCGTCCATATGCTGCTGACCAGCGGTAATCTTAATATCCAGGTGCTCGGGGTCGTCAACATCATCGGTTGCGTTAATGTCGATACCGCCAACCGAATCAATCAGCGCCTGCATACCGTCGAAGCTGACCTCGGCATAGTGGGAAATCTGAACACCGCACAGCTCGTTGACCGCCTCGACCATGGCCTCGGCGCCGCCAACGGTATGGCAGGCGTTGATCTTCATGGTCTCGCCCTTGTACTCGACCTTGGTATCGCGCGGAACGGAAATGAGCGTCGCCTGTTTTTGCGTGGGGTCGATGCGTGCCAGGATAATCGAGTCGGCACGATACGTATCCTCGCCCGGACGGCCGTCGGTGCCAAGAAGCAGCACGTAGAACGGATCCTTTGCCTCATCGGTGTCAACCAGAACCCGACGCAGATTGTCGGTAATGACATTAGAATCGCCGAGCTTGCCCATAATGGTGGCAAACCACAGGCCGGCAGCGGTAGTGGCACTCAGCAGCACGCCAAGCACGACAATGAGCGCGACGTGACGAATCGTGTGGCTACGACGACGTTGACGAGCGCGCTCGGAATAGCGAGCCACGTTATCGCGACTGTAGATCTTGGCCTGTGCACCAGTTGAGGGTCTTCGGGTGCTAGTATCCGCGAGGGGCTTTTTATTAAACATAGGCAACCTGTATTAGTAGATGACGGGATCGGGGACGGTAGCATGCTCGACATGCGCGCCGAGCGCCTGCAGCTTTTCGACAAACTGCTCGTAGCCGCGCTTGATGTGATGGATGGCCGAAACCTCGGTCGTCCCGTCGGCGATCAAGCCCGCTACGACGAGGGCCGCTCCGCCACGCAGATCGGGCGAGGTAACCTGTGCACCCGAGAAGCCCTTGACGCCATGAATCATGGCATGATGGCTCTCGATACGAATGTCGGCACCCATGCGCACCAGCTCAGAGGCAAACATAAAGCGATTCTCGAAGATGTTCTCGGTAATAACGGAACTGCCGTCGGCGAGAGCGGAGAGCACCATAATCTGCGCCTGCATGTCCGTCGGGAAGCCGGGGAACGGAAGCGTTTGGATGTCGACCGGCTTGATACGCTCGGCACGGTTCACATGGACGCCATCCTCGACGCGCTCGCAGTCGATACCCATGAGCTCCATCTTCTTGAGCACCATGCCCAAGTGAATGGGGCAAAAGCCCGTGACATCGACACCGCGATCGTCGGCCATCAACGCACCGGCAACGATAAAGGTACCAGCCTCGATGCGGTCGCCCACTACGCGATGGGTAACAGGATGCAGCTCTTCCACGCCCTCGATGGTCACGACAGGCGTACCGGCGCCAACAATCTTGGCGCCCATCTCGTTGAGCATGTTGGCGAGATCGACGATCTCGGGCTCGCGGGCGGCATTGTCGATAACCGTGGTGCCCTGCGCGCGCACGGATGCCATGATGAGGTTCTCGGTCGCACCGACGCTGGCGAACTCGAGCGTGACGGTGGTACCGCGCAGACCTTGGGGCGCATTAGCGTTGATGTAGCCGTGGGCGGTATCGAACTCAACGCCCAGGGCCTCAAGACCAAGAATGTGCATATCGATCTTGCGAGCACCCAGGTTGCAGCCGCCCGGCATGGCGATCTTGGCGCGATGGAAGCGACCCAGCAGGGGTCCCATCACGGCTGTGGAAGCACGCATCTTGGCAACGAGCTCGTAGGGGGCCTCCCAAGAATCGACCTGAGAGGTATCAATCTCGAGCGTGTGCTCGTCAAGGACATCGATTGTGGCGCCCATACCCTTGAGCACCTTGCCCATCACGTGGACATCGGAAATATCGGGCACGTTCTGCAGCGTCGTCTTGCCCGGCGCCAGAAGCGTTGCCGCCATGAGTTTGAGTGCGGAGTTCTTGGCACCCGAGACGGGCACGGAGCCTCCGATGGCGTGGCCACCCTCAACGCGGATAATATCCAAGGTCTACCCTTTCAAAAAGCATGCCCGGGATGGCTGGGCCATCCCGGGCATGATGTGTTCGCAAATGGTCGAACGCTAAATCGTTTGACTATTGGGCAAGCTTGAGCTTACACCATGCGATTTCATTATAGAGGTAGGCGCGGCGTGCATCATCCTCCGACAAATTACCCAGCTTCTCTTCAAAACCTTGAATATCAGCTTTAAGCTTGTCGGCATCGACGGTCGCCAAATCGCAAGCGCGCTCGGCGAGAACGGTAACGACATCGTCCGCAACCTGGGCATAGCCGCCGGCCACGGCAAACGTGTGGTCGACAGTGCCCATGGCCTTATCGGAAACGCGAACGTAACCGCGGTCGATTGTGCAGATCTCGCTGGAGTGAGCAGGCAGAACGCCAAACTCGCCATCCGTGGACGGAATCGACACAAACGCAGCGTCGCCCTCATAGGCGCAGCTCACGGGGCACACGATGCGGATACGCATAACCTACTTCTCCCCCATCTTGCGGGCGCGCTCGCGCACGTCCTCAATCGTGGAAGCATAGCGGAAAGCCTGCTCGGGCAGGTCATCGGCCTTGCCGTCGACAATCTCGGCGAAAGAGCGGACGGTATCCTCGACGCGGACGTAGACACCGGGGTTGCCGGTGAACTTCTCGGCGACGTGGAAGGACTGCGAGAGGAACTGCTGAATCTTACGGGCACGGTTGACCGTAAGGCGCTGCTCCTCGGACAGCTCGTCCATACCCAGAATGGCGATGATGTCCTGAAGGTCGGAGTACTCCTGCAGGAGCTCCTGGACCTTGACGGCGACACGGTAGTGCTCCTCGCCGACGATCGAGGGATCGAGAGCGTCGGAGGAAGATGCGAGCGGGTCGATAGCCGGGAACAGGCCGAGCGACGAAATGCTACGCGAAAGAACCGTGGTGGCGTCGAGGTGCGTAAACGTCGTGGCAGGCGCCGGGTCGGTCAGGTCGTCTGCGGGGACGTAGACAGCCTGGACGGAGGTAATGGAGCCCGTCTTGGTCGAGGTAATGCGCTCCTGGAGGTCGCCCATCTCGGTTGCCAGCGTGGGCTGGTAACCGACGGCGGACGGCATACGGCCCAGCAGTGCGGAAACCTCGGAACCTGCCTGGGAGAAGCGGAAGATATTGTCGATGAACAGCAGAACGTCCTGGCCGCGATCGCGGAAGTACTCAGCGGTGGTAAGGCCGGCCAGACCGATGCGCAGACGCGCTCCGGGCGGCTCGTTCATCTGACCATAGACCAAGCAGGTCTTGTCGATAACGCCAGACTCGCTCATCTCGAGGAACAGGTCGGTACCCTCGCGGGTACGCTCGCCGACGCCGGTGAACACCGAGGTGCCGCCGTGCTCCTGGGCGAGGTTGTTGATGAGCTCCTGAATCAGAACGGTCTTGCCAACGCCGGCGCCGCCGAACAGGCCTGTCTTGCCGCCACGGATGTAGGGCTCGAGCAGGTCGACGGCCTTGATGCCGGTCTCGAAGATCTCGGTCTTGGTGGTGAGCTCGTCGAAACGGGGCGCTGCATGGTGGATGGGGTAGAACTCCTCCACCTCGGGCATGGGCTTGCCGTCGACGGGCTTGCCCATGACGTTCCAAATACGGCCGAGCGTCTTGGGGCCAACGGGCATCTTCATGGGCTCACCGGTATCGGTGGCGATGAGGCCGCGCTGCAGGCCGTCGGTCGAGGACATGGCGACCGTGCGGACGACGCCGCCCGGAAGCTGGCTCTCGACCTCGAGGATCGTGCTCAGGTGACCGATCGGGGTCTCGGCCTCGACCGTGAGCGCGTTGTAGATCGGGGGCACCGCGCCGTCAAACTTGACGTCGACGACAGGGCCGATGATTCGCACGATGCGACCATCACCGGCAGTCGTCTTCTTGGTGGCTTCCTCGACCGCAAGCTTTACGGTGTTATTAGCCATTACTGTTCCTCCAATGCTGAGGCTCCGCCGACGATCTCGTTAATCTCGGTCGTGATCGAAGCCTGGCGCACGCGACTATACGTGCGGGTAAGGGTCGAGATGATCGCGGTGGCGTTTTCCGTCGCGGAGTGCATGGCCTTGCGGCGTGCACCCTGCTCGGCAGCCGCCGAATCGATCAGGGCCTGGTAGATGACCGTCAGGATATAAGACGGCACAAGCTTGCCGAGAACATGCTCGGGAGAGGGCACGAACTCGAACGTGGACGAGATGCGCTTAGGGGCGTCGGTCTCGTTCTTACGCGGACCGTGGGCCATAGCGATCATCTCGGGGTCGAGCGGCAACAGATGCTCGACGCGAAGCTCCTGATCCACGCGGTTCTTGGCGTGGTGGTAGACAAGCTCGACACGGTCAAGCTCACCGGCACGATACGCATCGCAGATATGAGAGGAGATCATGCGGGCCTGATTGAAATCGGGCTCAGAGGAGTTGCCCTCAAAGTGCATGACGACGTTTGCGCGGTCACGGAAATACGTGGCCGGTTTGCGCCCGCACGCGATGATCTCGCACTCGATGCCGTCGTTCGCCCAAGAAGCGGCGAGCTTTTCGGCCGTGCGCTCCACCGTCGTATTGAAACCGCCGGCAAGGCCGCGGTCCGAGGCAATAACGACAATCAGGCCATGCTTGACGCTCTCATGCTTCTGCAGCATGGGATCGGTGCCCGAACAGGAGGCGTCGCCGGCGACCGTCAACATGACGTCGGTCAGCGCCTCCTTATAGGGCTCGGCCTGCTTGGAGCGATCGAGGGCACGACGGATCTTGGCCGTAGAGACCATCTCCATCGTGCGCGTGATCTGCTTGGTCGTGGTAACCGAGGAGATTCGCTTCTTAATGTCGCGAAGGTTGGCCATGGGGCTTAGTTCTCCTCTGATCCAGAAACATCCGAATGGTGCTTGGCCATGAACTGCTGCTTGAAGTCGCCGATGACGCGCAAGAGCTCAGCCTTGGTGTCATCATCGATCTTCTTGGCGCGAACCTTGTCGAGCAGCGAGCCAAAGCCATTGTCCATGTACTCGATGAGCTCGGCACGGAAAGGCAGCACGTCGGCAATCTCCAGGTCATCCAGGAAGCCCTCGTTGCCAGCGAACAGCGTAACGATCTGCTCGCCAACCTCAAACGGCTTGTAGCGCGGCTGCTTAAGGAGCTCAGTCATGCGAGCGCCGTGGGTAAGCTGCTTTTGCGTGGCCTCGTCGAGGTCGGAGCCGAACTGCGTAAAGCCGGCGAGCTCCTGGTACGAAGCGAGGTCCAGACGGAGGTTACCGGCGACCTGCTTCATAGCCTTGGTCTGCGCGTCACCACCAACGCGGGACACGGAAATGCCCACGTCGACTGCCGGGCGCTGACCCTGGAAGAAGAGCTCGGACTGCAGGTAGATCTGACCATCGGTAATGGAAATGACGTTGGTCGGAATGTAGGCCGAGACGTCGCCGTCCTGGGTCTCGATGATCGGCAGTGCCGTCATGGAGCCGTAGCCGTTCTTCTTGGACATCTTGACGGCACGCTCGAGCAGACGAGAGTGCAGGTAGAAGATGTCGCCAGGATAGGCCTCGCGTCCGGGCGGACGATGCAGCGTCAGCGACATCTGACGGTAGGCCACGGCCTGCTTGGACAGGTCGTCGTAGATGACGAGCACGTGACCGCCGGGGTTGGTCTCGCTGGCGGGCTTACCGTCCTCGCCGTTGTACATAAAGAACTCGCCGATAGCGGCACCGGCCATAGGCGCGATGTACTGCATAGGGGCGGAATCGGCAGCGGTGGCCGAAACGATGATGGTGTAGTCGAGCGCACCGTGCTGAGCGAGGGTCTCGCGGATGTTGGCAACCGTGGAGGCCTTCTGGCCGATGGCGACATAGATGCAGACCATGCCCTTGCCGCGCTGGTTGAGGATAGCGTCGATGGCGATAGCGGTCTTACCGGTCTTACGGTCGCCGATGATGAGCTCTCGCTGACCGCGGCCGATAGGCACCATAGAGTCGATAGCGAGCAGACCGGTCTGAACCGGCTCGCACACCGGGGTACGATCGATGACGCCGGGAGCCTTGAACTCGATGGGGCGACGGTGCGTGGCGACGATGTCGCCCAGGCCGTCGATGGGCTGGCCGAGCGGATTGACGACGCGGCCGAGCATGGCACGGCTCACGGGGATATCCATAATGCGGCCAGTGGTGCGGCACTCGTCGCCTTCCTTGATGGAGTCGACGGCACCAAACAGAACGGCGCCGACCTCGTCACGGTCAAGGTTCTGGGCAAGGCCGAAGACGGTCTCACCGGTATCGGAGCTCTTGAACTCCAGAAGCTCGCCTGCCATGGCGCTCTTGAGGCCGGAGACGCGCGCGATGCCGTCGCCTACCTCGTCGACCGTTGAAACCTCATGCGTATCGACCGTCGCGGAGAGGCTCGTGAGCTGCTCCTGCAGTTTCTTGGCGATATCCTGGGCATTGAGGGTTTCGGACATTAGGCTTCACCTCCGTACGAATTAGCAGAGTTTGCGAGGGTCTCCTGCGCGATGCGCAGCTGCGTCTTGACGGTAATGTCACGACGCTCGCCGCGGGCTTCGAGCACCAGGCCGCCCACGATAGACGGGTCGACCTGCTCGATAAGGAACACCTTGCGGCCGAAGTCCTGCTCGCATTTCTTAGTGATGGTTTGACGCAGCTCGTCGTCGAGCGGGATCGCCGTGGTGACGGTCACGCCCACTACATCCTCGTCTTCCTCGGCAACATACTTAAAGGCAGCTGCCACCTTGGGAAGAAGGTCGAGCTGGTCGCGCTTGGACATGGTGTCGAGCACGGCGATGATCTCGGGGCTGGCAGAAGCCAGGCGCTCGATCATCTCGAGGTCCTCGAACACATGGTTCTCGGCCTTAGCGGCTTCCAGAAGGGAGCGCGCGTAGGTCTCGAGCACCTTGTCCTGATAGCGGCTAGTCGGCATTCAGGCTACCTGCTTCCTGGATGTAGCGCTCGATGAGCTTCTTCTGCTCGGCCTCGTCCTCGAGTGCCTCGCCCACGATCTTGGTGGCGACGGCAACGGACAGGTCGGCGATGGAGCTCGCGGCACCGGCGTAGATGGACTTGCGCTCGTCCTCGACGGTCGTATGGGCCTTGGCGATGATCTCCTCGGCCTCCTTGTGGGCAGCCTCGATGATACGGGCGCGCTCGGACTCGGCGTCCTTACGGGCCTCGAGAACGATGTCAGCAGCCTGACGACGGGCGTCGGTGACGATCGAGTCGGACTCAGCGCGCTTGGCGATAGCCTCCTGCTTGGTCTTCTCGGCCTCGTCGAGGCTCTCCTCGATCTTCTTGCCGCGCTCCTCCATGGTTTTCATGATGCCCGGCAGGGCGACCTTGGCCAGCACGATCCAGATAATCAGGAAGGCGATAAGCGCCGGGATGAACTCCGCCATCTTAGGGATGAGGATGTCCGCACCGGCAGCGCCGTCCTCAGCGAACGCGGAAACCGGCATGAGCAGCGCGGCCGCGGACGCGGAGAGTGCGATCGCGCTCTTCTGGGATGAAAGATTCATACTTGACGCTCCGTGCTATTTAACGATCAGCGCGACAACGAAGCCGATCAGAGCCAGAGCCTCGCCGAAGGCGGAGCCCATGATGAAGACGGTGAACACGCGGCCCTGGACCTCAGGCTGACGGGCCATAGCACCCGTAGCACCCAGAGCAGACAGGCCGATAGCAAGACCAGCGCCGATAACACCGAGACCGTAACCGATAACTCCCACGATTCCTCCTTTGTCGTGCGTGTCTTATTTCACGCAGGATAACCTTTTTATAACTGCCGGGCTCCATGGGTACGGGCACCGGCGGTTTAACGAATTACCTTACCTTTAAGGCGCGAACGGAAGACTACTCCTCCTCCGCGACCTCCTCTGCCTCGGAGACATACACGGCGGTAAGGACCGTGAAGACGTAAGCCTGGATGGCGCCGACCACAAGCTCGATCGCATAGATCAGGATGAGGATGGCAAGCCAGGCCAGCGAAGGCAGGGCGCCGACGGCGTGGGCCGCGGAAACCTGCTGAAGCAGTGGCTGCATGAACATGCTCGCCATGATGGCGAACGAGCCCATGACCACGTGTCCTGCGAACATGTTGCAGAACAGACGGACGGCGAGCGTGATGAGGCGCAGGAAGGTCGAGAAGAGCTCGACGACCCACACGAGCACGTTCATCGGGAAGCTCACGCCCTGCGGGGCGAGGCTCTTGATGTAGCCGATCACGCCGTGAGCCTTGCATCCGTAGTAGATGAAGTACACGAAGGCGAAGATAGCGAGCGCGGCGGTAGAGCCGATTGCGCCGGTACCGGGCTTCATTCCCGGGATCAGGCCGATCATGTTGTTGATCAGGATGAACAGGAAAAGCGAGCACAGGAACGGGAAGTGCTTCTTCCAGTTCTCACCCACGACGCCCTTGCCGATATCGTTCTCGACGTACTCGATGATGTACTCGAAACCGTTGACGAAGAAGCCCTTGGGAACCAGGGTCTGCTTCTTCTTGAACACGGCCAGGACGATCAGGAGCACGATCGTGGAGACGATCAGCCAAAACGAGTACTGCGTGATGCCGCAGCTCAGATCGCCCACGACAG
This sequence comes from Collinsella sp., assembly GCA_048244295.1. Classification (GTDB taxonomy): domain Bacteria; phylum Actinomycetota; class Coriobacteriia; order Coriobacteriales; family Coriobacteriaceae; genus Collinsella. The sequence continues at coordinate 14,360 of DBFAZJ010000123.1, forward strand.
GGGTGGAGCTGAACTCGCTGACCAGATGATTAATCTCATCAGGCAGCTTTTCAAAAATTTCCACGACTTACCTTTCGACCTCATGAGGATCTCGCAGCGCCTTGGCGACACGAACCGTGCAGGCGGCCATAAAGGCCACGAAGCCGATCGCCTCGCCCAGGAGGAACATGCGAAATGCCTCTCCGAACAACACAAACACAACCAAGGTAAAGACGAGCAGGGCGATCGCCGAGACCGCCAGACTCACCATACCCTTGAGCATGTCCGCATTCTGCTTATCGTCAAGAACCGGCTTGAGCGTAAAGACAAAGGGAAGAAAGGCGACCGCGCCCGCGATGGCGCCTGCAACGATAGCGAGCAGATCGGCTATCTGAAACATTGGCGTCCTCACTTTCCTTTTTTAACGCCTCACAGAACAGTTCCCGCCAAACATTGGTGACTATTGTACGAGCCAATCGCTAAAGTACAACCGAAAAAGCATCGGTTAATACGCACCTGTTCGTTTTCTTAAGACCTTCTTTATGCCGCAGGTACGGTAATACGTTTTTCTCGAACCCTGCAGGGCAAAACGTCCATTAACTAAAGGTGCGCACAGGCGTCTTCTACTTGCCCGCGCGCACCATTTCTTCCTATTTGCAGCCGCGGCCGTCTTAGCCCAGCGACTAGAGCGTGCCGTAGATGCGATCGCCGGCGTCGCCCAGGCCGGGAACGATGTAGGCAGCCTCGTTGAGATGGTCGTCGATGGCGCAGGTATAGATATGCACATCAGGGTCCTTCTCAGTCAGCGACTTGAGGCCCTCGGGGGCCGCGACGATGCACAGCATGCGGATGTCCTTGACACCGCGCTCGCGCAGGTAGCTGATGGCCATCTCGGCCGAACCGCCCGTGGCAAGCATGGGGTCGACGACCAGGCAGATGCGCTGGTCGATATCCTTGGGCATCTTGCAGTAATACTCGTGCGGCTCGTGGGTGACCTCGTCGCGCTCCATGCCGATGTGGCCCACGCGAGCGGAGGGCACCAGGTCGAGGATGCCGTCGACCATGCC
>DBFAZJ010000124.1:0-13874 GCA_048244295.1 Collinsella sp.
GCATGTCGCCATCAACTTCGGCAAGCCCAACCAGGAGGAGCTCGAGGACATCACCGCCGACGAGGCCGAGCGCCTGGCCGACGAGGGCCAGTTCGGCAAGGGTTCCATGGAGCCCAAGGTCCGCGCCGCCATCAAGTTCGCCCGCTCCCGCAAGGGCCGCACCTGCATCATCGGCGCCCTGGACAAGGCCGCCGAGACCATGGCCGGCCTCTCCGGTACCCGCATCCACGAGTAGCCTCTACTCCGTTGCCTCTCTCGTGGGCGCCGGGCAAGGCGCCCGCAAACTAGCCTCTCTTCATGAGCCCCGCGGTCCGCTCCGACTGCGGGGCTTTTGCTATTTACCTAGTCATTGGGAACCCGGCACTTGGGGACGTTCCTTTCCTGCCGGCAGCTTGGGACAGTCCCTAAAGGCTGCCCCTAACGACCACTCATTTAAGTCTGTCCCCAATGACTACCCAATGACTAGTAGTAGGCCCACATGGCTTCGACTTCGTTAAGGACCTCTACGGCGCCCCAGCGGCGGGCACTGCGGCTGGCCGAGTTGGGATCGAAGACTCCAATCTGGTCGGCGTCGTCAATACCGTAAAGCACAATGTAGTGTCCAACGCTGGTAAAGGTGCCGGGACGAACCGATGCGATGATGGGCGCGCCCGAGCGCAGCGCCTGGGTGATGGAGCTGCGATCGATATGAAGTTCCGTTCCGTTAAGTCCCAACTGCCACGCGCCACTCGTCATAAACGACCATTCGGTTGCGCCGGTGGGGGCGTAATTGCCCGCCTCGGAAAGCGCGCACATATCGACGGGGGTCATATTGGTGCGTCCCGTCTTAAAGATGTAGACCATGGTGAGGCACGTGGGCCCGCAGGCATTTTGGCGGATGGTGCCGCCGGCGTAAGGCAGCTCCGACCACGCAGGGTCGATCTGATAGATATGGGGCATCGCGCCGGCTTGCCATTGCGAGCGCGGGGTCGAAAAGGCGAAAGAATAACCGGGCGCGACGGGGGCCTTGAGCAGCTTGTCCTCGGCGGTGGGTTGGAGACCGGCCGAGCCGTGGGACATACAGGAGCTCATAAGCACAAAGACCAGACAGGTGAGGATAGAGCACAGTGCGAGGCGAAGTCGACGGGCCGGCAGGGCGGGGTCATTCACGTGCGATGTCGAGCGGTAAGGCTTGCCGTCGCGTCCACCTTGGGGATGCGAAAAGAAGCGGTTGAGATGGATGCCGGGCTGACGTGCGCCGTTGCGGCGTTGTTGCGGAACCTCGGCCTGGCGCTGTCGAGTGCGCGCCCAAGCGGCCATCTTGCTGCGCGCTTGTGCTCGTGCTCGGACGGCCGCTCTGCCGTGTTCTGCTTGACTGCTGCCGAGACGAAGGCCTGGGTTGCTCTTGAGGACGTTGCGGATTGCTGCTCGTGGCACTTCTGGGCGTCGGCGTGGTACGGCCAGCAAGGCGAACGCTTTGTCGCCGTTGATCGCCGTCGTTGTATCCGTATGCCATTCGTACCGCCCTGTCTCATGTATAACCTGTCCATCCTACAAAAAAGATGTGCAACAAAGGGGCCTGTGCGTCAAAAGCTCGGTAAACGGTACGAAAGGCGCAAAACACACGGCCTCAAAAACATCTCTATATGCGTCCGATGAGCGCACGCCCGTCGGACGGGCGGCAACAATGAGCGGCAAACCGTGCCGTTCGTCCCAAAAACGGTGCCGCTCGTTTTGCAGTTCTGCCTTCGGTCGAGCTGCGAGCGGCGCTGCTGCGCCAAGGCCGTATCTTAAAGCCATGGAATAAAAGCGCGCGGCAAAACGGACCGCGCAAGGGGTGACGCCAAGGGCGTCAAAAAGGAAAGGAGGGGAACAATGGCGGACAAGAACGCAGAAGTTGCAGTCGAGGGTGACGGCGGCATGAAGAAAACGCTTTCGCTCTGGAACTTCTTCACCATCGGTTTCGGTGCCATCATCGGTACCGGCTGGGTTCTGCAAGTCGGCGACTGGATGGTCGTGGGCGGCGGTCCCGTTCCCGCTATGATCGCATTCCTCTTGGGTGCAATCTTCCTCGTGCCCGTCGGAGCTGTCTTCGGTGAGCTCACGGCTGCTATCCCCATTTCGGGCGGCATCGTCGAGTATGTCGATCGTAGCTTTGGCCGTACGCTGAGCTACATCACCGGTTGGCTCCTGGCCTTGGGCAACGGTATCCTGTGCCCGTGGGAGGCCATCGCCATTTCGACCCTCGTGTCCGAGATGTTCGGTAGCCTTCCCGGTCTTGAGTGGCTGCGCGCCGTCAAGCTCTACACCATCCTGGGCGCCGACGTTTACCTGTTCCCGACGCTGATCGCGCTCGGCTTTGCAGTCTATGTCATCTTCCTCAACTTCCGCGGTGCCAGCTCGGCCGCCAAGCTCCAGGCCTTCCTGACCAAGGCCCTGCTCTGCGGTATGCTGCTCGCCATGGGCGTCTCGCTGTTCACCGGCTCGCCGGACAACGCCATGCCCGTGTTCTCCCAGGTCGCCGGCGCTGGCGGCGGCAAGGCCGCTACCGAGAGCACCAGCCTGTTCGCCGGCATCGTGTCGGTCCTGGTTCTGACCCCGTTCTTCTACGCCGGTTTCGACACCATTCCTCAGCAGGCTGAGGAAGCGGCCGAGGGCCTCAACTGGAACAAGTTCGGCAAGATCATCTCCCTGGCCCTGCTGGCCGCTGGCGGCTTCTACATGGTCTGTATCTACTCGTTCGGCACCATCCTCGACTGGCATGAGTTTGTTAAGAGCCCGGTTCCCGCGCTTGCCTGCCTCAAGGGCATCAACATGCTCCTGTACCTGGCCATGCTCGTCATCGCCACGCTTGGACCCATGGGCCCGATGAACTCCTTCTACGGCGCCACGAGCCGCATCATGCTCGCCATGGGCCGTAAGGGCCAGCTGCCCGAGAAATTCGCCGAGGTCGATCCCAAGTCCGGCGCTCCCAAGCTCGCCTGCGTCGTTCTGGGCGTCATCACCGTCATCGGTCCGTTCCTGGGCAAGAACATGCTCATTCCTCTGACCAATGTGTCGGCTCTCGCCTTCATCTTCTCCTGCGGCATGGTCGCCCTCGCCTGCCTGCGCATGCGCTTCACCGAGCCCGACCTGCCTCGTCCCTACGAGGTGCCCGGCGGCAAGTTTGGCATCGGCCTCGCTATCGCTGCCTGCGCCATCATCATCGGCCTGCTTGTGATTCCGTTCTCTCCCGCCTCCCTCAACATGGTGGAGTGGAGCATCGTGATCGGCTGGTTGGCTATCGGCCTGGCCCTCATGGCTTTCACCAATTCCCGCAAAAAATAACGCCTAGCCGGGGCGGATCGGGTGCGCGGGACCCTCTCTCCCGCGCACCGAACCCGGCACCACTTGGGTAGCTTTGTGAGGCCTTAACCCAACATGGCCTCGCCCACTATATGGATCCATAAGGAGGAACCATGTCCACTAAGTATGCAATCGTTGGCGGCAAGCTCATCGACGGTACCGGTGTCGAGCCGGTCGAGAACTCCCTCGTTCTCGTCGACGACAACGGCAAGATCGAGTACGCCGGTGTTATGCAGGACCTTCCCGAGGGCGTTGAGGTTATCGACGCCGCCGGCAAGACCGTCCTTCCCGGCCTGATCGACACCCACCTGCACTTCTCGGGCAACCTGACCGACGATGACACCGATTGGGTCATGCAGCCGCTCCTCGAGAAGCAGGCCGTCGCCGTCAAGCAGGCCTACGACTGCCTCACCCACGGTCTCACCACCGTCTGCGAGATCGGCCGCTTTGGTATCCAGATTCGCGACTGCATCGACAAGGGCGTCTTTAAGGGCCCGCGCGTTCTGGCCACCGGCCTCGGCTTCTGCCGCGTTGCCGGCCACGGTGACTCCCACCACTGCACCCAGGAGCTCAACAAGGAATCCCATCCCTGGGGCGACCAGGTCGACGGTCCTTGGGATCTGCGCAAGGCCGTCCGTCGTCGCCTGCGCGAGAACCCCGATGCCATCAAGATCTGGGCTACCGGTGGCGGCATCTGGCGCTGGGACTCCGGTCGCGACCAGCACTATTGCTCCGAGGAGATCCAGGCCGTGGTCGAAGAGGCCAAGATGGTCGGCATCCCCGTGTGGAGCCACTGCTACAACAACCATGCCGCTGCCTACGATTCCGTCCGCTTTGGCTGCGAGCAGCTGATCCACGGCTTCGATATCGATGAGCGCACCATGGACCTCATGGCCGAGCAGGGCACCTTCTTCACCCCGACGATCGCCTTCCTGCCCACCTGGTACGCCACCTATCCGCCCGTCTACGTCCCCGAGCTGCACGACAAGTACGAGGGCACCCTGGTCGAGAAGGAGCTGCAGCGCAACTACGACTGCCTGCGCGAGGCCAAGAAGCGCGGCGTCGTCATGACGATCGGCTCCGACTCCTTCTCCTTCGTCACCCCGTACGGCACCTGCTCCATCGAGGAGATGTACGAGTTCGTCGACAAGATCGGCTTCACCCCGGTCGAGACCATCACCTGCGCCACCCTCAACGGTGCCAAGATGTGCCACATCGAGGACGAGACCGGTTCCATCGAGGCCGGCAAGTGCGCCGACCTGCTGGTCGTCAACGGTGACGTCGCCGCTGACATCCACGTGCTCAACACCGACAACATGGACGTCATCATGAAGGACGGCTGGATTGTCGAGGCTGGCACCTTTGGCGAGGCCAACAAATACAGCGCCTAAGATACCGTTTGTCGATGGCTGGATGTAAAACACAGTTTTTGATTGCATAATGCAATGGAGAGGGTCGCTTGCGGCCCTCTTTGTTGCTATGGGTGCTACGGACAAGAGGGGATGACGGTGGATTTAAACAGGCTGATTCTGGGCAAGAGCTACAACTCTACCAAGGTCTTTCGTACGGCCCAGCATGTGGTCCAGGCCATCCTGCTCGGTATTGTCGTTCCGGCGCTTATCCTGCTGCTTATCTGGGATTTAACCGATAATCCCAATCCCGTTCCGGGCGTTGTCGTTATTGCCGGCCTGGTCATGCTGTGCTTCTTCTTCTCATATGTCTTTGTGGTCCCCGACGACCTCACATCGAGCGCAACCGACCGTACGCTCGCTATCGCATCAAAAATATTCGCCTACACGTCGCGCGGCCTTACGCCCGAAGCGGCCCTGGGCGCCTCTAAAATCATCCTGTCCGAGACCATTGCCTCTGCCATTTGCTTTACCGACGGCAAGCAGGTGCTGGCAAGCTGGGGCGAGGACTCGGCAAAGTGCCCTGCCGGCACCCCGGTCGTGCTCAAGACCACACTTAACGTGATTGAGACGGGCGAGCAGAGCGTGTTTTCGCGTGACGCCTCCAATGAGACGGGCGGCTATTTTCCCCGCCTGCGCGCCGGCATTGTCGCGCCGCTTACCGTGCGTGGGCATTGCGTGGGCACACTCGAGCTGTATTACCCCCGCCTGAGCAGCATCGATATGCGCCAGACGGCTCTTGCCTCGGGTTTTGCCGACCTTATTTCCACGCAGCTCGCCAGCTTTGAGCTCGAGCGCCAAGACGAGCTCACGGCCCGCGTTGAGCTTCGCGCCCTGCAGTCGCAGGTCGACCCGCATTTTCTATTCAATACCATTAGCACGATCGTGTCGCTCGTTCGAACCGAGCCCGACAAGGCGCGATCGCTGCTGATCGACTTTTCCAACTACTATCGTCAGACGCTTTCTGATTCCGATACGCTCACCACGCTCGAGCACGAGGTGGAACAGGGCACTCGTTATATCAATCTTATGCAGGCCCGGTATGGTGACGGCCGTCTGCGCGTTTCGGTCGACATCGACTTTGAGGTGCGCGACAGCCTGGTACCGCCGTTTATCTTGCAGCCGCTGCTCGAAAACTGCATCAAGCATGCACAGCGCGAGACCGAACCGCTTTCTATTCGTGTTAGGGCTTTTGAGACCGATGACGGCTTGGAGATCATCGTCGAAGATGACGGCATCGGGATGAGCGAAGAAGTCTGCGCGCATCTGTTTGAGCAGCATCGTCGAGAGGAGCCCGAGAGCATTACCGCCGACGGCTCCATCAAGCGAGGTTGCGGCCTGGCGCTCTTCAACGTGCTTCAACGCATCCATTTCTTTTACGGAGAAGATTCTGGCATGCGCGTGAAGTCCCAGGAGGGCGTGGGAACACAGGTCATCGTTGAGTTGAACGGCGAGCCGCATGAGCCGGCGCCGCTAACGGTGTAGCACGCGGTTGGATTGAGAGAAAAAGAGGGGAAGCGCATATGTCCGAAGGCTGGAACATCTTGGTGGTTGATGACGAGCCTCCCATTAGAGCTGAGCTACGCTATCTGTTGGAAAAGGATACGCGTGTTGGTCAGATTGCCGAGGCGGGCAATGTCACCGAAGCCGTGGAGTCGATTCTGTCGAACAAGCCCGACGTGCTGTTTTTAGACATTACCATGCCCGGTCGCTCGGGAATTGAGCTTGCCGAGACGCTGCAGAACCTAAAGACGCCGCCGATCGTGGTGTTTGTGACGGCATTTGCCGAGTATGCGGCCGATGCCTATAACCTCGATGCTGTCGATTACATCGTCAAACCGGTCGAGGATGCTCGCCTGTCAAAGGCACTCGACAAGATCGAGACTGCCCTGGGCGCTCGCCGTGTCGTCCATGCTCCGCGCCAGCCTTTGCGCTTGACGGTGGATCGCGGGGGCAAAAGGGTGTTCATTCCCGTGGCGGATGTCTGCTACTTTGAGGCGCGCGCCGATTTTTGCAACGCTGTCTGCGCCGAGGGAACATACCTGATCAATGAGTCGATTTCCTCGCTCGAGCGGCGCCTGGCCTCCGAGGGCTTTATCCGTGTCCACCGCAGTTATCTGGTCAATTTGGAAGACGTGCACAATGTCGAGATCGGTTCCACGGGTCTTATGGAGCTCAGGCTCGATCGCGTAACCTCGACGGTGCCCGTGTCCCGTCGTCGCGCTGCCGAGGTCAAGGCACACTTGGGGCTTGCGTAGGCAGTCTGCATGCCATCGTTTGCCGCCGCAGGTTTGGCATGACCGTGCGGTGGGCATAATGGGTGACATCGAATGAAATCGAAAGGATCATTATGCCCGCGCTCATTACGCATCATCTGTTTGGCGAGGAAAGCATCGACCGTCTTCCGCAGGGCGTTATCACGTCCGACGAGGAGCGCATCGCCTTTATCCTGGGCAACCAGGGCCCCGACCCGTTTTTCTTCCACATACTCACGCCGCGCATTTCCGACTGCATGCTGCTTGCCCAGGTCATGCACCGCTCGCGCATGTCGCGCCAGTTCTCGTGCCTGCGCGACGGCGTGTCACACCTGCAGCCGCGCGATGCCAATCTAGGTCGTGCCTTTGCGTTGGGCCTGCTGTCGCACTATGTGCTCGACCGCAATGCCCACCCCTTTGTCTACGAGCAGCAGTTTGGCATTGTAGATTCCGCCCCCGAGCTCGAGGCTTCGGGCAGCCAAGTTCACGCCGTGCTCGAAAGCGATCTGGACGTGCTGATGCTACAGCTCAAGCGCGACGGTGCCACGGTCGAGGATTATCCGCCGGCGGGCGAGATCGTCACCACCGACCGCATCAACCGTGTGGCCGGCGTGCTGATGAGCTACATCGCCGGGCGCGTGTACGGTATCGACATCCCGGCGGGGGAGTACGCCGGCGCCGTCTCGGACATGCAGATGCTCTATCGCACCATTGAGCCGGCCGGCTCGGTAAAGACGCGCGCGATTGCCCTGGTTGAGGGCTTGGTGCATGACTACTCGCTGCTCGACGGCCTTGCTCATCGCGTGACGACGGAGCTGCCCGAGCGCACCGGTAACCTGGGCCACCTGACATGGAAGAACCCCTTTACCGATGAGGTCTCGACCGAGAGCTTCCCCGAAGTCTTTGAGCGCGCGCTGACCGATTACGAGCTCACCGTTGCCCGCTTTATCGAGACCGGTGACATGGATGCCGTGACCGGCCATATCAACTATAGCGGCCGCGTACTCGACGCCGACGAGGAATTCGACCGCGAGGAGTAGGGTCCGTGCGTGCCCCTTTGCCGAATCCTTACCAGCGCTTCTGGACAATTGGGGTACGATGAACTAACTGCATATTGGGCGAATACGAAGGGGCCCCTGTCCATGAAATACACCAAGCTCGAGCGTAACTGGGTTATGTACGATGTGGGCAATTCGGCCCTCGTGTTGCTCAATACCTCGGTGGTGCCCATCTACTTTAACGCCATCAATACCGGTGCTTCCTCGGCAGACCTGGTGGTCGCTTGGGGCAACGCGCAGACGATCGCCTCGCTGGTCATTGCCATGCTCATGCCCATTCTGGGCGCACTTGCCGACTACGCCGGCAACAAGATCAAGTTCTTCTTGGGCTTCTTCCTCACGGGTCTGGTGCTTTGCCTGGCGCAGGCTATCCCAATGTCCGCTATGGCATTTTTGACCGTGTACGTGCTGTGCACCATCGGCCTTAACTCTTCTATGACGTTCTACGACGCCATGCTGCCCGACATTACCACCGACGAGCGCATGGACGCCGTGTCAAGCTCGGGTTATGCCTGGGGCTACATCGGTTCCACCGTGCCGTTCATCATCTGCCTGGCGCTCATCATGGGCGGCCCCGCTCTTGGCGTCCCCACCATGCTGGCAACGCGTCTGTCGTTTATCATCACTGGTGCCTGGTGGCTCATCTTTACTCTGCCGCTCATTCGCACCTATAAGCAAAAGTACGGTCGCGAGCGCGGTCCCGAGGACACCATCGGCCACATCGTGGGCGGTGTGTTCTCCGAGGTCGGACACACCATGCGCGAGATCGCCCACAACAAGACCGTGCTGGTCTACATGATCGCGTTCTTCTTCTATATCGATGGCGTCCACACGGTCATTTCCATGGCCACCAGCTACGGCTCGGCTTTGGGCATCGATTCGACGCAGCTGGTGCTGGCGCTGCTCGTTACGCAGTTCGTGGCCTTTCCGTCCGCCATCATCTACGGCAAGCTCGCCGGACGTGTGGGCACGCTCAACATGATCCTGGTGGCCGTCGCCGCCTACATGGGCATTGTGCTGTTTGCCGCGTTCTTCCTGAAGACCGCCTTTGAATTCTGGGTGCTTGCCATTATGGTCGGCCTGTTCCAGGGTGGCGTGCAGGCGCTCAGCCGTAGCTACTTTGGCCGCATTATCCCCAAGGAAAAGTCCAACGAGTACTACGGCTTCTTTGACATCTTCGGTCGTTATGCAAGCGTCATGGGCACCTTCCTAGTGTCGGTCGTCACCTCGCTGACCGGCAACCCATCGCTGGGCGTCCTTTCCATTGGCGTGCTGCTGATCGTTGGCTTTATGCTGCTGGTTCGCCTGTCCCGCATGACTCGGGCGGCAGAGCATGCCGCATAGGAGCGAGCGGCTAATGTGCCTGTCCACGGTACTCTTTTGGGGTTATCCGCAATAAACATTGCGACTTGCGAGCAATGATTTGCCCAAGTGGGTATGATGGAATCAGCTAGGTCGCGGGGCGTCGCCTGTGTTTGGCGGCGCCCCGTTTTTGTGTTGCAGGGAGGGAAGGCATGAACGCCACGGTTGTGATTCCAACATACTGGGCGGGCGATGATGCCCGTGCAAACGCTCCCGGCGTCTATGATCACTCGACGAAGCTCAACGCCACCAATCCCGAACTCGACCGCTGTCTTGCTTCGCTCGAGCAGGTGCGCGACATTCCGAGGATTATCCTTTTGGTGGTCTGTCCCATTTCGGCCACGGCTGATGTGTCGAAGCGCGTCCACGAAATCGTCGACGCGCACCCTACGCTCAAGGTCACCGTGGTTACCAACACCCAGGCATCGCGCATCGCCGACCGTGTGGCGCAGATTGCTCCCAAGGGCTCGGGCGAGTGCGTGAGCCTGCGCGGATATGGCGCCATTCGCAATATGGGGCTTGCCTGCGCTGCGGTGCTCGGCCACGATGCCGTTGTCTTTTTGGATGACGACGAGACCGTTATCGATGCCGACTTTATGAAGCGCGCGACCTATGCACTGGGCCAGCAGACGCGTCAGGGCCTGCCGATTTTGGTTAAGAGCGGTTACTTTTACGATCGAGACGGATCGCCGTTGGCGCCCACAGACAAGGTGGGCATTTGCCATCGTTGGTGGACCAAACGCATCGAGTTTAATCGCTGGATGAAAAAGGCGCTTTCGGGTACCCGTATCTCGCGTTCAAACTACGTGTGCGGCGGCCTTGTGGCGCTTCATGCCCGCGCCTTTACCCGTGTGGCGTTTGACCCGTTTATCACCCGAGGCGAGGACCTGGATTACCTCTTTAACATGCGTATGTTTGGCTACGACGTGTGGTTTGACAACGAGTGGGTCGTTCGTCACCTGCCGCCCGAGTCCGAGAAGCGCTCGCCGCGCTTTATGCAGGATGTGTACCGTTGGTACTACGAGCGTGCCAAGCTGACATTTGCCGCGCACCAGCAGGAGCTCGTTCCCGTCACGGCCGCGTCGCTCATGCCCTATCCGGGCCCGTGGATTTCGCGCGAGCTCGACGATCGCGTGCGCAAGACCGCTATGGTCCGCAGCGTGTTTACCCGCGAGCATGAGGGCTACCTGCGCATCTGGCGCCATGGTATCGACGAGGCAAAGGCCTATGCGCGCCAAAACGCTGCAAGCTATCTGCGTTTCCAGAGCTTTTGGCCCAAGATCATGGACGGGCTTTGGCGTGACGCACAACTGATCAGTATCCTGGAGGGGGCCGAATGATCGACCGCCGCGCCCAGCGCGATAGTTCAATATCAATCTTTCGCATCATTGCCGTTGCCTGCGCCATTTGCGTGCTGGTGTACTTTATTTTTGCCCTGGCGACTGGAATCGAGCCGATCGCGACCGTGGTCGCCTGCGCACTGCTGTGCATCTTTCTGTGCATTTTTATCTATTTGACGCTCAATCCCGATTCGGTGCGTTCGCAGTACACCGAAGAGACGCTCTCGGTGGCCTCTGCCATGCTCGAGGACATCAAAGGCGGCCTGACGCAGGAGTCGGCGCGTCTGGTGTGCCAGCGCATTTTGCCCGAGACACGTGCCATGACGGTTGCCATCACCGACGAGGGCAACGTGCTGGCCTGCGCGGGCGAGTTTGAGGAAAAGCTGCTGCCCGATTCGCCCATCCACACACTTGCCACGCGCTACGTCATCGAGCACGGTATCGTCCAGTCATTCAACCGTGTGGTGGACGTGGTGGGTTCGGATGGCTCGCACAACCATGTTCCCGCCGGTATCATCGCGCCTATCAAGGTGGGCGACCGCACCGTCGGCACGCTCAAGTTCTACTACAAGACCCCGCGTGCCGTCGACCGCACTCAGTACGCGCTTGCCTCGGGTTTTGCCGAGATTCTGTCCACGCAGCTCGCCATCCACGAGCTCGAGGTGCAAAAGGAGCTCACGGCCCGTGCCGAGGTGCGTGCCCTGCAGGCGCAGATCAACCCGCATTTTCTGTTCAACACGCTCAACACCATCGCGTCGTTTACGCGTACCGACCCGCTGCGTGCCCGCGAGCTGCTGCGCGAGTTCTCCTCGTTCTATCGCGCCACGCTCGACAATTCGGGCTCGCTCATTCCCGTGTCGCGTGAGGTCGCACAGACCAAGCGCTACCTGACGTTTGAGAAGGCGCGTTTTGGCGAGGATCGCGTGCTGGCGACCTTCGACGTGTCCGAGGACGTCGAGGACACGCTGGTGCCGGCATTTGTAATCCAGCCGATCGTCGAGAATGCCGTGCGCCACGGTATGGGCGATGACGACGCCCTGAGGATCGACGTGACCGTTCACCAAGACGGCGAGGATGCAATCTTGATTGCCGTGGCCGATAATGGCGTGGGCATGGATGAGGGTACCGCCGCCAGACTGTTTGACGAGCGTTCTGCCCGTCCCGACGCCAGCTCTCCCCAGGGTGGCGGCGCCGGTGTGGCCATGCACAATATTTCGGAGCGCATCCATCGCTTTTATGGGCCGCACTCCTATACGCGTGTCGAATCGGCGCCGGGCAAGGGCACCAAAGTGCTCCTTCATCTTGATTTGTCAGAGAGCATCTTTGACATTCAAGAGTAAAATAAAAGGCTACGGGCTCAACGTCATGCGACGGACGCCCGGCGTAGTTAGTTGACGAAAGGTTTTATCCCTATGCTGCGTGCGATGATTGTGGATGATGAGGCGCCGGCTCGCTCGGAGCTTCGCTTCCTGCTCGAGCAAACGGGCAAGATCGGCACGATCACGGAGGCGTCGAGCGTCCGCTCCGCCATCGAGATGCTTATGGAAAGTCGCGTGGATGTCGTGTTTCTCGATATCTCGATGCCCGGTGCCTCGGGCCTGCAACTTGCCGAGGCGCTGCATAAGCTCAAAAATCCGCCGGCGATCGTGTTTGTGACTGCGTATAGCGACCATGCGGTCGAGGCATTCGACGTGGATGCCGTCGATTATCTGATGAAGCCGGTCGAGGAAGCTCGCTTGGATCGCGCGATCGAGAAGGTCATGCAACGCGCCAAGCCAGTTACGGACAGCAAGGTGACCATCGAGCGTATCCCGGTGGAAAAGGGCGGCCGCAAGGTGCTCATTCCCGTGGACGACATTCGCTTTATCATGGCCAAGGACGATTACTCCTGCATCTATACCGTCGATGATCGCTTTTTGTCGACGACCTCGCTGGCGCAGTTTGAGGCCAAGCTCTGCGATTTTGGCTTCTTCCGTGTTCACCGCCGCTATATCGTCAACTTGGCGTGCGTTACGGATGTGGAGACGGTGCCCTCGGGCGCCATCCAGCTGGGCATTACGGGCGTCGACGAACGCGTGCCGGTTTCGCGCCGCCGCGTCGTGCCGCTCAAGAAGGCCCTGAGTCTCTAGCACACTGGCCTCGCAGCCCTGTAGACCCATCGTCTGCGGAGTTGTGGGGCCCTTTTTGTATGTATCTGCCGAATCGTTTTTTTGCGGAAGGGATCCCATGAACAGTGCAAGCGCCAAGCGCATCGACATCATCTCGGACACCCACGGCTATTTATCGCCTGCGCTCCTGGATGAGCTTGAGGGCGCAGACCTGATTATCCACGCCGGCGACCTCACGTCAGAGATGGACTACGAGCACCTATGCACCATCGCCCCCGTGCGGGCCGTACTGGGCAACAACGATTACTACCGCGACTACGGCCCCGATGTAGACCGTCTTGCGCTCTTTACCTACGAAGGCCTCAAATTCGCCGTAGCCCACTACCGCGAAGACCTTCCGGTGGGATCCGTAGACGTAGCCATCAACGGCCACACCCACGTAACCAAAGAAGCCCAAGTGGGCCGCTGCTTAGTCCTCAACCCGGGTAGCGCCAGCTACCCCAGAGGCACCCGAGGCCCCACCATGGCCAGAATGCTCGTCAAAGACGGCCATGTCATAAGCACCAAGTTTATTGACCTAGACTAACCGCAACAAAAACGGGGGATGCACAATGCATCCCCCGTTTTTGTTTAAGCCAAAGGCTGAAGTTCAACAAGATCCATCAGACCAACCCCGCCGAGGAGCACGCGGGCTAGCCGCGCAGCGGCGCACGCCCGCAAAACTGGTTGAATAATGTGACGGCAGGGAGGCTCTCCGGGGCTGAGGGCGGGGGTTAAGTTTGTCGCGAGTTCCGCACGCAAAGGAAAGCACTTAATGTGCTTTCCGTCTTGCGCAGGACTGTAGAGCAGCAAACTCAACCCGCGCCCGCCGGCCCCGGAGACCCTCCCGGAGGGACCGAAAAATTTTTTCATAAAAGTTGTTGCGCGCCGGACTGACTTCTGTGTATACTAATCCCCGCTGCGCACGCGAGCGGAAACAAACGCGAACGTCTGCCTGGGGAGTTAGCTCAGTTTGGTT
>DBFAZJ010000125.1:0-10606 GCA_048244295.1 Collinsella sp.
GCGATGCACTAAGCCGCACAGCTCTTCAACCTTGCCGGAACCGATAAACGATTTAGGATAGGGTTTAACCAGTCGCTGCGACAAACGAGCAACACACCGGGCGCCAGCCGTGTGCGCCAGGCGCTCAAGCTCATCGAGCGATCGATCGAGTGGCCATGCATTGTCGCGCCACTCAACACCAACCAAAATGGCACGCTCGGGCTCGGGTGCCGTGGGAACAAGGGGGAAACGAGCCATTAGGCAGCCTCAATACGGTGCAGGATATCAGCAACGACCTCATCGATCGTACATTCATCCATATCAAACCACGCGATACGGTCATCGCGCTTAAACCACGAAAGCTGACGTTTGGCATAGCGACGCGAACGCATCTTAATGAGTTCGCGAGCCTCATCCATGCTCGTCACGTCATTGAAAGCATCGATGATCTCTTTATAGCCAATTGCCTGCATCGAAGTCAGGGCATCTCCCAGCCCCTGGTCCATAAGACCGCGAACCTCATCAACAAGACCCAGTTCAAACATCAGATCGACACGCAGGTTAATGCGCTCGTAGAGCACCTCACGATTACGCGTCAGACCAAACCATAGGGCATGATAATGCTCGCGCGGAACACTAAACTGACTTTTTTGCTTTGCATAGGAGATACCATCATCATGCATCTCGAGCGCACGAATCACACGGCGCACGTTATGGGGATGAATAACAGCAGCCGATTCTGGATCGCGCTCGGCAAGCAGAGCATGCAGTTCTTCCTCGCCAATACGCTCGGCAAGTTCCTGATACCCCGCGCGACGATCGTCCTCAAGTTCTCCCGAGGGAAAATCCATCTCATCGAGGGCGGCCTTGAGATACAGGCCCGTACCCCCGCAAAACACCGGAAGACGTCCAGACCCGAGCAGGCGCTCAACATGCGCGCGAGCGTCTGCCTGGTAAAGCGCCGCAGAGTACGCGACGCCCGGCTCTACGATGTCAACGAGACGCAGAGGCGCCGTACACTCATCGGGCGTCATCTTTGCGGTGCCGATATCCATACCGCGATAGATTTGCATCGCATCGCACGACAGCACTTCAGACGAAAGGCGAGCGGCCAAACGGTCAGCGACGTCACTTTTACCAACCGCCGTCGGACCGACGATCGCAACGGCGGAAAGACCTGCCCCGGGAGAAATCATTAGCGCGGCTCACCCACAACGGAGCCTGACAAATACCACGTCTTAGCAACGTCGACGTCAACATCAACGATCTTACCGACAAGCTGGTCGATGCTATATCCCTCGGGAATGGGCGCATGAACGGTCTGATTCTTGGGGCTCTTGCCCAGCAGCACCGCATCGTTCTTTTTACTCGTACCCTCAATGAGCGCCGGCACCACGGTATGGAGCTCACCCTGGTTGTACTCGTGCGCTGTCGTCTCGATAACCTTGACCAGACGGTTAAAGCGCTCAAGGATGACCTCGTGCGGTGTGGGATCATCAATCTCGGCGGCCGGGGTACCAGCGCGCTTGGAGTAGATGAAGGTATAGGCCTGGGCATAGCGGACCGTCTCGGCAAGCGAGAGCGTCTGCTCAAAGTCTTCTTCAGTCTCGCCTGGGAAGCCAACGATAATGTCGGTCGAGAGCGCGATATCGGGCATACGGTTGCGAATGCGATCGACCAGGCCCAAATAGTCCTCACGTGTATAACGGCGATTCATCTCTTTGAGGATCCGCGTCGAACCTGACTGGACGGCCAAGTGCAGCTGCGGCATAACGGCAGGCGTCTCGGCCATGGCGTCGATGGTCTCGGGCAACAGGTCCTTGGGATGCGAAGACGTAAAGAAGATGCGCTCCACACCCGTATCGCCCACGGCACGCAGCAGATCGGCAAAACGCGGCTTGCCAAACAGATCGCGACCATATGAGTTAACGTTTTGGCCCAGCAGCGTAATCTCACGAACGCCCTGGCGCACCAAACCGGTCACCTCGTCGACAATCTCCTCGAAGGGGCGGCTCTTTTCGCGACCGCGCACGTACGGCACGATGCAATAGGTGCAGAAATTATTGCAGCCCGTCATGATGGGCACCCAAGCGTGATACTGGGTCTCTCGATGCCACGGCATGCTCATGGCATCCGTATCCTCATGCTCATTGGTGCGGATATGACGCTTGCCGTCAAGGAACGCCTCGGCAATGAGCTCGGCCACATGTGCGATAGAATGCGTGCCAAAGATGACATTGACGTTATCGACGTTGGTGAGCAGTCCCTCGCCATCACGCTGCGCGATGCAGCCGCCCACGGCAACCATACGCTTGCCCGAAGGCGAAGGCGGCAGGCTTTTGCAGGAATTGCACTGACCGTACAGGCGAGTATCGGCGGCCTCGCGCACGCAGCATGTCATGAAGACAACGATATCGGCATGCTCAAGATCGAGCGCCATGAGGCAACCATACGAATCGAGCAGACCGCTCACGCGCTCAGAGTCGTGCTGATTCATCTGGCAGCCAAAGGTGCGGATAAAGTAGGTTTTACCGGCAAGAATATCGCGTACGGAACGCTGATCCATGTGCATAAGTCCTAACGTTGGGGAGCGAAACGAGGCTAGCAGAAGCTATGCCACAGGCTTAACATCATCCATGACGACGTTATCCATAGCAGCTCGATTGATCTGGTGAACGTAGATAGAAAGGCGGATGGCCGTGCGCGACTCCCCGTTAATGAGAATGTCGGAGAACACGGGCGCGCAGGAAATATCAAAACCGGTTGGGATCAAAAAACCGCGCGCGATGGCAACGGCCTTAATGGCCTGGTTGACAGCACCGGCGCCGACACACTGGATGTTGACGGGTACACCATCCTTGACCATGCCGGCGATGGCGCCGGCAACGGACGCGGGCGATGATTTGCTTGATACCTTCAGGCAATCCATGAAGAAACTCCTGCGTTTAAAAGTACGTTTTAACTGCAATAACTGTATCGTACCGAGAGGACTCGGTAAAGGCACTATTCCTCTTTGGCAAGATCGAAGGTCACAGTGATTCGATCACGCGAAACACGAATCTTTGGGTCGCCGCAAAGGTTGAGATAGTACCTGGCGGCAAGGTCATTGAAGTCCCGCTCCACAGCACGCGAAAACTGTGCCATGTCATCCTTGGCAATACGTAGCCCGCGACGATCCTTCGCGAGATCGACAGGAGCCGGCGCATGCGAGGACGAATCACGCTCGCGCAGCAGACGCGCGGTCACACCGCGAACGGGCTTAATCTGCCCTGCCAAAATGCGATGTGCCGTGCGCTCGGACATCTCAAGACCCAAACCCGAGCAGATACGGATAAAGTCCTCGGCATCAGAGGCAAGGCCTAAACGATCGACAACCGGAAGCTCGCTCTCGTCATCAATAAACAGGAGACGAGACGTATCGAGCCGACTTGACGCCTGAGCATAAAGGGTCGCGGCAATCTCAGACGGAGAACCAAGATAGACATCGCAACCACGCAGCTCCTCGAGCGCAAACTCACAGGCAGCGCGAATAATATTATGCGGGCCGCGAGCACAGACATAACGTCCGTCCTCATCCTTGACGGCCTGGGGCCAGCTGGACTGATCGGCACGCTCACTGAGGCGGTCGGCTGCAACGCTCACCTTAAAGGCTGAACCAAGATCGACGCCGGACGTGACCACACGGGCCTCGTCGGTGTTCTGCTTGATCGAAAACAATGCCATGCCACGACCGTGAACGCCCCAACGGTCCATCTTCATGCTCTCGAGCTTAGAGGTAACGCGGGCATCGAAGATTCGCTCTTGCATATCCTGCGGAACGCCCGAACCGTTATCCAGAAAGACAAGCGTGCGGACGCCATCTTCCTTGGTCGTGGCGAGATAGACCTTGTCGGCGCCGGCATCGCGAGCATTACGGAGCATTTCGATGACGATATCCTCGACATGCTGAATGTCGTGTTTTGCCTGGCGCCGCTCGGCCTCCGAAACGCGGAGGCGGACATACCCCTCGCCAAGGTTCTCCTCGACGCGAAGGTTGCCCTCCCCCGACATCGACGCGATAAATGAGATGAGCTCGTTCGCGTCGCTCATGTTATTTAGCGATATCGACAGCGCGGCTCTCGCGAATCACGACGACGCGCACCTGACCGGGATACTCCATCTCTTCCTCGATCTGATGGGCGATATCGTGAGCCAGGACCGTGGACTGGGCATCGGAGATCTTGTCCGGCTGAACCATGACGTGGACCTCGCGACCAGCCTGCATGGCATAGGTACGCTCGACGCCTTCATGGGAGTTGGCGATCTCCTCGAGCTTCTCGAGACGCTTGATGTAGTTCTCGGCAGACTCGCGACGGGCACCGGGGCGAGAGGCGGAGACGGCATCGGCGGCCTGTACCAGGACATCGAGCACCGTGTTGGGGTCGACATCGGCATGGTGAGCCTCGATAGCGTGAACGATAACGGGCTTCTCGCCATAACGGCGGGCAAGCTCGGCGCCGATGACGGCATGCGGGCCCTCGACGTCGTGGTCGATTGCCTTGCCCAGGTCGTGCAGCAGGCCGGCGCGCTTAGCGGTCACAACGTCCAGGCCAAGCTCGGAAGCCATCACGCCGCACAGATCGGAAACCTCGAGGGAGTGCTGAAGCACATTCTGACCAAACGAGGTACGGTAGCGCAGGGCACCAAGGGTCTTGACGATCTCGGGGTGCAGGTCGTGGATACCGGTATCAAAGGCAGCCTGCTCGCCAGCCTCGCGCACGCGCTGCTGAACCAGGTCGGCAGCCTTGTGATACATCTCCTCAATGCGGGCGGGGTGAATGCGGCCGTCGGCGATGAGGTTCTCGAGGGCAACACGGGCGGTCTCACGACGGACCGGGTCGAAGCTCGAAAGAACGACGGTCTCAGGCGTGTCGTCGATCACGAGGTTGACGCCGGAAACCTGCTCGAAGGTCCGGATGTTGCGACCCTCGCGACCGATGATACGGCCCTTGAGGTCATCAGAGGGAATGTGCACGGAGGTAACGGTGACCTCGGCTGTGTGGTCGGCAGCGCAGCGCTGAATCGCCAGGGACAGAATCTCCTGGGCGGTCTTGTGGCACTCGGCGCGAACCTGCTGCTCGGACTCGCGAATGATCGTGGCAGCCTCGTGGGTGACCTCGCCGCGAACCTTATCGAGGAGCTCCTTGTGGGCGTCCTCACGGGTCAGGTCGGCGATACGCTCGAGCTCGGAGGTCTGCTTGGCGCAGAGCTCCTCAAGCTCGCGGGAGCGCTTCTCGACCTGACCGGCCTGGCTGGACAGCTGGTGCTCACGCTTGTCGAGAGCGTCGTTTCGGCGATCAAGGGACTCCTCGCGCTGCATCACACGGTTCTCGAGCGTACGAATCTCGCTCTTACGCTGCTTGTCCTCGGCCTCGGCGGCCTGCTTGTTCTTGATGATCTCCTCTTTAGCCTCGAGCAGAGCCTCTTTTTTGAGGGTCTCGGCCTGACGCTTAGCATCACCGATCAGGGACTCAGCCTGTGCGTGTGCCGACTGGATCTTTTCGTCGGCCTCGTGAAGACTACCCTGCTTGGCGGTGCGCATGTAGGCAATGGCGGCGATGGCACCCAAAACGATGCCAACGAGCGCTGCGATGATAGGCATGCTCACTCCTTTTTATGGATTCGTTACACAACAAAGCGAACCGTCCTTACGAACGGCTCGCGACATTTGAGTAATATGGGCGCAGCTTATGCGGGTCGGATACAGATAAACATATAAACAAACTCATCACAGATGAGCACATATCACAAAGCAAATGACAGTGTTTATCGTACGTTGAACCACAACAACTGTCAAATAAATGGCCCCGGCACGGCGGCTAAAACACGGTGAACGGCAGGGCCACAAAACACATACGCCTAAACCGCACATTCCTCGCGTTCGGCATCGAGACGTGCCTTAACGGCATCGGCGGCGACGTGATACGAGAAGCCCTTGCCCATCAAAAACCGAACCAGTTTTTCGAATTCGCGCGTCTCTGGAACACGCCGCTTGGCGAGCAGGGCTGACGCACGCGCCAAATCGTCTTCGACGGCAAAATAATCCTCGGGATAACCGGGAATGTCATCGAGCACGACATGACGGCGCTTGAGCTCGGTCTCGATTTTGCGCTGTCCCCAACCGCGCCGCTTGCGCTCCTCGATAAAGTACGAGCAAAAGCGGCTCTCGTCTAAAAAACGATACTCGGTGGCGCGCTCGACGGCGAAATCGATCGCAGGCTGGTGAAAGCCGTAACGAGCCAGCTTGTCACGGACCTCACCCGTCGCATGGTCGCGGCGCGATAACATCTCGGTCACCATGGTAAGTGCACATTTACGCTCAATGAGCTGCACCGCCTCACGGAAGTTGTCCCAATCACAGGGAAGATCGGGGCGGTTTTTGACATACAGCCGCGCGACCCGCACGGGAATCCAAATGGACCGCTCAAAACCGCCCTCAAGCTCACAATCGATATGTGCGCAAGGCTTTTTGGACGCATACCCGCTCGAGAACGAGGAGGCCGCCTTCTTATCGGGAAAGACGACCGTGGCCTCGGTCACCGTATACGACATGAGCGTAACCGCTACTCGTCGTCATCATCGAGCATGGCGGAACCATCGATGGCGTAAAGCTCGTCAAACTCCTCAGGCGCAGGCTGATCGGTCAGCTCGACCTCGGACGGAGCATCGTCATCAAACTCAAGTCCACAGGCAAGGCGGACCTTATGCTCAATCTCGTCGGCACAATCGGGGTGTTCGCGCAGGAACGCCTTGGCGGCCTCGCGACCGTTGCCGAGCTTATCCTCGCCATAGGCAAACCAGGAGCCCATCTTCTTGCAAATGCCGCACTCGACAGCCATGTCCAGAATCGAGCCCTCCTTAGAGATGCCCGTACCGTACATGATGTCGAACTCAGCAGATCGGAACGGAGCTGCCACCTTGTTCTTAACGACCTTGGCGCGCACGCGGTTACCGATAACCTCGTCCTTAAGCTTAATGCTGTCGATGCGGCGAATGTCGATACGCACCGAAGAGAAGAACTTAAGGGCGCGGCCGCCCGTCGTGGTCTCGGGGTTGCCGAACATGACGCCGATCTTCTCACGCAGCTGGTTAATGAAGATGCACGTCGTGTTGGACTTGGACAGCGAGCCGGCGAGCTTGCGGAGCGCCTGGCTCATCAGGCGAGCCTGAAGACCGACCGTAGTGTCGCCGATTTCTCCCTCGATCTCGGCACGCGGGGTCAGCGCGGCGACGGAGTCGACGACGATAGCATCGATGGCGCCGGAACGCACGAGCATGTCAACAATCTCGAGCGCCTGCTCACCCGTATCGGGCTGGGAAATCAGTACCTCGTCGATATCCACGCCAATGCGCGCGGCATACGTGGGATCAAGCGCGTGCTCGGCATCGATAAATGCCACAACGCCACCCATTGCCTGGGCCTCGGCCAGAATCTCGAGCGAAAGCGTCGTCTTACCGGAGGACTCAGGACCGTAAATCTCGACGATACGGCCGCGCGGCACGCCGCCGATACCCAGCGCGGCATCGAGGGCCAGGGCGCCCGTGGGAATGGCCTCGACCTCGAGCTCGGGGCCACCGTCGCCGTACCTCATGATGGAACCCTGGCCGAATTTCTTCTCGATCTCGGCCTTGGTGGTGGCGATCATCTCATCGCGCTCTTTACCCGTCGTGCGAGCATGAACGGTACGTACGGGACCTGAATTCTTGGCCATGAATAGCCCTCCTCTTAACAACCTGCATCGATAATAAACGAACGGCTGTTCGTGGTCAACCGTTCAGATAAATCATATGCAGGCGGTCTTTCCAAAACCCAACCAAACGCCGACCAAACACTGACCAAATGCTTGACCACAAAGGACCAAATATGAACAAGGCAGGCAAAATTACGTCTACAACCAGCACAAACGCCAAATGAGGCTAAGGTCCCCATCTCCACAATTAAGGGGCCCGGAGGCCCCTTAAAACACGTCTATTCCATAGAATCGAGCACGTAGACAATGCGACCCAATGCCTCCGTGACCGCATGGGCACGAACACACGAACGGTCGCCCTCATAGTGGCAGCGCACAGAGTCCACGACCGGCACTCCCCCATCGGCGGAACGATGTGTCCAGCCAATATAGAAAGTGCCAGCAGGATCGTCCTCAGTACCACCGCCGGGGCCGGCATAACCCGTTGCGCTCACTGCAATATCGCTCTGGTACAGCTCCAGCGAACCCGACGCCATCTCGCGCGCAGTTTGATGCGACACCGCGGTGTAGCGGTCGAGCGTCTCCTGCTCAACACCCAGCACGCGATGCTTAATCTCATCGCAGTAGGTCACCGCACCGCCACGCAGCACCGCCGAGGCGCCCGGGATATCCGCAATCGTCGAGGCGATCATACCCGCCGTCAGCGACTCAGCCGTCGAAACCGTCACACCCCGAGCGCTCGCGCGCTCGACGATATCGCGCGCCAGCTCCTCGTTATGTGCGGAAATCTGCTCAAAAGAGTCCGTCATACCCACCAGGACCTAGACCGAAAAGACGATCTTGCGGCAGTTCCAGAAGTACTGGGCGCCCGAGATAACGGTCAAGACAACGGCAACGGCATACAGGAAGCGCGACACCGAGTAGATGCCGAGCGTCAGCGCCACCGGACCAAGGTGCAAGCCGGCCATAGCAAAAACGCACAGGTAACCGCAGATGGAGACCATCGTGGTCGCCGTCTTGTACTTGCCGAGCTTATCGGCCGCAACGACCACACCGGCCGCACTCGCGACCATGCGAAGGGCGCTCACCAGAAGCTCACGGAACAGGATAATGAACACGGACCACACGGTCACCGCGCCAAAATCCAAGAACAGCAGCAGGGCCGAAAACACGAGCAGCTTATCGGCGATGGGGTCCAAGAATTTACCGAAGTCGGTGATCTCGTTGCGCGAACGCGCCAGATAACCGTCGACCTTATCGGTGCACGACAAGATCACATACAGAATGAAGGCAGCGGCGGCGAGCGGGCCGTCGAAGGTGCTCCAATCCGTACCGGCAACACTCGTGTGAGAAAGCGCCGACACGATCATGAACACCGGGATAAAGACGATGCGAACGCACGTCACGATGTTGGCGGGCGTCCAAACACTCGTCAGTTCCTTATTGCTCTCGTTTGCCACGATGCTCTCCTACTCCACAACATGGCCGATAAGCTCATAGCAGAAGCTATCGGTAAACTCGACAGTCAGAATATCGCCCACAGACGCCTCGCTGGCATCCAAGTGCACCGCGCCATCGGAATCGGGCGCCTGGAACCAGGCATGGCCGATCAGCTCGGCGCCGTCCTCGGTTTCTTCGATACCGTCGACGATCACCTGGGCGCGCTCGCCCACATGTGCGGCGGTGGCGGCAAAACCGAGCGACTCGGCCAGGTCCATGGCCTCCTGGGCGCGCTCGAGCTTGACCTCTTCGTCGACCTGACCCTCCATCTTAGCGGCCAGGCTGCCCTCCTCCTGCGAGTAGGCAAAGACGCTCGTGTAGTCAAAGCCGACGGTGTCCATAAAGTCGATAAGATCACGAAACTCGTCGTCGGTCTCGGTCGGGAAGCCGACCATGGCCGTGGAGCGAATCGCGATACCGGGGATGCGCTCGCGAAGGTCGCGGAACAGATCCTCGAGCTCCTGGCGCGAACCGGAGCGACGCATGGCCTTGAGGATGCGCGCGTCGCAGTGCTGCACGGGGATATCGATATAGGGCAGCACCTCGGGCGTATCGCGTATCGTCTCGATGAGTTCGTCAGTCATGCCCTCGGGCTGCAGGTAGAGCACGCGGACCCAGACGTTGTGCGGGCGCACGGCCTCAGCGACGGCACGCAGCAGCTGTGCCAGATTGCGCGGCGAGCCCTCGGCGACGTCCTCGTCGGCAAAGTCGGTGCCCCAAATACCCGTGTCCTGGCCGATCAGCACGATCTCGCGCACACCGCCGGCAACCAGGTCGCGCACCTCGGAGATAATGCTCTCGGCATTGCGCGAATGATAGCGACCGCGAATGTAGGGGATCATGCAGAAGCTGCAAAAACGATTGCAGCCATCGGAGATTTTGACGTAGGCGACAGCGCCCTCGACGGTACGTTTGACCTGCGGGATATAGGCTGCAATCTCGCGCTCGACACCCAGCACGCCATCGATGACCGCCACGATGCCGTCCTCCTCGTCGGCCTTCACAAAGGCAGCGACCTCGGGCAGCTCGTCAGGCAGGTCGTCGCCATAGCGCGACGGCACACAGCCGCACATGACGATGGGGCAAGAACGAACGCCGTCCTGAACCTCATTGGCGAGCTCGAGCGTGGTCTCGATGCTCTCGGACGTTGCGGAGGCGAGGAACGAGCATGTATTGACGATGGCGATATCGGCATCCTGCGGGTCGAATGCCTCCTCGTAGCCTGCAGCGGCCAAAAGTGAACGCATGCGGTCGGTGTCAACCTCGTTCTTAGCGCACCCGAGGGTGATGTAGAGCACGGAGCCCAACGGTGTATCCATGTTGGAGAGCGGTCCTTTCGAATGATATTAGCGGTAGTTGGTGAACTGCAGCGGCTGGCCGTAGTCCTGGTCGCGCAG
>DBFAZJ010000126.1:0-9803 GCA_048244295.1 Collinsella sp.
TTCATGGGAAGGCTCGAGGCCTACCTCGTGTACTATCGTGAGGAGCGGATCAAGAAGTCCCTCGGGTGGCTGAGCCCGATGGAGTACCGCAGAAAGCTTGGATACGCCTAGGCGCGGTCCAAGAAATCGTCCGCACCCCCAAGTGGGAGAAAATCCACGCTCGTTTTATGCCGATGGCGTGGCCCGTGTGTCCGCGCCGCCCGAGCGCCTACAGCTGCTCGAGCATAGCGGTGCAACCGGCGAGTACATCGCGGTAGGTGGCGTCGAAATTGCCGGTGTACCAGGGGTCGGCCACGTCGCCGGGGCGCTCGGTCCAATCGAGCATGCGCGTAATCTTGCCGTCGGGGTCGTCGCCAAAGATGCGACGCAGGCCACGCGCGTTCTCTTCGTCCATATAGACAATGTGGTCCCAGTCGCCATACTCCGCGCGACGCACCTGACGTGCGCGATGTGCGACGACGGGAATCCCGACCTCGCGTAGTTTGGCAACGGTACCGTGGTGTGGCGGGTTGCCGATCTCCTCGGTCGAGGTCGCAGCGGAATCAATGACAAACTCGCCCGCGCGCCCGGCGCGCCGCACCAGCTCGGTAAACACCGACTCAGCCATCGTCGAGCGGCAGATGTTCCCATAGCAGATAAACAGTACACGTTGCATAGAACGATACCTTTCATATAGAAGGCTGCTAAAGAGTCGAAGCCGGGCGCATGCCAAGTTTTATTTCTTGGCCAGTTTGAAATAGCGCTCAAATAGCAGCTCAAATACGTAATAGAACATCAGACGGCTATCGAGATCCATGCTGCCCAAGCGGATTTCTTTTTGCACGGTGTAGATAGGGTAGTCGGCTAGTTTCGAGAGAGAATTTCGAGAAAAGCCGGTGAGCGTGACGACCTTGCATCCGCGCGTTTTGGCTATCGATGTGGCGTCAATAGACACCTGCGTCTCGCCGCTTACGGAAACGCTGAAGACCAGGTCGTTTTTGCCGAGGAGTTCTGCGTAATGCCTCATGACATGGCGTTCACTGAGCGTATCGGTGTTCTTGCCCATTATTTTGAGCTTTTCAGCCATTTCGAGGCACGGGTACTTCGAAAAGCCCGAGCAGAAGAACACGATATGCGAGGCGTCCTGGATAAGACTCACGACCGAATCGATGACCCGGTCGTTAAGCAGATCTTTGGTCTGTACGAGCTGGGTATCAAGAGGAAGCGCCTCGATAGTGAATCGATTGCGGTCGAGCGAGGCGGAATACGATTGTTTGAGCTCTGTAAACCCCGAGAAGCCAAGCTTGTGGGCAAGCCTGACGATTGTATTGGGAGCGACGAAGAACCGTTCAGCAACGCTCTTAAGCGTGACATCGTCAATATCATCACGCAGCTCGATGATGTAGCGCATGATCTCGCCTTCGAGATCGTTGAGCTTGCTCTCGCCAGCTCGCACATGATCATAAAAAGATTCTTGATCTTTCATAAGATGTTTCAGCCCCTCGCACCTCGTCGTATATATGGTACCGCTTTGTGTTGCCAGGTGAGAAATCGGTAATCGGTCAAGATTGCCTATTGCCCATGAACTGGGCAAACGCGCGTGTCTGCCTACACATATCTGTGTCGTGAGCGAAATCATGTGTCCCCGTTTCGCATTGGCCCACAAAGGGACTCTCAAATGACCTTATGTCGCAAAATATCAATCGAAACGAAGCAAGCCGAGGACAACCGCGGAGCCCAAGGTCTTCGAGAACACCGATCAGCCAACCCTGGAGGGACGGAACATGAAGGATAAGCTCAATATTGTGATCGTTGGCGGCGGCTCCACGTGGTGCCCTGGCATTCTTAAAGCCCTGACCAAGCACATGGACATTCTGCCGCTGAACCGCGTGATGCTCTATGACATCGATGCCGAGCGTCAGCGTCCGATCGGCGAGTTTGGCAAGATCCTCTTCGCTGAGGAGGAGCCCGGTGTGGAGTTTGGTTATACCACCGATAAGGACGAGGCTTACACCGACGTCGACTTTGTGCTCTGCCAGATTCGTACCGGCGGCTACGAGATGCGTAGCAAGGACGAGAAGATTCCGCTGCATATGGGAATCATCGGCCAGGAAACGGTGGGCCCTGGCGGCATGGCTTACGGTATGCGCTCCATGCATGACATGGTTGAGATCGTCAACGACGTTCGCGCTCATAGCCCGGAGGCGTGGATTATCAACTACACCAACCCGGCTGCTATTGTGGCATATGGTCTCGAGCGCGTCCTGCCCGATGAGCATCGCGTCCTCAACATCTGCGACCAGCCCGTCAACCTCATGCGCTCTTACGGTCGCCTGCTCGGTCGCGATATGAGCAAGACGGAGCCCGTGTACTTTGGTCTCAATCACTTCGGTTGGTTCAAGCACATCTACGATGAAGAGGGCCATGACCTCGTCCCGCAGATTAAGGAGTACACGGAGAAGAACGGCTTCCTTCCTGCCGATGCCGAGCAGCGTGACCAGTCCTGGCTCGACACCTACGCCATGGTCAAGGACATGCTCGAGGACTTCCCCGACTATCTGCCCAACACTTATCTGCAGTACTATCTGTATCCCGAGTACAAGGTCGCTCACCTCGACCCCGACTACACTCGTTCCGACGAGGTCATCAACGGTCGTGAGAAGCGCGTGTTCGCCGAGTGCGAGCGTGTTGCCAAGGTCGGCACCGCAAAGAACTCCTCGGTTGTGCAGAACGATGCTCATGGCGATATGATCGTGGAAATCACCTCGGCCATTTATCGCAACACCAACAAGACCTTCATTGTCATCGTGCCCAACAACGGCATTATCGAGGGTATGCCCGATGACGCCATGGTCGAGGTCGCAGCAAGCGTGGGCGCCAATGGCCCGCAGCCCTATGCTGTTGGCAAGATTGGCACCTTCTATCGCGGCCTTATGGAGAACCAGTACGCCTATGAGCGCCTGACTGTTGAGGCTTGGATGGAGGGTTCCTACGAGAAGGCCCTGCAGGCACTCACGCTTAATCGTCTGGTCGGTGACGCAAAGAAGGCGCGTAAGGTGCTCGATAAGCTCATCGAGGCCAATAAGGATTACTGGCCGGAGCTTAAGTAACTAGTTCCATAGCGCTTGACAACTGTTATGGGGCGTGTGAGTTGTAGAACTGCACGCCCCGTTTCTTTAAGAGGGGTATCCCATGAACAAAGATGAGCTGCTGGCAAAGTTCCAGCGCCTGGGCAAAGTCCTCATGACGCCTGTCCTGATCCTGCCAATCGCCGGCATCCTTCAGGGCTTTGGTAATGCCTTTACCAGCCCCACCCTTACGGCAGCTATTCCCTGGCTTGCTGCTCCGGGCTTTGCGATTTTCTTTTCGATTCTTAAGGCCGCAGCCGGCATCGTTATGAACAACATCCCGGTTATCTTCTCGATTTGTCTCGCCTATGGCTTCGCCAAGTCCGAGAAGGCTACCGCGGCGCTTTGTGGCTTTTTGGGCTACATGTGCATGAACTCCGTGATGGGCACGTTCCTTACGGCGACTGGCGTTATCGATCCCGCGAATCTTACGACGGGCCAGAGCACGATCCTCGGTATCACCACGCTCGACACTGGCGTTATCGGCGGTCTTCTGGTGGGTGCAATCGTCGCATGGCTGCATAACCGTTACTACAAGATTGAGCTGCCTGCCGTGTTCTCCATCTTCAACGGCACACGCTTTATTCCGGCGGTGACGCTGCTCTCATGCAGCATCCTCGCATTGGTCATGTCCTTTGTTTTCCCGTTTATTCAGAACGCTCTCGGTGCGCTGTCCGAGTTCATCAAGACTACGGGTGCCTTTGGTGCATTTGTCTACGGCGCCGGCGAGCGCATGCTCCTGCCCTTTGGCCTGCATCACTTTGTCTATTTGCCGTTCTTCTTCACGTCGCTCGGTGGCGTCGAGACCATCGACGGCCAGACTGTTCAGGGCGCTATCAATATCTACAACGCGATCCTGGGCTCTCCCAGCACGCCGTTTAACATCGAGGTCAGCCGTTTTGTCATGAACGGCAAGGTTATCTTCGCCATGTTCGGCCTGCCCGGCGCTGCACTCGCCTTCTACAAGACGGCACTTCCCAAGAACAAGAAGAAGACCGCAGCGCTCATGATCGCCATCGTGGTGCCTTGCATCCTCTCCGGCATTACCGAGCCGCTCGAGTACTCCTTCCTGTTTATCGCGCCCATCCTCTACGTGTTCCACGCTCTCATGGCCGGTCTTGCCTATGCGCTGACCTATATCCTGCAGTTCAACGTGGCCGGTTCCGCGTCCTTCGGCGGCCCGCTCTTGTCGTTGATCTTTAACGGCATTATGGGTGCAGCCAAGGGCTCCAACTGGCAGGTTATCCTGTTCCTCGGCCCCATCTACTTCGTGGCGTACTACTTCGTCTTCAAGTTCATCATTCTTAAGAAGGGCCTTAAGACCCCCGGCCGCGAGGAAGAGTCCGACGATGAGGCCGAAAAGGCTCCCAAGACCGTGATCAGCGACCTCATTCCCGCCATCGTTGAGGCAGTGGGCGGCGACAACAACATTAAGTCTGTCGAGGCCTGCTTCACCCGTCTGCGCATCCAGCTCAATGACTGTGACAAGGTGGTTGATGACGCCGAGTTTACCGAAAAGCTCGAAGCGCGCGGCATCGTGCATGTTAACGGCGGCGTGCAGATTGTCTACGGTAACATGGCATCTAACTACGCAACCCAGATGCGCGAGCTGCTGGGTATGGAATAAACGCCCCAAACACACGATCAAGATTAATACAGGTCGGCGTCCGATTCTTCAATCGGGCGCCGACCTGTGCTGTTTTGGGGCGAATGGGCAAGTACATGA
The DNA here is from genome assembly GCA_048244295.1 of Collinsella sp. Classification (GTDB taxonomy): domain Bacteria; phylum Actinomycetota; class Coriobacteriia; order Coriobacteriales; family Coriobacteriaceae; genus Collinsella. The sequence continues at coordinate 4,834 of DBFAZJ010000126.1, forward strand.
TGCGCTTGCTGCTCTCTTTTGGCACTGCCTATCGTGTATTCGGAAGCCTTGCGGTGGTGAGGTGCGTTCTTTTCGGTCCTAGCGTGTTTGCGGCTAGCGCTGCGCCCGAAGTCGATTTGCACAGCTGATATACAGAGCGTTAACCGCGCTTTGTAGGCTCATGCCCTCTACCAGGGCGGTCGAGTACTCGCTGAGTGACTCCGCGCTTACGGGTAGCAAGAGCTCACGTGCTCCGTTGTTATCGAATGCCATGTTGCTCGATATCCAAATAACGCGGCAACCTCGCCGCTTGGCCTCAACGTAAAGATTGAAGATATGGCTCGTCTTCCCTGAGAACGATACAAAGACGGTTAGATCGTCGGGTTGGAGCAGACAGAGCGACGTCTCCTGTCCCTTGACGGAGCCAAATGAGAAGCACAGTCGGTTTACGCGGCTCAGCTTTTCGCAGAGTGAGCGGGCGACGAGATTGGAGAATGAGCTTCCGTATATGTAGACATTTTGCGCATCGAGAAGCCAGTCAACGGCCCGCTCGAGTCGATCCTCAGTGAGCAGGCGTTTTGTTTCAAGCAAAGAGGTCTCTACGATATCGAAATACCAGGGTATATCGATTTGCTTATGAGCCCTTGTCTCGGTTGTCTCACGCTGGAGCCAAGCGTTGAAGTCGTCAACTTGCTCTTTGAACGATCGAAAGCTCGAGCCGTTTACGCGCCTGCAGAAGCGCGAGATGGTCGCGGGCGATGTATTGCATGCGCGGGCAAGTTCTTCTATTGAGAGCTCTGGGACCTCGTCGTGATGGGAAAGGGCGTAGAGTGCGATGTGGGCGTCAAGGCTGCCGCCCTTCTCGACGTCTTCGATACAAGACCTGAGGTTCGAATAGACCTCGTACATCGACATTCAAATCACTCCAAACAATAATGCCCCGGAGCGGATATGCCATCTCCGGAGCATTGTGGTGAAGCTATGGGACGGATTTATTCCATGCCCAAGTATTCTCTCATTTCGACTTTGTAGACAGAAGCCTTATTGCCGTAAACGATCTGAACGCCGCCGCCAACGTGCACGATGGCACTGGCGCCGAGGTTTTTGGTGAAGACGCTATCGTCCTTGACTAGGGCGGTGTCTTTGAGGCTGAGCCTCAGGCGGGTGAAGCAGGCGTTGACGCCCGAGATGTTATCGGCGCCGCCCACGGCATCCACGATCTGCGGGATGAGGTCGCTTACCTGGACAGGTGCCTTGGAGTCGATGGCCGACGTGTCATCCGCTGCCTGCGTGTCATCATCCTCGCGGCCCGGGGTTTTGAGGTCAAATTTCTTGATAAAGGTGCGGAACAGCACGTAATAGATCCCGAAGTAAGCGATGCCGAGCGGAATAAGCCAGAACCAGTTGGAGCCTTTATCGGCGTTCATGATGCCGTTGAAGATCCACGAGAGGAGCGGTCCGCCGAAGGCGGAAGGCCCGGGCACATTAAACTGTACCAGGTAGGTGAGTACATACGCGATGCCGCACAGCAGGGCGTGGACCACATAGAGTACGGGCGCTACAAAGAGGAAGGAGTACTCGAGCGGTTCGGTTATGCCCATGATGGCGGCCGGAATGACGGCGGCGATCATGAGGGAGCCGACCTTCTTTTTATTCTCGGGACGGGCACAGTGGTAGATGGCGAGCGCCGCCGCGGGCAGGCCGCACATGGCGAACAGCACCTTGCCGTTCATGACGTATTTTGAGATGTCGATGTCGTAAATCATGCCGGGCGTGTTGAGCATGGCGTTGTAGATGTTGACAGCACCCTCGACGGTCTGGCCGTCAACCTGGATGCTACCGCCCAGAGAAGTGAAGAAAAACGGCAGGTAGATGAAATGATGCAGGCCGAAGGGCAGAAGCATGCGCTCGGAGAAGCCATAGATGAACGCGCCAAACACCCCGGTGGAATCGATGAGTGTCGAGGCGGCCTTTAGGCCGGTTTGCACAAACGGAAACACGAAGGCGAGCGCAACGCCCACCAGGCTCGCGAAAACGACGGTGAGGGCGGGGACGCAGCGTGTGCCGTTGAAGATGCCGAGCACCGGCGGAAGCTGCACCTTATAGAATCGGTTGTGGATCCACGCGACTACCAAGCCGATGATGATACCGCCGAATACGCCGGTGTCGAGTGTGGTTACGCCCAGGATGGCGTTCTGACCGGTCTGCAGGTTGGCGGGATCGATGATGCCCAGCAGGATAAGCAGCTGACCCATGATCGTGTTCATGGTCATGTAGCCGATGAAGCCTGAGAGTGCGGCGGTCGCCTTCTCGGCCTTGGCGTAACCGTAGGCGATGCAGATCGCAAAGAGAACCGAGATGTTACCATTGATAACGTTGCCGGCTGCTTTGATGAGCGTGCTAAAGATCACCATCGGCTCGGTGCCCAAAAACGGGCAGAGCGAGATGAGGTTAGCATTGGAAAGGGCGGAGCCCAGACCGACCAAAATGCCGGAAACGGGAAGGAGGAGGACCGGCGCCATGAGCACCTTACCGAGTCTCTGGAACTCGCTGTAGAGCTTGCTTTCTTTCATGATGTTCCTTCGATGCGCGGGGAGTTAGGACAGGGTCGGCCAATAATCGCCGTTCGCTTCGATCAGGTCGTCGAGGATTTGGCGCGCGACGGTAGTCGAAGGGACGGTCTTGTTGATTGCGATGGCTTCGAGCGCCTTCTGGTAGGAATGCTCGTAATATGCGTCGACGGCGAGCTTTTCGCTGGCATTCTGCTCTTCGATAAGCCCCTTGTAAAAGGTGGGGATAGCAGGTTGGCTGATGGGTTCGGGGCCCCAAGAGCGCAGGTAGGCGGGAACCTCGACCATGGCGTCGTCGGGCAGATTGGGGATGGCGCCGTTATTCTCGACGATTACGAGATAACGTTCGCACTTGTTGTAGGCGATAGAGGCGGCTGCGTCGACGATAAAGTCGCCAAAGACCGTGAAGCTCTGTACGGGGCTCTTGTAATTGGCGGGATCTGCCAGGTACTTGTCGTGCTCGGCAAACATCTCCTTCTCGCGTCCGTTGATGACGTTGTCGGCGCGCGTCCAGTTGGGGTCCATGTCATCTGCCATGTCTTTGGAGTACAGGTAGTACTGCAGGTAGCTGTTGGGCAGATACTCGGGATAGTCCTTCACAATCTTGACGTATTGACCCCAGGTGTGCATCCAGTCCTTGTCCTTGTGATGCTTGTCGCTCACGGCCATGCCGTGCTCGAGAATCATCTGACGAAGCTCCGGCAGACGATCGCGCCCCTGCTTGTCGTAGATTTTGGTAAACCAGCCAAAGTGATTGAGTCCAAAATACATGGGGTCGATATCGCGCCAGCTGGGAAGTCCGAGCATCTTAGAGTACGAGAGCAAGATAGCCGTGGGCATATCGCAGATGTTAAGGATATGGTCGTTGCCAAACTCGCGACGCGTGGCCTCGGCGACAACTGCGGCGGGGTTGGAATAGTTGAGGATCCAGGCGTCTGGACTGTATTTCTTGGCGTAGCGTACGAGGTCGAAGACGCCGGGGATGGACCTGATGCCATAGGAGATCGAACCGCCGGCGCCGCAGGTTTCCTGTCCCACGCAACCGTACTTGAGAGGGATGCGCTCGTCCTGGCGACGCATCTGAAGGCCACCCTGGCGGATTTGCGCGAAGACGAAGTCGACATCGGTGAATGCCTTTTCGGGATCGGTCGTCACGACAACTTCGATGTCAGGAGCTTCCTGCTCGATGAACTGCTTCATGATGTCGTAGACGAGATGCATGCGCTTTTCGTCGATGTCGTACAGGGCGAGTTTGCGCAGCGGTAATTCGTTTTTCTTCTGCAATAGGCTCTGGATGATGCCAGGGGTGTGGGTGCTGCCGGCCCCGGCGATTACAACTGCTTTCTTGTCCATGTGGTAAACCCCTTTCATGTGGATTGACCATTTCAGACTACAAAAGCTCTACCTGCGATTCTATCGATTTTCAGATTGCGAAAAACGATAGCGATAATCTTAACAGGATGCGTTTTGCGTGGTTAAATAGCGCCGGGAAAGATACTGACTTGGGCGGCAGGCGACGTGTTGCATGGCTGCGGGAGCGAGCGCCAGGCGGTCAAAAGATGGCGGGCGGTGCTGCGGCTTTTGGCTGCAATTGCGCTACCCGCGGCGACGCTCCCAGCGCGCCAGCTTAATCGTCACCAGTGTGAGGGCCCAGGCCACAAGCGAGAACGCGGCGCCCACTGCACCCACGTACGCAATGCCAATGCTGCTTACCACGGCGCCGCCCACTGCGGTGCCAAACGAGATGCCGACGTTAAACGCCATGGGCTCAACCGAACTTGCGAGAACCATCGACTTGGGATGGCGGCTGCGTGCCACGTCCATAAAGTGTGTGATGCACGACACCGAGAACAGGTACATGAGCAGCGCCAAGCTAAAGACAAAGACCAGTGCGAGCGGCATGGTGCCGCCCACAGCAAACAGCCCGAGTAACGCCGCAGCCTGCAGCACAAACGTCACAAGCAGCGCCTTCATGCCAAAGCGCGCATCGATCCATCCGCCCAAGATGTTCGAGATCAGGCAGAACACGCCGTAGGCCATGAGCGTGGTGCTGGCTTCGACCGTGCCCATGCCCAGCACCTGCTCAAGATAAGGCGTCACGTAGCCGTAGAACACATAGACCGAGCCCACGCCAAACAAAAAGATGAGCATGCCGGTGATGATGCTCGGCTCGCGCAGCAGCCCCGCCTGCTCGCGAAAGGTGGCAGGTTCGTCGGTTTGCCCAGCGCGCGGCATAAATGCCTCGAGCGCTCCGCAGATCAGAACGGCAAAGGTCAGCGTGCCGTACATGGCCACGTGCCAGTCGAGCGTGTCGGCCACAAACTTGCCGATCGAAGTGACAAAGACCATTGCCACGGAAAACGCACCATATACCACCGAGATTGCGAGCGAAGTTTGCTGCGGGGACAGAAGCTCGGGGAT
>DBFAZJ010000127.1:0-14000 GCA_048244295.1 Collinsella sp.
TATCCATGAGTTCCCCTGTGCGACGTCGAGCTGGGACAGCCTGCACGACCAAGGGCGTCAGTATCTCGATGAGCACTTTGGCGGTATCGTGCGCACCGAGGCGTTCGAGGACTGCCACGATCCGGACGTGTTCTACGCCGCCGTGGAAACGGCTGTCAAACATGGAGACAGCGTCATCTTCTCGACCTCGCACCGCCTGATGGAATACACGCTCAGGGCTGCCGTTGAGTATCCCCAGGTTCGGTTCCTCAACTGCTCTATCGGCCTTCCCCACCAAAGCGTCCGTTCGTACTTTGGCAAGATGTACGAGGCCAAGTTCCTCCTGGGCGCCCTTGCCGCCAGCATGGCGGACAACCACCGCATCGGTTACCACGCGTCGGTCTTCGCCTCGGGCGCACTCAGCGAGATCAACGCCTTTGCGATTGGAGCCTCGCTACTCGACCCCCGTGCGCAAATTATCCTGACCTGGGGCGATGTGCCCGCCGGTGGCCTTGCCGAGGCCATGTGCCGCGAAGGCGTGAGCGTCATGACCGGCGCCGACATGTCCAAGTCGCTGGAGGACCCCACAGCCTACGGACTCCACCGTCTGGCCGATGGCAAGGTCGTCGGCATCGCCATGCCGGTATGGAACTGGGGCCGATACTACGAGCTTATCGTGCGAAGCCTACTGCATGGCACCTGGGATGAGACCAGTGACGACAGACAGGTTCGCGCCGTCAACTACTGGTACGGCATGAGCTCGGGCGTTATCGATATTCGCTACGCTCCGGGCCTGCCCTATCAGACGCGCAAGCTTGTTCAGCTTCTCCGCAATGGCATCGTCGAGGGCTCCATCAATCCATTTGGCGGCGAGCTCCATAGCCAAGACGGCGTGGTGCAGATCGAAGGCTTTCCCCCACTGCCGAGCACGCAGATTGTCGAGATGAATTGGCTGGCAGACAACGTGGTGGGCACCATTCCGCAGCTCGACGATGAGCCGAAAGTCCCTGCCCTATGAAAATCCTTGCCATAGCCGATACCGAAGAACGATGCCTTTGGGAGTGCTTTCGCAAAGAACGCTTTGAGGGTGTCGACCTGATTTTGTCCGCCGGCGATCTGGACCCGGACTATCTTGAGTTTTTGGTTACGGTCATCAACAAACCGCTCATCTACGTGCGCGGCAATCACGATGACCGTTACGCACGTCATGCACCGGGCGGATGTATCTGCGTGGAAGACAGCGTGTACACGTACCGAGGGATTCGCATTGCGGGCCTTGGCGGGTCCATGCGTTATCGCGACGGCGCCAACATGTACACCGAACACGAGATGGCCAGGCGTATGCGCAAGCTGTCCCGCAAAGTGAGGATGGTCGGCGGCTGTGACATCCTGCTGACCCATGCGCCCGCCGCTGGCATGGGCGATCTGGACGATCTGCCACATCGGGGATTCGAATGCTTTAACACAGCGCTCGAGTCCTGGAACCCCGACTACATGGTGCACGGGCATGTGCACCAATGCTATGGTCGCGACTTTCAACGTGTGCGTCAGCATGCATGCGGGGCAACGATCATCAACGTCTGCGGCTATACGCAGTTTGAGCTGGACGAAGCGCGCTACCCCATCCGTGGCTGGCAGGCAGCCTGGCTCAATTCGCAAACCATGCGTCGCGAACTCAAGCGCCACGAGGCTATCGAGTCCTCAACCGCTAGAACACCCTGGTAACCACCTTTAAGGCTTGACGCTGCGCCGGCCCCAAGCACCCCATCTCGCCCCTCAAGCCGTCGCTCGCGTACCAAAGTACGCGTCGCTCCTCTTTCGGGGCGACCTGGGGCACTTGGAACCGGCTCGCTGCGATACCATAACATTGACGCCAAAGTGCCAAAACCACCACAAAGGTGCCTGTCCCCTTTGTGGTGGTTTTGGCCCGAGATAGCAAGAAACCCGGTCCTGCACGAGACAGAACCGGGTTTCTTTAGCAATGCTTGCTTTGCTCAGGCAGTAACTAAAAGTTACTCAGCCAGGAAGTCGCGCTGGATAGCGGGATCAACCTTGATGCCAGGGCCCATGGTGGAAGACACGGAGATGGACTTAACGTACTTGCCCTTAGCAGAAGCGGGCTTGACGCGCAGGATCTCGGTGTACAGGGCAGCGTAGTTCTCGACGAGCTGCTGCTCGGAGAAGGACTTCTTGCCCAGGGGCACGTGGCAGATGCCGTAGCGGTCGGCGCGATACTCAACGCGACCGGCCTTGAGCTCGGAGACCATCTTGGCGACGTCCATGGTCACGGTGCCGAGCTTAGGGTTCGGCATGAGGCCACGGGGACCAAGGATCTTACCGATGCGGCCAACCTTGGCCATCATGTTCGGCGTAGCGATAGCGGCGTCGAAGTTGATCTCGCCCTTCTGGATCTGGGCGACGAGCTCGTCGGAACCGATGACGTCGGCGCCGGCAGCCTCGGCCTCGCGGGCCTTCTCGCCCTCGGCGAAGACGGCAACACGAATGGTCTTGCCGGTACCGTGGGGCAGGGAGATGGAACCGCGGATGTTCTGGTCGGCCTTACGAGTATCGACGCCCAGACGGAAGTGGGCCTCGACGGTCTCGTCGAACTTGGCGGTGTCGAGCTCCTTGATGAGCTTGGCAGCCTGAAGGGGGGTGTAGAGCGTGGCGCGGTCGATCTTCTCGGCAGCGGCGTTATAGCTCTTACCATGCTTAGCCATGTGCATTACCTCCTGTGGTTAAACGGGCGCGAGCCCTCCCACATCGTATCGTGTGCCCTATTGCACACATTTAACGGGCGCCCCGGTTGGAGCACCCGTCGTTACCTAAAGAAATCGCTACTCAGCGATGGTGACGCCCATGGAACGGGCGGTACCGGCGATGATCTTCTTGGCGGCGTCAATGTCGTTGGCATTGAGGTCCGGCATCTTGATCTCGGCGATCTTGGTGAGCTGCTCCTGGGAGAGCTGACCAACCTTGTCGGCCTGGGGCTTAGCGGAACCAGACTTGAGGTTCAGCTCCTTCTTGATGAGGTGAGCCGCCGGCGGGGTCTTGGTGATGAAGGAGAAGGACTTATCCTCGTAGACAGTGATCTCAACGGGGATGATGTCGCCCTTCTTGTCCTGCGTCTCGGCGTTAAAGGCCTGGCAGAACTGCATGATGTTCACGCCAGCAGCGCCCAGGGCGGGGCCGACGGGAGGAGCGGGGTTAGCTGCACCAGCAGGAATCTGGAGCTTAATGACGTTGGTAACCTTCTTCTCAGCCATGGTCATTCCTTTCGAATCACGAGTGTGAAGTACTTGCTATATCGTAAGCACGCACGTGTTAGAAGCACTCCTGAGATGAGCAGTCACAGAAGAAGCACGCTCGCGCGAACGGACGAAAACTTAAGCGATGACGGCGACCTGGTTAAAGTCGAGCTCGACCGGCGTCTCGCGGCCAAAGATCATCAGCGTGACCTTGAGCTTGCCTGCCTCGGTGTTAACCTCGGAGACCTTGCCATCAAAGTCGGTAAGCGGGCCATCGGTGACGCGGACGGACGTACCGACCTCAATATCAACCGACGTACGCTTGGGCGAATCGCCCTTACCAGGACGACGAGTCATCTTATTGTACTCGTCGCGGGAAAGCGGAGCGGGCTTGCCATTGCCGCCCAGGAAACCGGTGACGCCAGGCGTGTTGCGAACACACGTCCAAGCATCGTCATCCATCTCCATGCGAACCAGGACATAACCCGGGAAAATCTTGGAATCCTTGGTCTCGCGCTTGCCACCCTCTTTAATCTCGGTGACGCGCTCCATAGGAATCTCGATATCAAAGATACGGTCCTGCATGCCCATAGTCTCGATGCGATGCTCGAGATCGGACTTAACGCGGTTCTCGTATCCAGAGTAAGTGTGAACGACGTACCAACGCTTAGACATGGTTTAGCCCCTCAATCCAGAGAACAGAGCAAGAGCCTCGCCAAAGCCAGCATCGAGCAGAGCGATGACGACGCCGACGACGATCAGAGAAGCGCAAACGACGACCGAGTAGTTCACGAGCTCCTTCTTATCGGGCCACGTGACACGCTTCATCTCGGACTTCACCGAAGCGAAATACTTCTTGGTGCGGGCGAAGAAACCAGGCTTCTCGTTCTTCTTGGACTTCGCAGCCTTCTCGTTCTTCTTGGCAACGGCCTTCTTGGCCTCAACCTTGGAGTTGGCGGCAGCGTTGTTGGCAGGTGCCGGCTGCTGAGCCTTCTTCTTGTTCTTCTTGTTGGCCATTTGGGTTACCTCCGCGCAATGCGCTTATACATGAGTAAACCGTAAGCCCCCAATTGGGAGCTTACGGAATAATGACTGGCACGCCAGGAAGGACTCGAACCCTCAACACTCGGTTTTGGAGACCGATGCTCTACCAATTGAACTACTGGCGTATGTGACTAGAGACTAGCGAGTCTCTTTGTGCAGCGTGTGGTGACGGCACCAGGGGCAATACTTCTTGATCTCCATACGATCAGGCATGTTCGACTTGTTCTTGGTGGTCGTATAGTTGCGGCGCTTGCACTCAGTGCACGCAAGAGTAACTAGAGTACGCATTTATCCTGAACCTTTCATTTCCGCCCCGTACGGGCACGAGTTGGTACTTTATCAGCTCTACGTAAGTGCTGTCAATGAAAACCTCGAATCAATTGGTTCTCGCTGGATCCATTCATATTTGGAACACATCAATGAAGCCAGCGAGATCTAATCGATCCCTCACGCTCGGCTTAAGAGCGAGCGAAGCGCAATCGTCAGGGAACAAGCCCCGCGTAGAAAAGAACCCGGCACCCTATAAGTGCCGGGTTCTCTCTAAGTCAGCTATATCAAAGAGCTAATTTACTCAATGATCGTGGAGACGATGCCCGAACCGACGGTGTGGCCACCCTCGCGGATAGCGAAGCGCAGGCCCTCCTCCATGGCGATCGGGTGAATGAGGTCGCCCTCGATGGTGATGTGGTCACCAGGCATAGCCATCTCGGTGCCCTCGGGGAGCTTGACCGTACCAGTAACGTCGGTGGTACGGAAGTAGAACTGAGGACGATAACCATCGAAGAACGGGGTGTGACGGCCGCCCTCCTCCTTGGTCAGAACGTAGATCTCGCCGGTGAACTTGGTGTGCGGGGTAACCGAACCGGGCTTGCAGAGAACCTGGCCGCGCTCGATGTCCTCACGCTTGATGCCGCGGAGCAGCAGACCGACGTTGTCGCCAGCCTCGCAGAAGTCCATGGACTTACGGAACATCTCGATACCGGTAACGACGGTGTTCTGGGTATCCTTGATGCCGACGATCTCGACGGGCTCGTTGAGCTTGAGCTCACCGCGCTCGACACGGCCGGTAGCAACGGTACCACGGCCGGAGATGGTCATAACGTCCTCAACGGCCATCAGGAACGGGAGGTCGTTGTTACGAGCAGGCGTCGGGATGTACTCGTCGACGGCCTTCATGAGCTCGCGAATGGCGTCCATCCACTTGGCGTCGCCCTCGAGAGCGCCCAGAGCGGAACCACGGATGACGGGGATGTCGTCGCCGGGGAAATCGTACTCGGAGAGGAGCTCACGGGTCTCCATCTCGACGAGGTCGATGAGCTCGTCATCGTCGACCATGTCGCACTTGTTCAGGAAGACGACGATGTAGGGAACGCCGACCTGACGGGCGAGCAGGATGTGCTCGCGAGTCTGAGCCATGGGGCCGTCGGTAGCGGCGATGACCAGGATAGCGCCGTCCATCTGAGCAGCACCGGAGATCATGTTCTTGACGTAGTCAGCGTGGCCCGGGCAGTCAACGTGAGCGTAGTGACGGGCAGCAGTCTCGTACTCAACGTGGGAGACGGAGATCGTAATGCCGCGCTCGCGCTCCTCGGGAGCCTTGTCGATGTTCTCGAACGCAGTGAAGTCAGCCTTGCAGCCCTCGGTCTCAGAGAGAACCTTGGTGATGGCGGCGGTCAGCGTGGTCTTGCCGTGGTCGACGTGACCAATGGTGCCGATGTTAACATGCGGCTTAGTGCGCTCAAACTTCTCTTTGGCCATAAAGCCCTCCTCTTAACAGGTCGTCCCCGGACGGGACTTTGCCTTTATACCATAGTGGCCTCTCAACATACTATTGAGAAGCCACCGTGTTACCTATGGTAGCGGTGACTGGATTCGAACCAGTGACGCCACGGGTATGAACCGTGTGCTCTAACCAACTGAGCTACACCGCCGGATGGAGCCTGCAACCAGACTTGAACTGGTGACCTCTTCGTTACCAACGAAGTGCTCTACCGACTGAGCTATACAGGCACTTGACGGGTGGGAGCTATAGGATTCGAACCTATGTAGGCAGAGCCAACGGGTTTACAGCCCGTCCCCATTAACCACTCGGGCAAACTCCCAATCGTTCAAGTATCCGCAGGTTCTTTGGTCTTTTGGACCGCCGCCCCCGCGAACGAAGAAGATAATACGATGCAACCTTGGGAGCTGTCAACGAAAACCTCTAGATACACGGTGCCGGGCGTATCTATATGCCTTTGACCTGCAGTTTTGTTGAGTTTAGATATGAAGGACGGTGGATTTGGCTGCACTGGTGACATTTCCCAAGGGAACACTTTGGCACGGTAGAGTACGCCTACAGCATCGACCTTCGATAACGACCTTCTTGCACTATTACATAGGTCGCGATCGGACTTTTCCGGCACGAACGAGCGTGGATTTTCTCCCGTTTGAAATCGAGCGTGGATAATCTCCCTCTTTTAGCACGGCTTCGAACCCAAAGTGGCAGATTATCCACGCTCATTCACTAGGCGGGAGAACTATAGAGCCGCTACTACTCGGGCCAGACCAAAGTAGACCCATAGAGCGGCTCCCCCTTGGTGCAAGGGTAGCGACTCAAGTAACACGACGATAGCAAGTCGAAGAAATAGGTCATGGCGTATTTCGAATAAACGCCGAGTCGGTCAATTCCGTTTCCCGCATTTCCAAGACGATATACACGGTCAAAAGACCTCGATTTGTCATCGTTGCTAAACGCAGTAATTAGAATCTTCCTCCCCGAACGGCAATCAAGATACTCACGCGCCTGTGACGCAAATAGCCCGGAGACCGATACGAGAATTATCAATGACTGCGAAGCATCTCCCATGTTTTTCAATTCCGCGACGTTAGCCCCAGCAACTATGCGAACTATCTTGCCCGCATAAAACATTTCCTGCTAAAATCGTACGAGATTGGCGCTCACATTATTGGTGCACCAGATTTCAACGTTATTATGGCCATCAATTTCGTCGGCAAGGTGCTTAATAGCGATATCGGACACGCCGCTTTCAACCTCAGCGAACATCTCGATCATGCGAACGTCGAGTTCTGCCCTGTACTCCTCGTAGCCAAATTCCTCCTCTCGATGGCTTAAGTCGCTTGGAAAGACTGATTGAGTAAATGATTCTTTCAAATCGCTAAGAGACTGGTAGCCCAAACGATTGCAGAAACGACGAACAGCGGAACGGGTCACGAATGCATCGCGGGTTATTGCGGCAACATTGATTTCGCTCGAACGCCTAATGTGAGCGATGAGATATCGAGCGATGGCGGCATCGTTTGACCCAAACTCGCTGTTGATGATGGAGCTAATGCGATTGAGCACATCGAAGTCATTGATATTCACGTGATTCCTCTTTCCGCTCTCCTCGAAATCATAGTTCATTTATTGAATCAAACAGCTTTGGTCGTTCTCCTATGATTCAAATCAGTTGACGTCATCTTAATCGTAATTCCGTCACACGTATCCACCGTGTTGAATGATGGAAAGGGGATTCATGGACAACGTGAACAACATGCCGTTTCTCTGGGGTTCCGCCACGGCGTCTTATCAGTGCGAGGGTGCCTGGAACGAAGACGGCAAAGGCCTTGGCGAGTGGGATTTCTTTAACCACACAAGCAATAAGAACATCAACCATGTTGACGGTGATGTATCTTGCGACTTCTACCATCGCTATGAAGAAGATATCCGCATGATGAAAGAAGGCGGACAAAACACCTATCGCTTCTCTCTTTCATGGAGTCGAATCATTCCCACGGGTATCGGCGAAGTGAATGAAAAGGGTATCGATTTTTATAATCGGGTCATTGATTGCTGCCTCGAAAATGGCATAGAGCCCAACGTTACGCTGTTCCATTACGATCTGCCATTCACGCTTGCTTGCAAAGGCGGATGGCTGAACAACGACATGGCAGAGTGGTTCTGCAAATACGCCAGGATTTGCTTTGAGCGCTTTGGAGACCGCGTCAAAATCTGGGCTACCGTTAACGAGCCGCATTTCTACAGCTACTGCGTAAACATATTGGGCAACTATCCCCCCAATCGATCGCTCGACGTTCAGTCGTACATGCAGTTTCAGTACAACCTGATGCGCGCCAGCGCACTCGCAGTCCGAGCATATCGTCAAATGGGCTACGACGGCATCATCGGCGCCGTCCACGATGGCGGCGTTGTCGAACTCGACCCGGCAACCGAGCACCCCGATGACGTATTTCGATACGCAGACTTTTTCGCCAATCGCATGATTCTGGCACCAGCACTTCAGGGTCAACTGCCGCCAGAAATGGACGAAATCCTTGAAAAACTTGGCGTCTCGCTCTATCGATCCCCAAATGACGTAGAAGAATTCAGAGACGGTAAAGTCGATTTTATTGGACTCAACGTGTATTGCCGAGAGTATGTAACCGACTGGCACGGTGGAGAGCTTGCCGTTTCGGCGAACAATAAGGGCGGTTCGAGCAAAAAGGTCGAAGGAAAATGCATTGCGCCCTTGTTTGAAAGCGCCCGCGACAGCAATGTTCCCCGCAATAAATGGGGCCGCGAAATACTCCCAAGTTGCATGTATTCAACCATCATGGATGTCCACGAGCGCTATGACGCGCCCCGCATCTTTATTACGGAAAACGGACATGGCGCCTATGAGCAACCAGACGCAGACGGAATGATCCACGATGATGACCGCATCGAGCTTCTGGGCCAGTTCATCGAGCACATGATGAGGGCTAAGCGCGACGGCGCGCGCGTTGAGGGCTACTACCTCTGGTCGACGATGGATCTGTATAGCTGGATCAACGGCTACGAAAAACGATACGGACTTGTCCATATCGACTTCGAAAACAATCTGGAGCGCACCCCCAAAAAGAGCTGGTATTGGTACCGAGACCTTATCTCGAAGTATCAGGAGCAGGAAGGTTAGGAGAAAGAGATGAAATATCAGGCAATGTCCGAAACAGTCCTAAAGGCTGTTGGCGGCAAAGAGAATATTACATCGGTAACTCATTGTGCGACGCGCCTTCGCATCGACGCACGAGACACCTCGATCATTGATCTCCAGCTCGCCAAATCGGCCGATCAGGCGCTCGGGGCAGTAGTCAGCGGTGGCCAGCTTCAGGTGATCATCGGCCCCAACGTCACCGAGGCTTACAACGACTTCCTCGACTTCGCGGGAATCGAAGTCGGCGGTGGCACGGTTGCCGACGATGCCCAAACCGCCAAAGACCTTGCAGAAGGCATTAAAAGCGGTAACACCGCCATGGGCTTGATTGAGAAATTCGGGAACGTCTCTGCACAGGTATTCATGCCCATCGTCCCGGCGCTCATCGTTGGCGGACTCATTCTTTCGATCAAGAATCTCCTGGTCAATTATTGCGGATTGAGCACCGATAGCGGAACCGCCCAGGTCCTGTTGGCGATCTTTAGCGCTTCGTTTAGCTTCTTACCCGTTTACCTCGGCTATCAGCTCGCCGCCGTCATGAAGATGCAGCCTATCATGGGCGCACTGCTGGGCGCAATCATGATTAGCTCGTCTATTAGCGGTGCTGAGGGTCTCGACTTTCTTGGCATCCCCATCCCGACGAATGACTACTCGAGCACGGTGGTGCCAATCGTACTGGGCGTTGTGTTCATGTACTTTGTTGATCGCGGTCTTCAGAAAATCATCCCCGACGTTACCAAACTGTTCTTGAAGCCGCTACTCACCATGTTCATCGTCGTGCCTGTTGAGCTGATTGTTCTCGGCCCCGCCGGCAGCATGATGGGCTACGCGCTGAGTGATGCCGCCACATGGCTCATGGACAACGTGGCATTTATCGCTACCCCGATCCTGGCAGCCCTTAACCCCTATTTCGTCATGCTCGGTCTCGATAAGGCTTACATCGCAATCGAAGTTACGAGCCTGGCGCAGCTCGGTTGGGCACCCATCATCTTTGGCTTCATCTCAAACCTCTGCATTGGCGGCACGAGTCTCGCCTTGGCAACTGCAATGAAAGGCAACAAGGAGAAGAGAGGTATGGTCACCACGGTTGCCGTCACCGCACTTTGCGGCGTAACTGAGCCCGCATTTTACGGCTGCCTCATCGAGCGTCCCCGCCTGCTTGTCGGCACGGCAATCGGCGCCCTCTGCGCGGGACTCCCTGCAGGCATCTTCGTCCTGAAGGAGTATGTTGCGGGAGCATGCCCCGGTCTTCTTTCGGCGCTGATCTTTATCGCTCCCGATGGATCCATGGGCAACTTCGTACTGGCGTGCGTTGTCGCCGTCATCGCCATCGTCGTCTCGTTCATCGCTGCACGCGTGATTATCAAGAAGAATCCCAACTATATTGAGTAAATGCCCGCTGTTTGCATTGGGGACACCCTCGGCAGACCATTAGCAAGAACCCAAGAAGTCCCTTAGGAGCTCGATTAATCCATTCGGATTCCTGAGGCACAAACGACCCCGATTCCACAATGAAATCGGGGTCGTTGTTTCTAAAGCCTTCGATAGACAATCGGTGTTTACCTTAGCTCCCTATCCAAGTTAATTATCCACGCTCGTTCTCCGGCCGGCAGATTTTCTTCTCTCGCGTGTCCAGAAATCCACGCTCGAGCAGGACATCTGGGTCCGTACCCGCCCTTGTCTCGATTTGTAACAGCAAGAGGCCTATTCCGCTTCTACATGTTACAGATCAAGATATTCCTGAAACATCCTAAGTTTTATCTCAATCTGTAACAGTTAGATGCCAAATATCGGTCTTGGTGTTACAGATTTAGACAAACTGGAGGACGAGACAAACCAAAAACGGAATGGGCGCTAACCCGATGGCGCACCACCTAAATAGAAACGGGCCCTGCCCCACAAGGGAACAGAGCCCGAAACTCTCATGGAGCCAGTGACAGGAATCGAACCTGCAACCCACTGATTACAAATCAGTTGCGCTACCGTTGCGCCACACTGGCACACTTGGCGCTTTCGCGCGAAGCCAGATAAGAATAAAGGAATTGCGGACGAGGCGCAACAGGCCCTTCGACCGACCACATCTCAAAACTATTCGTCAGAACGAATAGTTTTAATTACAATGGAATAGATAAAACTATTCGTTCTGGCGAAGGGTTTCGCGATGTTGACCACGAAGGAAGCTGCAGAGCTACTCGACATCACCCCGCGCAGGGTGCAAGAGCTCATAAAAAACGGAGCGCTTGAGGCACGTAAGGCTTCTGGTGTATGGCTCATCGACAAAGACAGCGTCAACGCACGACTCCGCTCCGTGACCAAAACGGGGGGACGCCCCCGTCGAGGCCATGGAAAAAGCGAGATTACGTTTACCCTCATGAACCGCACGCACGAAGTCGCCCAGCTGGTCTACAGCACATCGCGAAAAGACTTTACCCACATCGGTGCCGACATCGATTACATCCACGCCCCTATTGGAGTACTTGGCCCCAATAGTCCCGTGTCGCTCGACTCTTTCCGCATTTGGTGGCGAGGCCGCGGTATCCCGCTCGCACGCATTGGACTAGCCTCCCTGCTTGCAGAAGCCGCAGTCGATGTTCCCGATGAACTCATCCAGCGAAATCTCGGCCTCTCCCTATCCGACCAGTATTGGATTAGACCCCAAGATTCCGGTCTCGCGTGGGAGGATATTAACTTCTTCAGTAATGCTTTTGACGACGTCTCTCTGTCCATCGCACCCTTCGCCCCAGAGGGCAAAGCAGCCGCCGCAAAGCCCGATAACACCTCGGACGGCAATCTTCAGAAGTATTGGACATGCGAGGGTGACCGTCGAATCCTCCACAAGGCAGGTGCGCATCTAAACCAGGAACCCTATAACGAGATGGTGGCGACCGCACTTCACCGTCGCATCCTAAACGCTTGCGATTATGTACCCTATTCGCTCGAAGGCGCGGGTACTTCTGCCTTGAGCACATGCAATGTCTTCTTAACTGACGAAGAAGAATATGTCCCTGCGTTCTATGTAAACCAGCATGCAAATGTAGACGAGCGACTAACCGATTACGAACGGTATGTAGCAAACTGCGAGGAGCTTGGAGCGACAGATATAAAAGGCGCCCTTGACCGCATGATTGTATGCGATGACATCATTGCCAACTATGATCGCCATTGGCGTAACTTTGGCCTTGTGCGAAACGTCAACACGCTAGCCTGCAGACCTGCCCCCATCTTCGATTCGGGATCATCGCTCTGGTGCAACGTTTCTCTAGAGGAGCTTAAGGCAGGAGAGCACAGTTTTACCAGCGCGCAGTTTCATTCAAGCCCCGTAAAACAAATGCTGCTTGTTGAGGATATGAGCTGGTTTGACGACGACAAGCTCGAGGGTTTCGTTGACGAGGCAATCGAAATCCTATCCAAAAACGACGCTCTTACAGCAAGACTGCCTTATCTAAAAGAGGCGCTAACATGGCGCCTCGAAAGAATGGTCGACATCGCTGAATGGAGTTAGCGAGACAGCATCGCCCCGCCAACTCCCCTACCTCCCGCGCAGAGCCTTGAGCTTGGCCAGCGCCTCGGGGCTCAGGCGGCTACCCAGGGTCATCTTGATCTGCGGAGCTTCCTCTGCCTCGTGAACGTCGTTATCGATCTGCTTGATCTCGTCCACCAGCATGCGGCTCGAGATACGCGTGACACCCTTGCCCATGACGACGGCTTGAATTGTACCGTCACTCGATACCACGGAGCACGCGCGGCCCTCCTCACGTGCCTCGATGCAGAGCTTCTGCACCACGGTGTCGGCAGAGACGCCCGTCGGCGAAAACTCGATGCGCACGCCGCGGGCCGGCAGGTTGGGACGCTCGCTGGAGATATTGCCCGCACCGTCAAACACAATCACAGCCTCGTAGCGGCCCTGGGCAAACGCGGCGACATCGTTGATGAGGGCGGTGCGCGCCATATCGTGAACGTCGCTGGAATACGGATCGTCGGAATGGTCGTATACGAGCTTTTCGTAGCGCGGCGTGCAGTGGATCACGTTGTAACCGTCGACCACCAGCAGCTCGGGCTTATTGGAGTGCACCGTCGAGACCGGATCGGCGATGGCCTGCGCAAACGCATTGCCGCCCACGCCATAGGTCGCGGCCGAAACAATCGGCTTGGCCGAGCCTTCGCCAAAGCGCTTGGCCTTGGACTTGGCGCGGTTCTTCTTGGACATGCGCTACTCCTCCCCCATGAGCTCGCCGGCATTGCGGCGCAGCCACTCAAAGCACAACGCCGTCGTTGCCTGGGCCACGTTGAGACTCTCGGTCATGCCACGCTGGGGAAGTTTGGTCAAAAAGTCGCATTTCTCGAGCACCAGGCGCGAGATGCCGTCGCCCTCGGAGCCCATGACGAGTGCCACGCGACCCTCGAAGGGGGCGTCCCAGCAACTGCCCTCGGCGTGCTCGGAGGCACCGCCCACCCAAAAGCCAGCGGCCTTAAGATCGTCGAGCGCACGGGCGATGTTGGGCACCTGCGCGATAGGCAGATGCATGACGGCGCCGGCAGAAGTCTTATAGCTGCCGACGGTCACACCGGCGGCGCGCTTGTTGGCAATGATGGCGCCTGCCGCGCCCACGACCTCGGCAGAGCGCACGATCGCGCCAAAGTTGCCATCGTCGGTCACATGGTCGAGCACGATGACGAGCGCCGGACCGTCGCCCGCGCGGTCGAGGATGTCGGCGACATCGGCATAGGGGAAGTTGCCAACCTCGAGCGCAATGCCCTGGTGAGCGCCATGACT
>DBFAZJ010000128.1:0-14472 GCA_048244295.1 Collinsella sp.
CAGCGAGCGGGCACCAGAGCGAACAAATTGGCATGAAAAGAGGACGGCATAGACCTTCTGGTCATGCCGTCCTCTTTGAATGACAAGTTGTCGCTCTGGCGCCCGCGCAGCGTCGACTGGTCCGCCGTTCGTTAGAACGGCGGAACTGAGGGCAGCGTCGGCCCGTTACGCGGTTTGGTAAAACCGCGTAACTACCTAACTACATCAAGTTGCAAACAGCTGCGGCGAAGGCAACGGGGTCCTCGGGGAGGATGCCCTCGACCAGCAGGGCCTGGTCATAGAGCAGACCGGAGTACTGCTTGATCTTGTCGGCGTCGCCTGCCTTCTGGGCAGAGACAAGCTTGTCAAAGACCGGGTGCTTGGCGTTGAGCTCGAGCACGCGCTGGCTCTTGGGCATGCCGTCGGGCGCGCCCTCGGGTCCCTTCTGGAGCACCTTCTCCATCTCGAGCGATAGCGGGCCCTCGGTGGTGATGCAAGCGGGGGCATCGGTCAGGCGTGCGGAGACGGCAACTTTCTCGACCTTGTCACCGAGTGCCTCCTTCATAGCGCTAAAGAGGTCCTCGTTCTCCTTGGTGGCGTCCTCGGCCTCCTTCTTCTCATCCTCGGTTGCCAGGTCAAGATCACCGGTTGCGACGTTCTTGAGCTCCAGGTGACGATCCTCAACCTCGGGCTCGGCGCCATCGGCCACGGCCTTCTCGGCAGCCTCGCGGGCAGCATCGTCCTCGTAGATCTTGGGCATATCGGCGGCAACGTACTCACGCATAGCCTGGAACGTGAACTCATCCACGTCCTGCGTCAGCAGCAGCACGTCATAGCCGCGGTCGAGCACGCCCTTTACCACGGGCATCTTGGCCAAGCGCTCACGCGAGTCGCCGGCAGCGTAGTAGATGGCCTTCTGATCTTCGGGCATGCCCTTGGCATACTCGGCCAGGGTAATCATCTTCTGCTCCTTGGCAGACCAGAACAGCAGCAAGTCGGCGAGCTCGTCGGCCTTCGTGCCGTAGCTCGAGTAGATGCCGTACTTAAGGCCGCGGCCAAAGTTCTCAAAGAACTTCTCGTAGGCCTCGCGGTCGTTGTCACGCATGTCCTCAAGGTCAGCGGTGATCTTCTTTTCCACACGCTTGGCGATGGCCTTGAGCTGACGGTTCTGCTGCAGCGTCTCACGCGAGATGTTGAGCGACACGTCGGCGGAATCCACGACGCCGCGGACAAAGTTGTAGTAGTCGGGCAGCAGGTCGTCGCACTTCTCCATAATCAGAACGTTGGAGCTGTAGAGCGCCAGACCCTTCTCGTAGTCCTTGCTGTACAGATCGAACGGCGCGCGGCCCGGCACAAACAGCAGGGCGTCATACTCGAGCGTGCCCTCGGCATGGAAGCTGATGGTGCGCGCAGGATCGTCAAAGTC
Organism: Collinsella sp.; assembly: GCA_048244295.1. Taxonomy (GTDB): domain Bacteria; phylum Actinomycetota; class Coriobacteriia; order Coriobacteriales; family Coriobacteriaceae; genus Collinsella. Next base: position 1,406 of record DBFAZJ010000128.1, read on the forward strand.
GTGGAACGTGGACTTGTAGAACTCGTCGTAGTCCTTCTGCTCGACATCGGAGCTGCGCTTCTTCCAGATCGGTGTCATGGAATTGACGGTCTCAAGCTCCTGGTAGTCCTCGTACTCGGGCTTGTAATCGTCGCCGGCGTCCTCGGGCTTGGGTTTCTGGCGGCTTTTGGACACCATCATCTGAATCGGGTAGCGCACATAGTTGCTGTACTGCTGAATCAGGCTCTTGAGACCCCACTCGGTCAGGAAGCGATCGTAGGTCTCGGTCTCGGCCTCGCCGTCGGCATCGAGCTTCTCGTTCTCGCGCAGCGTCAGGATGACATCGGTACCGTGCTCGGCGCGCTCGCCGTCCTCGATGGTGTAGCCCTCAAGACCGTCGGATTCCCACACATGGGCGACATCCTCGCCATAGGCGCGGCTCACGACCTTCACGTGGCTGGCGACCATAAAAGCCGAGTAGAAGCCCACGCCAAACTGGCCGATGATGTCGACATCCGAACCCTGCTGCTCAGCGTTCTCGGTCTTAAACTCCTCGGAGCCGGAATGGGCGATGGTGCCCAGATTGCGCTCGAGCTCCTCGGCGGTCATGCCAATGCCGTTATCCGAGATAGTAATGGTGCGGGCGTCTTTATCAAAGGAGACGCGAATAGCTAGGTCGCCCTGGTTGATCTTGACGCTCGGGTCCTGCAGGCTCTTAAAGTTGAGCTTGTCGACGGCGTCGCTCGCGTTAGAGATAAGCTCGCGCAGGAAGATTTCCTTATTGGTGTAGATGGAGTTGATCATGAGGTCGAGCAGTTTTTTGCTCTCGGTCTTAAATTGACGCATATGCAGTCCTTTCGCGCTACCCCCGTCCGCAAAAACGGCCCGGTTGCCCGAGCCGCATCGCAGACCTGCTATGTTCAGACTTAGATTTTATAACCCATTAGCGCGCATATATACATACGGAATCGAAAAACTGTATGTCTAAGCGCTCCGATGCGCCAATTGCCAAGGAGTGTCCCCGACTGCCGGCAGAAAAGGAACGTCCCTATCTGCCATCTACGCGCTTGGCCATCCAGACATGGGGCTGGCCCTCGTCTTCGTGATCTACCGGGGCAATTTGCGTGTAGCCCGCCTTTGCATAGAGCGGCAACACGTATTCCTGCGCATGCAGCTTAATAAGCTTAGCGCCGGCATCGCGTGCACACGAAGCACTGGCCTCGACGATCGCACTCGCCAGTCCGCGACGACGCATAGCCGGCAGCACGGCGACGCGCCCCATAATGTAGGTCTCCCCCGCCGCAACGCCTTCGTCCATGTCGCATGCCGGCAACACCGGGGCCCCTGCGTCAGCCACGCGCTCAAGCTCTTCGGGAAACACGCGCGAGCAACCGGCAAGCTCGCCGTCTACATAGAGCGTCACATGAATGCAGTTTGGATCCTCGTCGATAGCGTCGAACTCATTCTCGTAGCCCTGCTCGTCCATAAAAACGACGCGGCGCACCAACGCCGCGTCATCAAAGCATCCCGTCTTAAGTTGGATATCCATGGCTGCCCTTTCATTCAATGCGAACGTTAGGGACAGATATTAGCGAAAATGAGCTCCGCGCACACTAAACTTCGCGCGAGCCTTCGCCAGGCAGTCGTAATGACCCACGTTATGGGCATCGCTCGCGATGAAGCTGTACAGGTTCTGATCGAACAGGCGCTGTGCCGGCTTTTTCTCGCGACCAAATCGACCGCCGGCAATAAAGTCCGCCGAAGCCTGCAGCTTGCAGCCCATATCGACCAGGCGCTCCGCCACGCTTACATCCTTTTGAACCGCACGATAGCGCTCAGGATGAGCGATGATCACCTGGTAGCCACGGCACTGCAAATCGTAAATCGTGTTCTCGTACTCTCTAAACGCATACGCATCGGCATGCGTCGAAAGTTCGAGCAGAAACTCGTTGGTCCCATCGAAATGCAAGTGCTCCGCGGCATCGATACCAAGCTCAACGAGCTTTCGATGGTTGACCTCGAAGCCCATCTGGAGCGGAAAGCCGTCAGCGTTATCACGCAGCAGCTCAAAGGCATCCCACATCTTGTCGTAATCAAAATAGGGATCACGGCAGTGAGGAGTGCAAACGATTCTGGTTACACCGGCCCGCTTGGCAGCCTCGAGCATCGCCAAGCTCTCATCGAGATCGGCGGCGCCGTCGTCTACACCCGGCAAGATATGGCAATGAATGTCACGCATAGGTCAGCCTTAATCAACTAAACGTTTGCTCGGTTGGTGAAGATGCCCTTTTTGGAAGTCCCCTGATCGTCGGAGCCCTTCTTCACCTTCTTACCGTCCTTGGTGTAGTAGGAGTAGTAGTACTCGCTGGTCTCGGTCTCGCAGTAGTTCATAACGGTACCGATGAGCTTGACCTTCTCGGACTTCTTAAGCTGACCGATGGCGTTGAGCGCCTCCTCGCGCTTGGTGAAATCCTCACGCACGACAAAAAGCGCACCGTCGGTCAGACTTGCGATCTCGGCAGCATCGATGAAGGTGCCGACCGGGGGAGCATCAAAGATGACGTACTGGAACTTGGCGGACAGTGCCTTTACCAGCTTGGCAAAGCGGTGAGAGACGATGATGTCGGCAGGATTGGGAATATGCGGCTCGGCATCGAGGAAGTAAAAGTTCTTCTGACCCGTCTCGACAATCGCCTGGTCAATAGAAACCTGCTCGGAAAGGACTGCATAGAGTCCGCCGCGGGAGCGGACGCCGAGCATATCGGCAAGGGACCTGCGACGCATATCAGCCTCGACCAGCAGGACGCTCTTGCCGCTGGTGGCGATAGCCTGGGCAAGGTTGATGGAAACCGTAGACTTACCCTCGTTGGGAATCGAGGAGGTAACGGTGATGGTGCGAATGGGGTCGTCCACGCTCGCAAAGCGGATGTTGGCCAGAAGGGTCTTGGCGGCATTCTGTACAACGAGCTTATCGGTGTTCTTTGCCTTAGCCATGCCTATTTACCACCTTTCATAGCCGGAATTCGGCCAACAACGGGAATGCCCAGGAGCTCTTCTGCCTCTTCGGCACCGCGGATGCGGGTATTGAGCATGTCTGCCAAAACGACATAGGCAACTGCGATAAAGATACCGGCGAGGAACGCGACAGCAACGTACAGCGTGCGCTTGGGCCCGCTGGGGACTTCGGGAGTCTTAGCCTCGTCGATAACGTTGATGCTCTGGGCAGCGCCGACGTTCTGAGCGACCGTACTCACCGAGCTGGCCATGGCCTTTGCGACCTTAGCCGTCTCCTTGGCATCGGTGCCGGTAACCGAAAGCGTAATGACACGCGTGGTGGTCTCGGAGGAAACAGACACCTTGTAGTCATCCAGGTCAGCAAGGCCCAGCTCATTGGCAGCACCGCTCTTAACGCTATCGCTATCCAGCAGCGTGGCGATATCGTTGGAAAGCATCTGGCTCGCCGAGAGATCGTTGTAGCTCATCTGACCGCTATCGTCGGTCTTGGCGAGAATGTACATGCTCGTCGTCGCGGTGTAGGTGTTGCCCATCGCAACGAAGGACACGATGCCCATGGCGATCGCACAGACCACCGGAAGGGTGATGACCAGCTTGAGGTGCTTCTTCAACAGCTGGAACAGTTCGAGAAGGGTCATGCAGCTTGCCTTTCATTTCCCCAGTTCGGATTGACAAAACTGTTCGTATGTTATCGCATCTTTTTACCGAGACCAAACTCTATACATAAGAAACAGGCTCTCCTGTAAAAATGTCGGAAGCAATCGTAAAATTGCACAACAACGCCGCACCCGAAAGTCAAATGCGGCGTCTACATCAATACCTATGTTGTATCGCTATGCGAATGGCTCGTCCTGCTGTATGGGAAACGTCACCGTAATGGTGGTTCCCACGCCCAACTCGCTCGACAGATCGAGCGTGGCGTGATGATACAGGGCCGCATGCTTGACAATGGCAAGCCCCAGACCGGTTCCGCCGCGCGCCTTGGACCTACTCTTGTCCACGCGATAGAACCGCTCAAATACCTTGCCCTGTTCTTCAGGCGCGATACCGATTCCCGTGTCGGCGACCGCAAGGAACGGATGGCCTTCGTCGTTGGTGCCGCACTGCAGCGTAACCGTACCGCCGGGTCGATTGTAGCGGATGGCGTTGCTCGCCAGATTATAGATGAGCTCGTCAATCAAGCGCGACACGCCCTCGATGACCACAGGCTTGGTCTCATGACTTATCGTCACATTCGCCTGACGGGCGACCTGTTCAAGACGCTGCTCAACCGCGTAGATGGCACGCGAGAGCTCAATAGGCTCCGTGGACCCAATGGGCACCGCCTCGCCCTCAGTTGCACGCTCGGCCTCGTCCAAGTTAGACAGCGTAAGGATGTCGTTGACAAGCGCTGCCAAGCGGCCCGCCTCACGATAGATGCGACCGCCAAAGTTGCGCAGGTCGTCCTCGCCCTCGACCATGCCGTTTGCGATGAGCTCGGCATAGCCCGAAATCGCCGTAAGCGGCGTCTTGAGCTCATGGGTGATATTCGCCGTGAACTCGCGGCGCATACGATCGTTGTCCGCCAGCACCGCCATTTGGCGCTTGAGTTCCTGGCGCTGCGACTCGATACGCTCAAGCATGGGGACCATCTCGGCATAGGCGTGCTCATAGCTACGGCGTGGGTGGTCCAAATCCACCTCTTGCAACGGCGCGATGATGGCACGGGACTCGCGGCGCGCCATAAAAAACGAGAGTACCGCACCCGCTGCTGCGATAAGCAGCATCGGCGCCACCATCGACAGCAAAATCGCCGCAACGCCAGGCTGGGCCTGCGCCAAGCGGACAACCTGGCCGTTATCAAGGGCGACGGCGCGATACAGCATAATCTCGTCGAGCGTAGAGCTTGCGCGCTCCGCGGAACCCGAACCATTCTCAAAGGCCTCGATGACCTCGGGGCGATCGCCATGGTTGGGCAGTGTGGAAGGCGACGCCTCGTTGTCGTAGGCAACCGATCCATCCTTGTTAATCAGCGTGATGCGCAAGTCCTCGCGATCGAGGCTACGCAAGAACGGGATGGGCTCCTGCTGCTCGTCGAGGGCGGCAGCAATGAGCTCGGTTTCCTGCGCCAGATTGGCACTCGTGGCATCCGCCAAGGTGTTTTGCACAAAGAACGCACCCAGCACCGTAAACGCCACGATAACCGCCATGGCGCAGACAAAGATCGTCACAAAAACGCGGTGCGACAGCGTATGTTTTCCCTGGGGGGCGAAGACCACGGGTTACTCCTCCGATGCGGTGGCCGCGGTGACGTCACCTTCGGCACCATCACCGGCAGAAGGCTCGGCCAAGCGGTAGCCCACGCCGCGCACGGTCTCGATGGCGCTGGCATGCTCGCCCAGTTTTTGGCGAAGCGTCTGCACGTGCACGTCAACAGTGCGCGAACCGCCGTCGAAGTCCCAGCCCCACACGCTCTGCAGCAACGACTCGCGGGTAAAGACCACGCCGGGCTTGCGCATGAGATATTCGAGCAAATCGAACTCGCGCAAGGTGAGTTTGAGCGGCTCGCCGGCAACGGTCACCTCGCGATGGCTGGGCGAGAGCACGATGTCGCCCACGCTGAGCACATCGCTCGCCTGCTTGACCATTCCGCCGCGACGCAGCAGTGCGCGGCAGCGGCTCGCAAGCTCCATGAGCGAGAAGGGTTTAGTCAGGTAATCGTCGGCACCGCCATCGAGCGCCATCACCTTGTCGAGCTCGGTGTCCTTGGCGGTAAGCATCATGATGGGCACCGTCGCCGTCAGGCGGTCGGCGCGGAGGCGGCGCATAATCGCCAAACCATCGGTATCGGGCAGCATGATATCGAGCAGCACAGCATCGGGCACCCGTCGCGCCACGGCAGCCTTAAACTCACCGTCGCACGAAAAGCCTTCGGCCTCGATCCCCTGCTTGCGCAGCGCATAGACCGTCAAATCCCTGATGTTGTCATCGTCCTCGACGTAATAGATCATGTTGAACCCCTTTGCGGCCGGCATGACCGCATCTTAACCCTAAAGGTACCTTTACTAGATGGTATCAGCCAAAACGCCCCGTCAAATAATCCGCCGTGCGCGGATCGGTCGGATTCTTGAAGAGTTGCGCGGTGGGCGCGTGCTCCACCAGCTCACCCAGCAAAAAGAATGCGACCGAATCGGAGATACGCGCCGCCTGCTGCATATTGTGCGTAACGACCACGAGCGTGCAGGTCTCTTTGAGCTCGCAGGCCAGCTGCTCCACCACCAGCGTCGACACAGGGTCGAGTGCCGAGGTCGGCTCGTCCATCAGCAGAATGTCGGGCTGCACGGCAAGCGCGCGGGCGATGCACAGGCGCTGCTGCTGTCCACCCGAAAGACCCAGGCCCGACTCTTTGAGCTTGTCCTTGACCTCGTCCCACAGGGCAGCGCGACGCAGGGAGTCCTCGACCAGCTCATCGAGCACGACGCGGTCACGCACTCCCATGCCGCGAGGACCGTACGCGACGTTGTCGTAGATGCTCATGGGAAACGGGTTGGGGCGCTGAAACACCATGCCCACGCGCTGGCGAAGGCGGCAGATGTCGTAATCGCCCAGGATATCTTGACCATCGAGCGCAATCTTGCCCTCGATTCGGCAGTCCTTGATGCCGTCGTTCATGCGGTTAAAGCAGCGCAGCAACGTGGACTTTCCGCAGCCCGAAGGCCCGATGAACGAGGTAATCTGCTTGTCGCGGATCTTGATATTCACGTCCTTGAGCGCATGGTGGTCGCCATAGAACAGGTCGAGGCCCTCAACATCGATTCGCGTCGGCGAGGCGGCAAGATCCTCTGCCGTGGGGCGAGTCGCATCCCCAACCTCGCGCTCGTGCGCGGCCTCGGCCTGCGCTTTCATGAGTTCTTCAAGCTCCGTGGGCTCCACAGCCGCAGCAGCCGTCATACCGCATACCTCCACATCGATATCAATTCAGCAGTATCGATAGTAGGAATCGCGGCTCATATGCACGTGAGCGCATTGTCAAGTGTTTGTAAGGGCACACTGGCTATGCGGCGGGCAGCTCGATGGTGAATATCGTGTGTTCGGGCGTCGATTCACATGCAACGGTACCGCCGTGCGCGCATACGATCTCCTTGGCGATGGCAAGCCCCAGTCCAGCGCCGCCGCGATTGGTCGCACGCGCCGCATCCAGGCGATAGAACTTCTCAAAGATCACCTTGAGCTTTGCCTCAGGGATGGGATCGCCCTGATTGATAAAGCGCACGCGCACGCCACCACCGTCCCGGCGTCTGGCCTCGATCGTGATGGTCGAGCCCTCATAGCTATAGGCAATAGCGTTTTTCATGATGTTGTTGAACACGCGAGCCATCTTGTCGCCATCCACGAGCACCGTCAGGTCCTCGCGAATATCAACTTGGACTTCCTTATGTTGCTCGTTGAGGATGGGATAGAACTCGTCAGCCACCTGAGCCAGCAGCAACCCCAGATCAACATAGCCGCGCGTGAGCACGATATCGTGGAAGTCAAAGCGCGTGATATCGAAGAACTCCTCGATGAGCGTATCGAGCCGGTGCGCCTTGTCGAGAGCCACGCCCGTAAAGTGCGCACGCTGCTCAACCGGCAGCTCAGGAGCCTCTTGCAGCAGCGAAAGATAACCCACCACACTGGCAAGCGGGGTGCGTAGGTCATGTGCCAAGTACGTAACCAGATCGTCCTTGCGATGCGACTCGTCACGCAGAGCTTGCTGCACCTTGCGCTCACGGTCACGCACGCGGTTAAGGGCGCCCTCGACCTCCAAGAAGTCGCCGTCGATGTTGTCCCAGGTGTCGGGGTGATCGATCAGGCGATCTTGAATACGAGCGGCCAGCACACAATCGGCATGCTGCTCGCCCTGCTCGTAGCCCTGGTAGTACAGGGCGCGGCCGCACAAGAACAGCACGCACACGGCAAGCGCCAGCACAAAGCCAAGCATGTTGAATACAAAGCCGGCATCGAACAACACCGGCCCTTCGATGCCGCCGAGCGCCATGGCGCCAATCGCCAACGTCATGGCCCACGCGGCGCCGCCAATCACCACGCAGCGGCACACGATCTCAAATCGATCGATCAGCAAAAAGCCGACAAGCAGCACCGCCAAGATTCCGACGATGTTGTCGATGCCAATCAGCAGCAGGCTCAGCAAAAAGAGCAGCACCGTTGCAAGCGCGCGGTTGTCGACGACCGACCTCACGTATTCAAAGAGCCGATCGGGCACCTCGAACGCTTGCCTATCGTCTTTTGTCATATCAAGATCCTCACAAGCGAAAAGCGTTATTCGATGATGTAGCCGACGCCCCAGACGTTTTTGATAAAGCGTGGCTTTTGTGCGTCGTCGCCGATCTTTTCGCGCAAGTGGCGAATATGCACCATCACCGTATTGTTGGAGCCGGGCATAAAGTCCTCGTTCCACACCGCGCGGAACAGGTCCTCCACGGCCACCACGCTGCCGCGATGCTCGACCAGATACAGCAAGATTGAATACTCGGTGGGTGTGAGGCGTACCGGTGCACCGTCCACCGTCACGGAACGAGCATCGCGGTTGATCTCCAAGCCGTCGAGCTGAATGGTCGGCGACTCGGCCGCCTGTGCACGGCTACCGTAGCTGGTGTAGCGGCGAAGCTGAGCGTGCACGCGCGCGATGAGCTCCAGCGGACGGAACGGCTTAACCACGTAATCGTCCGCGCCAAGCGAAAGGCCCCCGATCTTGTCTTGCTGGGCATCGCGCGCCGTCAGCATGATCACGGGATAGGTATGGCTGGAACGGATCGTACGCAGCAGCTCAAACCCATCGATATCGGGCAGCATGACATCAAGCAGCGCCAGATCGAACTCCTGCTCCAAAATCGCCTTGGCAGCATCGGCCCCGCTATAGGCAATCTGGACATCAAAGCCCTCTTTTGTAAGGTAGATGCCAACCAAGTCGGCGATGGCCTTCTCGTCATCAACTACCAAAATGCGCTCGTTCATGCGTGCTCCTCTCGCGCTCCATTATGCCTGAGGCGACGCACGCCACACACAACAAGCGTGGGTGATTAAGTCGGCCTTAAGCACCCTTGTGCCCGTTCGGGTGCGGATGTGGGCCAAGCGCGCACGCGATGATCGCCGACGCCGGCAAACGATATACTCTAGTTTCAGAAGAGACCATCCCGTCGAAAGCGAAATCTGTGAAGTCCCTCACCTCTTTTGCAAAGCGCTCAGCCCAGCTTGCCGCCGGCTTTGTCTGCGCTATCGCCCTTGCCGCCGGCGTGCCCACCGTCGCCGGCGCCCAAGTGCTCACGACCGACAATGTTTGCGGCAAAACCGCCGATGTGCGCGGTATCACGGCCGAAAACCTGCCCGATATCGATGCGACCAATGCCCTCGTCATGGGCAAAGACGGCACCGTCTACTATGCCCGCGGCGCCGATGAGCAGGTCAAGATCGCCTCGATCACCAAGGTCATGACCGCAATCCTAACCGTCGAGAATTGCAAGATGGACGAGAAGGTCACGGTGAGCAACGCCGCAGCCACCGTGGGTAATTCGACCGCCGGCTTGCTCAAAGGCGACGAGCTTACCGTGGAGCAGGCACTACGCGGTCTGATGATTCCCTCGGGCAACGACGCCGCCATCGTGCTCGCCGAATATGTGGGCAAGAAGATCGACCCCAAGACCAAAGACGCCGAGGCCACATTTGTGAAGGCCATGAACGAGCGCGCTAAGAAACTCGGCTGCACCGGTACGCTTTTTGAAAACCCGCATGGTCTGGACTTTGATGAGTGGGCTGGCAATATGCACTCAACCGCACACGACGTAGCGCTGATGATGCAGGAGGCCATGAAAAACGACACGATCCGCGAGGTCGTAGCGAGCGAGGATTCCTGGATCGAGGTCACGGGCGCCGACGGCACCGACCATTCGCATTCCATGGACACGCATAACTATTTGCTGGGCCAAGATGGCAACATCGGCGGCAAGACCGGCACCACCGACGACGCGGGCTATTGCTTTACGAGCGCCTACAACCGCGACGGCGACGAGATCTACACCGTTATTTTGAACTCCACCACCACCGATCAGCGCTTTACCGATACCGCCACCCTTGCCAACTGGTACTACGGCCACAAGGTGACGGTCGCAATCGCCAACACGCAGGAAAAGACCGCCAACGGCAACCCGCTTATGGCGCGCATTGGCCAAACCGACTGGACGGATAAGACAATCGACGCCACACTCGCCGATCCTACGGCGCAAGCGACCGTGTTTTCCCTTGCCGGCGAGGTGACCGAAAAGGTTAGCTACGACGATCTTTCGGGCACGGTGCATGTGGGCGACAAGGTGGGCAGTGTTACTCTCAAGCAGGACGGCACCAAAATCGCCGTTATGGACCTGGTTGCCGACGAGGAAGGCTCGGGGCCGAATCCCATTGAATGGCTGCTCGTGAAGCTCGATCGCTTGGGCCGCCGCATCGACAACCGCCCACTTGCGGCAGAGAGCGAGACCGTAGCCAAGGCTCCTGAGATGTAGGGCGCAAGAATAATAAGTCCACTGAAAGGAGGCGTCCGAAAGGATGCCTCCTTTTTGAGGGTTCGAATCCCCAGCCGCCATTCTTGATAATAAAAAAGGGCCCCAAATGGGACCCTTCTTCAAATTCGTACTGGCGGAGAGCTGGGGATGTCCGGGCACGCTGCGCATGCCCTCCGGCTTCAAAGCCTGGCAGCTTTTCTCCCACGGGCTACAAACGCTTTCGCGGTTGCTTAACGCCCGTGCCCTCTCGGGTTCGAATCCCCAGCTAACGTGGTTCAACTAAAAAAGGGCCCCTTTCGGAACCCTTCTTTAAAGTCTTACTGGCGGAGAGCTGGGGATTCGAACCCCAGATGCCCTTTTGGGGCATACTCGCTTAGCAGGCGAGCACCTTCGGCCTCTCGGTCAGCTCTCCGTAACAGCCGTTCTATAGTAACCAAACAGCCGAAGTTGGGCAAGGGGAAATTTTCTAATTGCCTAGCATCCTTTCCTCCTTGGAAGCTTCACCTACCCCAGCGAGCGGTTGAGGGAGCCGAGCTCGTCGTTGCCCATGGTGCGCCACATTTGAAAGATACAACCGCGTGCAAGGAAAAAGAAGCCGTTGTCGACCAGTTGCACAGCGGCATCTGCCAGCTGATTCGTCACGGCGGACACTGGCGGCAGCTCGAGTCCAGCCTTGCGGATGGTCTCGACCGCCTCCTCGAACGTCGGAGGCTCGCTGACGCCCATCTCGTTCATAAGGCCCTGCATTTCTTCCAGCGCGCTGCTGCCCGATTCCTCACCGCGCGGCACCAGACGGTAACAAGCCAGCGCCAGGCCGAGCTGATCGCAATTCCAATAGGCAAACGCCAAGCGATAGAACAGGTAGCCGATTGCAGAACGATCGCTGGCAATACGTAGTCCGTGGCGCGCCACCTCGATAATCTCGTCAAAGCGCTCCAGACGCGCAAGCACGTTGATGAGCGCAAAGTGCGATTGCATGGACGAGCACGCCAGATCGTAAAGATGGCGCACCTCGGGCAGTGCTCGTTCAAAGTCCTCTTGCTCGGCGTAAAAGCTGCAGATCTCGTGCTGGGCAAAGTACAGCGCATCGGGCGCACGAAGGATCCGCACAGAGCGGTCTTCTTCCAACACCGGTAGCACCATGCGCACCAGCTGGTTATCGCAAAACTGCGTTTGAACCGGACCTGTCGCCAAAAGCTCGGCGACGGCGCACTTAGCCTCCAACTCCTCGACAAGACGGGAAAAGCCTTCAAAAGCACCTGTACGGTCGACTTTTGTCTGCTCGCGCAATTCAACAACACGGGCCACGTATGGGTCGTCGTCCTCTTCCATGACCTCCAACTCGTCAGCCGTATCGGCAAGCAGCAGATCGCGCAGCGCCGGCGGCAGCGTGCGATGGTCATCACGCGGACGAGCATGAACCTCCGCAGGCTCAATCGTCTCCGGAGCGGTTGACTCATACGCCTCAAGCACACGCTTGCACGGCATATCGTCCATGTCCATGCTCTCAAGATCCTTGGCGACAGGCACGCAATCGGCCAGATAGGCCGCGCGCCCAAAGAAATACGTTGCGACAACGCGCTCGCCCTGCTCACTGTCGGGAGCAGCAATCTGCACATAGCAGCACGTGATGCAGGTGCCCGCGGCAAAACACGCTGCCGCAAGCGTGAGTACCACACGTGCATCGTGCTCCGCGGCCCAGATCGCGCGCGTGTCCTCGTCCAGCTCGCGCCAGGCGTCATCCTGAGCGTCGTATTCACGTTGCGGCATGGCATCAACGACAGACTGCCCAAACCGAACGAGCATAATCCCCTCGGCAACGTTTGCCCGATAGGTATAGTCGAGCCGCGTGACCACGTTGAGCGCCTCAACGATTCGCGCAAAACGGGTGCGCACGTCCCACTCGCCGCCCGGCTGGCACGAAACCGTTCCCGGCTTGGCCCACGGGTTATCGCTCGAAGCCGTATCGAGCAGTCGGGGAACATCGTTGGTCGTCTTGGCGATATGCCACGCATCAAAGAGCGCGCAGCCCTCAAGGCTCGGCGAGGATGCCGCAGGGACCAATCCAGCCCCGATGCGCTCAAGGATGCCGGAGAGGCGGTTGAGACGGCACTCGATGGCAAGCAGCATGTCAATCTCGTCCTGGTCCAACAGGCTACGATCAAAATTGAGATAGAAAATCTTTGAGCGATCAATGCGAGCCAGGCTCATCTCGGACTTGGCAGCGATGGTGCGCAGGCGGGGCAAGTCAATTTCACTCATAAGGGCAGCGGCATAGCGCTCGATACCGCTCGGATTCTCGGCATGGTCAACGCGGTAAAGCAGCGTCTCGATAGCATCGGGGAGCGGTGCCGTGTTAAAGCCCAAAAACACCTCGACCGGCTCGGACAACTTTACGAACTTGATCTTGTCGACAACGTTTTGCATACCCTCGTCGAGTCCGCCGGCGTCCGCCGTGTTCACAATAGCGCTTTCGGAGTTGGCAAATATCACGTAGCGCAAGAACATCGAGGCCATGAACTCGCCATAAGGAAGGGCGCG
>DBFAZJ010000129.1:0-4886 GCA_048244295.1 Collinsella sp.
CTTGATCTTGTCGACAACGTTTTGCATACCCTCGTCGAGTCCGCCGGCGTCCGCCGTGTTCACAATAGCGCTTTCGGAGTTGGCAAATATCACGTAGCGCAAGAACATCGAGGCCATGAACTCGCCATAAGGAAGGGCGCGGGTCGAATTCCATGTCTCGTGGTCGGACTGCTCGCGCATGGGGCCTTCGGGAGAGCCGGCAGTTTGCGCACACGCGCGCATTGCACCGTTGGCTTCCCTTACCATAATCTCACCAATACCGGAATCCGACTCGTCAAGGACCAGTTCCATGTCGGGATCGTTGGGCAGCGGAGCCTCGCTGACGGGGCGGTCCACCTTGTACACCTCACCCGAAACGCTTACGTAGCCCAAAAGCGACACATGACTTTTGCCAACGAATTCGACGACATAACAAGATTCATGCTGATCCTCGCCAAAGAGTTTCCAGACCACGCCATATGAGCGTCCCGCAGGCTGCTCGGGCATCGCCGGAAAGCGCTTCTTAGGATCGAGAAACCTGAGCTTGTATGTCGGACGCTCTGCCACGAAATATCACCCTGATCGGTCGTTGAGAGAAGGAGTGGTCGCGGATGGGCCGCGACACCTACTCGGAATCTTACACGAGTCGACAGGAAATCGTCCCTTTGGACGAAAGCACTCAAGCTGGCGCAAAAGAAAAGCCCCCGTTGCCGGGAGCTTTAATCTCAAATGGTGCGGCGTATAGGATTCCGCGCATCCGCTGCGCGGATCCGCACCGGCTTCGCCCGCCTGCCGGCGCGCTCGCCCGCGGGCTAAAAACGCTCCGCGTTTTCTTCACGCCCGCGCCTCGACCGAGGTTCGAATCCATGCATTGCTTACGTAAAAGAAAAGCCCCCGTTGCCGGGAGCTTTAATCTCAAATGGTGCGGCGTATAGGATTCGAACCTATGACGTTCTGATTCGTAGTCAGACCCTCTATCCAGCTGAGGTAACGCCGCGACTTGTTGATTATTATGCACATGAACTGAATAATCGTCAAGCGTTTTTCAAAAAAAGTTATTGAATTTGATTTTTACTCATTTTGACCACTTGATGCGATCTTCGACGCATCGCGATATAAGAAAAGCCTCCGTTACCGGAGGCTTTAAAATTCAATTGGTGCGGCGTATAGGATTCCGCGCATCCGCTGCGCGGATCCGCACCGGCTTCGCCCGCCTGCCGGCGGACTCGCCCGCTCGCTAAAAACGCTCCGCGTTTTCTTAACGCTCGCGCCTCGAACGAGGTTCGAATCTCCGCAATGCCCCCGTAAAGGAAAAGCCCCCGTTTCCGGAGGCTTAAAACTCAATTGGTGCGGCGTATAGGATTCGAACCTATGACGTTCTGATTCGTAGTCAGACCCTCTATCCAGCTGAGGTAACGCCGCAACGCACGGATTATTATGCACGTGACCCCTCGATGGGTCAAGCGACAATTTGGAAATTTTTTACGAAGTGATGATTAAGACGCTCGCGCCTCGACCGAGATTCGAATCCATGGGATACCGCCATAAAAGAAAAGCCCCCGTTGCCGGAGGCTTCAAGTTCAATTGGTGCGGCGTATAGGATTCCGCGCATCCGCTTCGCCCGCCTGCCGGCGTCCTCGCCCGCTCGCTAAAAACGCTCCGCGTTTTCTTGGCGCTCGCGCCTCAACCGAGGTTCGAATCCATGCAGCGGCGGCATAAAAGAAAAGCCCCCGTTGCCGGAGGCTTCAAGTTCAATTGGTGCGGCGTATAGGATTCGAACCTATGACGTTCTGATTCGTAGTCAGACCCTCTATCCAGCTGAGGTAACGCCGCAGCGCAAGACATATAAAACCACTTTAGCTTATTGGAGTCAAGCACAATCTCAAACTTTTTTGTGGAACGCAGTTTTGTCATGCTGCTCCGCATATACCGCTGTTCCCCGTACGATCGATTGGCTTTTCGATCACGTCGAACTTGGCTTCAAGTTCCCTCAGGAGCGATCTCACCCGCTGGGCACAATCATAATCGGCAAACGAGATGCTCAGCATGCGCGCGACCTGGTTGGAAGTCCCAACTCCATAGAAGTGCTCCAGCGCCACAAGTCCCTCGTGCGTCACAAAGGTCTCGGCCACATGCGGCGACTCCTCAAAGCACCATTGTGTCAACGGACCCTCACTCGTCTGCCGAACCACCAGGCCGCCCATGCCAGACGGCTCACACGTTACAAGCAGGTACTCCCCGCCCTCGTCGCTCTCAAATAAAACCACCCGATTATCAAACAGCTCCATCGCGTCTCCTTTCTCTCGCTCTTATTTAGCAAAAGCATAGCAGGTAGATGGCTGTATACAGAACAGTTGTTCGTGTGTTTTCTATTGAGCTGTCCGCACGGCATGGTATGGACCTGCGCACGAAATAGGGCGCCCCCGAAGGAGCGCCCTTGCATATCCCCTATGCAGCCAAGTTACGCGACCGGCTCGATCTTCTCGAGACCGCCCATGTAAGGACGCAGAACCTCGGGGATCGTGATGGTGCCGTCGGCGTTCTGGTAGTTCTCCAGAATGGCGGCCATGGTGCGGCCGGCCGGCAGGCCGGAACCGTTGAGAGTGTGCAGGTAGCGCGAACCCTTGAAGTTCTCGGGGTCGCGATACTTGATGTTGGCGCGGCGAGCCTGGAAGTCACCGCAGTTGGAGCAGGAGCTGATCTCCTTGTAGGCGTTGTAGCTCGGCAGCCAGACCTCGACGTCGTAGGTCTGACGGGCAGAGAAGCCCAAGTCGCCGGTGCACAGGCTAATCACGCGATACGGAAGGCCCAGCTGCTGCAGCAGGTACTCGGCCTCGGCGGTCATGCTCTCGAGCTCCTCGTCGGACTCCTCCGGCTTAGCGAACTTGACCATCTCGACCTTGTCGAACTCGTGCTGACGGATGATGCCGCGGGTGTCGCGACCGGCGGAACCGGCCTCCTCGCGGAAGCAGGGGGTAAAGGCGGTGTAGCGGCGCGGCAGGGTGTCGGCGTCGAGGACCTCGCCGGCGTGCAGGTTGGTGAGCACGACCTCGGCGGTGGGGATCAGGAAGTTGTCGCCCGAGACGTGGTAGGCGTCGTCCTCGAACTTGGGCAGCTGGCCCGTGCCAAACATGGTCTGACGCTTGACGACGATAGGCGGCCACCACTCCTTAAAGCCACGGCTGGTGTGCGTATCGAGGAAGAAGTTGATGAGGGCGCGCTCAAGACGGGCGCCGGCGCCACCGAGAACGGTGAAGCGGCTGCCGGAGAGCTTGTTGCCGCGCTCGGAGTCGAGGATGTCCAGATCGGTGCCCAGATCCCAGTGCGGCTTAAAGTCGAAGTCGAACTCGCGCGGGGTGCCCCAACGACGGCGCTCAATGTTCTCGCCCTCGTCCTTGCCGTACGGCGTGGCCTCGCAAGGAATGTTGGGCAGGTGAGCCATGAAGTCGTACTGCTCCTGCTCGAGAGCAGTACGGCGCTCGGCCAGACCGTCAATCTTCTCGTTGACGGCGCGCACGGCCTCCTTGGCGGCCTCGGCCTCGTCCTTCTTGCCCTCCTTCATCAGGGCGCCGATCTTCTTGGACTCGGCATTGCGCGTAGCCTGGAGCTCCTCGACCTCGGTGATGACGGCACGACGCTCGTCGTCGAGCTCAAAGAACTTCTCGCGATCCCAAGACGTCTGGCGGTTAGCCATGGCGACATCGATGGCATCGGGGTTCTCGCGAACAAACTTGATATCAAGCATTAGATCCTCCGGCGATATACATTCCATTTAGGTTGCAACCTTGTACATGTATGGGCAAGTATATACTTATGAGCGTTTACGACCCAACTCAACTACGCAAGAAGGCACCCAATGGACGCAGTTTTTTCCTTTTTGTTTGGCACCCGCACCGGTTTTGCCATCCTTTTCGCCGGCGGCATCCTGTTATTTGCGATTCTTGCCTTTGTAATGGAGAAGCGTACCCATAAGATGTACGTCGACCGCGGACCCAAGTCCGAGGATGAGGAAGACAGCTTCTGGGACTAACCTGCCAAAAAGGGACAGGTTTATTTTGGTCGGTTTTATCTGGGCAAACGTAAGCGCCCCGCAACTGGAATTGAGCCAGTTGCGGGGCGCTTTTCGCTAAAAGGACAAAACCGCAGGAAAAACCTGCCAAAATCAACCTGTCCCTAAATGGCAGGTTTTACTGGAGAGTTGCGTCGATTGCCTTGACCAGGGCGTTGCGCATGCCGGCGTCCTCGAGCGCAACGACGCCCTTGATGGTGGCGCCACCGGGCGAGCATACGGCATCCTTCATCGCCGCAGGATGCTGGCCAGTTGCAAGCTGCAGCTTTGCCGTACCCAGCACCATCTGGCTCACAATGCGATAGGCATCGGCACGCGGGATACCGTGCTTGACCGCTGCATCGCTCAGGGCCTCGATTGCCATAGCGACAAATGCCGGAGCGCAACCACCCACCGTGCCGCCCACAAACAGCAGGCTCGTATCGAGCTCGACCACCGCACCGAGCTTGCCAAGCAGGTCAAGCACCACTGCGCTCTGCTCATCACTAAGCGTGGAAGCCTTCTCGCAAGCGATGACGCCCTCGCCCACCGAAACCGGTGTGTTGGGCACCGTCGAGATATGCGCGACGCCCGGCAGGACCTGCTCCCACTTGGCACTGTCCCAGGTCCAGGCAACCGACAGAACGACCTTTTTGGCAAGAGCATCCTTGAGCGGGGCGAATATCTTCTCGATCATGTACGGTTTGACCGCAGCGACCACGATATCGGATGCGGCGACAACCTCGGCGGCATCGTGGCAGGCGACCATGCCGCGCGCCTCGCAGCGCTCAACCAGTGCGTCGTAGCGACCCGCGCAGGCGCACATGTCGCTCGCAGCTACACCGGCAGCGATCCAGCC
>DBFAZJ010000130.1:0-4059 GCA_048244295.1 Collinsella sp.
AACTATTTTCGGTGAAAGATGATACCCCCGCACGCGCACCCTATACGGTAGATTTTGGGTCATGCCTAGAAAACAACCTTTAGGCGACCTCCGTACACCGTCGGTATCAGCAAAGTAAGGGGTAGATCGTAAGGCATGTCCCAAAGCCTACTCAGAGGCACTTTACTCTGCTAAAGCTGGCATAACAGCTAGAGCGAACGTCGTACAAAGGCAAGGAAAAATACCAAACAAATCGGTGAACGGTAGTTGTTCGCGCTCGCATTTCCTGCGGATTTGTTAAAAACGCCCTAATGGTATAAAAAAAGAAACATATAACAGCCCTGATGAAGGGGGTAGCTATGTTATCCTTCTCAAACGGGTGAAATCTTGGGTTTTGGGTTGTAGTTCCAAGGTGGATAAACGTTTTCCCTACACCAACGTGTGGTGAAGAACGGAAGAAGCCGGTAGTGCAAGCCGAACATTCAAGAATTCAATAAGCAGCGGTGTGAGAGAGCGCCGCATTACACGTAACTAGGAGCGTGGTTACACAATGCAGGAGGCATGGGAAGGCTTCAAGGAAGGCATCTGGACGGGAGAGGTTGACGTCCGAGACTTCATCCAGAAGAACTACACCCCCTACGAGGGCGACGAGTCGTTCCTCGCCGGCCCGACCGAGCGTACCAAGGAGCTGTGGGGCGAGGTTCTCGACCTGCTGCTTAAGGAGCGCGAGCAGGGCGGTGTCCTCGATATGGACACCAAGACCGTCACGGGTATCGTGAGCCACCCCGCTGGCTACATCGATAACGCCCACCGCGAGAAGGAGACCATCGTCGGCCTCCAGACCGACAAGCCGCTCAAGCGCGCGCTGCACGTCAACGGCGGTATCCGCATCGCTTGCCAGGCTGCCAGCCAGCACGGCTACAAGGTCGACGAGAACGTTGTCGAGCGCTACACCTTCGAGCGCAAGACCCACAACGCTGGCGTCTTCGATGTCTACACCCCCGAGATGCGTGCTTGCCGCTCGGCTCACATCATCACTGGTCTGCCCGATGGCTATGGCCGCGGCCGCATCATCGGCGACTACCGTCGTGTTGCCCTGTACGGCGTCGACTACCTGATCAAGGACAAGGAGGCCCAGAAGGCTTCCACCCCGACGGTCATGACCGCCGACAACATCCGCGATCGCGAGGAGCTGCAGGAGCAGATCCGCGCCCTCGGCGAGCTCAAGATGATGGCCGAGACCTATGGTTTCGACATTTCCAACCCTGCTACCAACACGCAGGAGGCCATCCAGTGGATGTACTTCGCCTACCTCGCTGCCGTCAAGGAGCAGAACGGCGCCGCTATGTCCATCGGCCGTACCTCTACGTTCATCGACATCTACGCTGAGCGCGACCTTGCCAACGGTACCTTCACCGAGGAGCAGATCCAGGAGTTCGTGGATCACTTCATCATGAAGCTCCGCATGGTCAAGTTTGCCCGTACCCCCGAGTACCAGGCCCTGTTTACCGGCGATCCGCAGTGGGTCACCGAGTCCATCGGCGGCATGGGTGTTGACGGCCGTACGCTCGTTACCAAGATGAGCTACCGCTACCTGCACACGCTCGAGAACATGGGCACCAGCCCCGAGCCCAACATGACCGTTCTGTGGTCGACCCGTCTGCCCGAGAACTTCAAGAAGTTCTGCGCCAAGACTTCTGTCGCCAGCTCCTCGATCCAGTACGAGAACGACGACCTCATGCGCGTCTATCACGGCGACGACTACGGTATCGCCTGCTGCGTGTCCTCCATGCGCATTGGCAAGGAGATGCAGTTCTTCGGCGCTCGCGCCAACCTGGCTAAGTGCCTGCTGTATGCACTCAACGGCGGTGTTGACGAGGTCTCCAAGAAGCAGGTCGGCCCCAAGTACCGCGCCGTCGAGGGCGATACGCTCGATTACGACGACGTTGTGGCCAAGTACAACGACATGATGAAGTGGCTCGCTGGCGTGTACGTCAACTCGCTGAACATCATTCACTACATGCACGACAAGTATTGCTACGAGCGCATCCAGATGGCTCTGCACGACAAGCACGTGCACCGCTGGTTCGCTACGGGCATCGCTGGCCTTTCCGTCGTGGCTGACTCCCTGTCCGCCATCAAGTACGCCAAGGTCCACCCCGTCCGTGACGAGAACGGCATCATCGTCGACTTCGAGACCGAGGGCGATTTCCCCAAGTACGGTAACGACGACGACCGCGTCGACCAGATCGCTCACGACGTTGTGCACCAGTTCATGGAGTACATCCGCATGAACGACACCTACCGCAACTCCGTGCCCACGACCTCGGTTCTGACCATTACTTCCAACGTCGTCTACGGTAAGAAGACCGGCTCCACGCCCGACGGCCGCAAGGCTGGCCAGCCGTTCGCCCCGGGTGCAAACCCCATGCACAAGCGCGATAGCCACGGCGCCATCGCTTCGCTGTCTTCGGTTTCCAAGCTCCCGTTCCGCGATGCTCAGGACGGCATCTCCAACACCTTCTCCATCATCCCGAGTGCGCTCGGCAAGGAGGACCAGGTGTTCTTTGGCGATATCGACCTTGATCAGCTGGGCGAGTAACTATTGTTAGTGCTATACTAACAATAACGATTACTGATTAGCGCGCCGGTTTCGGCCGGCGCCTATTAATCGAAGGAGACACATTATGAAGGTTTCTGAAGTTTCTGAGACTCAGGCCGATAACCTGGTCCACATGCTCGACGCTTACGCCGAGAAGGGTGGCCACCACCTGAACATCAACGTCTTCAACCGTGAGACGCTGCTTGACGCTCAGGCTCACCCCGAGAAGTACCCGCAGCTGACCATCCGCGTTTCCGGCTACGCCGTGAACTTCCACACGCTCACCAAGGAGCAGCAGGACGAGGTCATTGCGCGTACCTTCCACGATAAGTTCTAAAGGGTTCAACTCCTGTAGGATTACTGGGGCCGGTTTTGGGTTATTTTCCAAAACGTCCTCGGACATGCAAAGAGGCTCCGCTGCGCGCGTTGCGCGGCGGGGCCTCTTTGCGTCCTGCGGGATGTTTTGGAAAATAACCCAAAACCGGCCATGTGGGGTCCTTTGGAGTCACCCTTTAGGCGGAACTCTCCTAATTATTTGGATGAGTCGTTTACTTACTTGTACTGTTACCGTCTTCCCGCTCTTGTTGGGGTATGCTTTGTTCGTATGTAAACGTATGACATGTTGATGGGGGAGGGTGCTATGGCTCGCGAGAGTGCTCGTTCTAAGGATACGGCTAAGCCTGGCATCAAGGAAGTTGCGGCGGTGGCGGGGGTTTCGCCTACTACGGTATCTCGTGTGCTTAATAATCGTGGCTATATTAGCCAAGAGACCCGCGATAAGGTCCATGCCGCGATGAAGCGCATCAACTATACGCCCAACGATATCGCTCGTGCCATGCTCAACGGTCGCCTGAATCTTATCGGTATGATCGTCCCCTATGTCAGCAGTCCGTTTCATGCCCAAGTGGTTCAAGTCATTGAGCATACCCTGGCCGAAAACGGTTTTAAGATGCTGCTGTGCAATAGCGCCAATCGACCCGAGCTTGAGCGCTCTTATATCGACATGCTTCGACGCAATATGGTTGATGGCGTCATCGTCAACTCGCTTAATATCGGTGCCGAGGCGTATGCCGAGATGGGCTTGAGTCTGGTTGGTATCGACTGCGACCTTGGCGAGGCCTCTGTTCAGATTGCGAGCGACAGCTATAGTATCGGCGAACTTGCCACGCGTCGCCTGATCGATGACGGGTGTTCGCGCATCCTGTGCCTGCGCAGCAATAGCCGCATGCGCATGCCTGCCAATAAGCGTACCGATGCCTACCTCGATGTTGTTGAGCAGGCCGGTTTGCCCGCGCTTGTCCGTGAGGTCGAGTTCGTTAAGCCCGACGACGAAAAGAGCGCGGTCGTTGCGAAGATCCTCGATGAGAACCCCGATATTGACGGCATCTTTGCGGGAGACGATACGATGGCGGCCATCTGTCTCAACGTGATGAAGCAGCGTGGCTTGAGCGCTCCAGACGATATTAAGGTCGTGGGCG
>DBFAZJ010000131.1:0-3236 GCA_048244295.1 Collinsella sp.
ACCTGCGTCGACACGCGATACGACATCTTCGACCTCCTTTGACGGCGCCTTCGCGGCGCGGTTTGGGTGCATGTTGCGACCGTTTTGCACGGTCGACCTGTAAGTTTACCTTAGATGCCGGCGATTGCGAAGTTGAGCAGCTGTTCAGCAAGCGGATACACGGTAACGTCGAAATAGCGGCCGATTACATCGATGCCGGTCCACATGGGCAGCAGATACAGCACCAAGATGAGGATGGGCATGGCGTATTGCTGCAGACGGTAGTAGTTGGCGAGCGCCTTGCCCTTGAGGAAGGGCACGATGATCGATGAGCCATCGAGCGGCGGGATCGGGATGAGGTTAAAGAACGCGAGTGACAGGTTGACCACGATAAACGTGGCGCCGAAATTCATGATTTGTGATGTCACGGCAAAGGACATGCTGGCGTAGAGGTTGCCGTAGGTCAGGTGCATGAGGGCGGCCGTAAGACATGCCAACGCGATGTTCGATGCAGGGCCGGCTACGCTCACCAGGACCTCGTCGCGCTTGGGGTGCTTGAGGTTGTTGAGATAGACGGGCACGGGCTTGGCGAAGGCGAACACCGGGCCACCGGCGGCGAGCATCAGCAGCGGCAGGATGATGGTGCCAAACGGGTCGATATGGTTGAGCGGGTTGAGCGAGACACGACCGCGCGATCGGGCCGTCTTATCGCCGAGTGCCCAGGCCGCGGCGGCGTGCGCACTCTCGTGGATGACGATGCCCACAATGACGGCGACGGCGCTCGCGAGCAGGTTCATGATGTAGCTGCTGGACATGGCGCTCCCCTAGCGGACGCGGCGCGAGGCGCGCGTGAGCAGGTAGTCGGCCACAAACAGGATGACGGCCACGATAGCGTAATCCAGGCGGAACACGCCGCCAAAGGGCGACGTAATGACGCCGTAGCCGGCGATGGCGCTCGGCAGCGCGCGCGAAAGCTCAACGACAAAGCCCACGATCTGCAGCTTGGCGGTGAGGCCGCTAAAGCACAGCAGCACGGTCATCGCGCTCATAAAAATGCCGCAGATGCGACAAGCGATGGCGATGATGCTCATCGCCACGGCAGCGGCTTTACGAGAGTTCACGCGCGGTCTCCTCTTCGATCTGGGTGGAAAGCTCCAGCCATTCGTCCTCGAGCTTGGGCAGCTCTTGCTTAAGGCCGTTATATTCCCCCAGCGCGGCATTGAACTTGTCTTGATCGGCATAAAGCTCTTCGCTGGCCATCAATTCCATAAGCTCGTCATAGCGGGCGCGCTTTTTGTCGAGCTCCGTCTCGATCTTCTTGAGCTGGTTGCGCACACCCTTGAGCTTTTTGTTGAGCGCGGCGCGGGCCTGGGCCTCGGCGCGCTTTTGCTCCTTGGTCTTTTTGCCCTCGGCAGGCTTAGGCGTCGCGGCGGGGGTGTCGACCTGGGCGGCGCTGGCCTTGGTGGACTTGACCGTGGCCGGCGCGCTCTCCCCTGCCGCCTCGGCGGCGACGCGGGCGGCGAGGTCCTCGCGCTTGTAGAGGTAGTAGTCGTAGTCGCCATCGTAGACCGTGACCTTGCCGTCGCGGATGTCGATGATGCGGTTGGCCACGGCGTGCACCAGGTGCTCGTCGTGGCTGATTAGCACGATGGTACCGGGGAAGTTTTGCAGGGCGTTCTCGAGCATGTCCACAGAGTCGATGTCCAGGTGGTTGGTGGGCTCGTCCAGGCACAGGAGCGCCTCGGGGGCCACGAGCATCTTGGCAAGGGCCAGACGCGCCTTTTCGCCGCCGGAGAGGACACGGACTTGCTTTTCGATTGCGTCGTTGTCGCTAAACAGGAAGGCGCCCAGCAGGCTGCGCTGCTGCGGCACGGTCCACTTGGGCGTGACGGTGTCGATCTCTTGCAGGACGGTATTGGACTCGGTCATGCCCTCGAGCGCGTGCTGGGCGTAGTAGGCTACGCCCACGTTAGTGCCCAGGTCGCGGGTGCCATTGGTGGGCGGCTCCAGGCCAGCGAGGATCTTCATGAGCGTGGACTTGCCGGCGCCGTTGGGGCCGACGAGCGCCACGTGCTCGCCGCGGTAGAGCTTGAGATCGATGTCACTGTAGATGTGCTTGTCGCCGTAGGACTTGGACACGCTCTCGAGCCCTACGACCATGTCGCCGGAGCGCGGCGGGTCGGGGAACTTAAAGTCGATGTGCTTGTGACCCTCGGGCAGGATGACAAGCTCCTTTTTGATTTGCTCGATCTTGCGGATGCGCTCCTGGGCCTGGGCAGCCTTGGTGGGCTTGTAGCGGAACTTGTCGACGAAGACCTGCATGTGGGCGATGTCGCGCTCCTGAGCGGCACGCTTGGCGCGCATCTGCTCCAGGTTGTCCTCGCGTTGTTTGAGGTAGCTACTGTAGTTGCCGGTGTAGGTGGTAACGCGACGGTTTTCGAGTGCGGCGACGTGGTCGACGCAGGCGTCCATGAAGGCGCGGTCGTGGCTGACGATGAGTACGGCGCCGTCGTAGTTGGCGATAAAGCCGCGTAGCCACTGGACGCTCTCGAGGTCCAGGTGGTTAGTGGGCTCGTCCAGCAGCAGCAGGTCGGGGTGGCGCAGGAAGAGCTTGGCGAGCGCGATGCGCATCTGCCAGCCGCCCGAGAACTCGGAGCACGGGCGCTCAAAGTCGGTGACCTTAAAGCCCAGGCCAGATAGGATCTTGCGGGCGTTGCTCTCGAGCTCGTAGCCGCCCAGGTGCTCAAAGCGGTCCTGGACCTGTCCGTACTCGTTGAGGAGCGCGTCGACATCCTTCCCCTGTTCGGAGAGCTCGGTGATCTGGGCCTGCAGCTCGTTGGCGCGCTCGCCCATGCGGCGAATTTCCTTGGCGGCCGCCATGACCTCGGCAAGGATGGTGGTGTCCTTGTGCTCCAGGTTGGTTTCCTGCTCTAGGTAGCCTACCTGGCAGTCCTTTGCGTACTGGATCTGGCCGGCGTCGGGGCTGTCGATGCCCATGATGATCTTGAGCATGGTGGTTTTGCCGGCGCCGTTGGGTCCCACGAGCGCAAAACGCTCGCCGGGGTTGATCTGGAAGGACGCGCCACTAAAGAGGACGCGCGCGCCGAAGCTTTTTTCGATCTTGTCGACCAGGAGGATCATGGTGCCGCCTTTGACCTTGTGTTCCTATATGAAAAAAGGCCCCAACTTGCGTTGGAGCCTCATTCAATGCTCGGGTGGAGACGAGGGGGATCGAACCCCTGACCTCTTGACTGCCA
>DBFAZJ010000132.1:0-7247 GCA_048244295.1 Collinsella sp.
CGCGGCGGGACCGTGTTCGCCGGTACGGATGCGGATGACTTCCTCGACCGGCTCGACCCAAATCTTGCCGTCTCCAACGGTGCCGCAATCTTGGAAACGGCGCGGCAACGGACGCGAAACGAACGGGAAATACGCGAGCAAGGAAGCCGTGAGCGCGCCCGTCCCGGCTAGCGGCGGAACAGCTCGCGGGCTCGGTCGCGGAGGTCGGTAGCTCGGATGACGCCCTCGTAGCGGTTGATGCGCAAGCGCGGGAAGGCATTGAAGAAGCGCAGGTCGCGGCGGCTGAGTGACACGCTCGGCACCGGACGGCTCATGCGCTTGCCGGCAAGGCGACGACTGAGCGACGGACGCGGCATGCTCGGCGCGGCATCGGCCACGCGGCGGGCGGCAAGTGCCAGGCCGCGAGCACCATCCGCGATAAACGTCGGCATCGAAGCCTTCTCGCGCAGGGCATCGAGCGCGGCGTCACCCAGCTCGGCGAGCCACGCGTTAACGGCACGGCTACGGATATGCGTCTGTGCCACCGAGTCAATCGTCGAATCGGGAATGCGCTCGAGCATGGAGTCGGACGCATCGGCAAGCGACTCGTTGATGCGGTCGGCAAGGTCGGCACGCACACGCTCCAGCTGATCGGACAGGCGACGCCAACTGGCCAAAGAGCACACCGCGTCGACCATCATCGCGACCGCGACGATAAAGGCGGACAGCCGCACAATCAGCACCGGCAGATGGCCAAGCAGCCCCAGCAATGCCGGCTCCACTAAACGGCAAATGCACAGCGCACCCAGGCCAAACGCACAGGCCCAGTACAGGCAGATGCGTCCATGCAAATTAAACGGCAGGTGCGAATAGTCCCAAAAGCGAGCGCCCGTTGTTTTTTCCAACAGCACGCCTACGCTGTACTCAATCACGCTGCATACGAGCGCTGCAGCGACAAACTGACTCGAGGCATCCGGAATCCCGCGCAGCAAAAGCCAGCAGGCTATTCCGCCCACACCATAGATAGGACAACACGGTCCCAGCAAAAAGCCACTGTTGGCAAATCGTCCGTGATTGAGCATGGCGCAGACCGTCGACTCCCATGCCCAGCCGCAAAAACCGTAGAAGGCAAACGAGAGCACCAGTGCCGAGAGCGGACAGGCGGCAAGCGTCGCGCCGTCAAATGCCATGTCGACCGCGGTTTCCACCGTTTACCCTCTCCTCTTTTCGCTCGATTCGCTACTCACGCTATCGACCGTCTCGTCTTTGCGCCTCAGACGACCGGTGACCGTCTCGCGCAGGGCACACCATTTATCGGCCAGGCACACAATCCATGCCTCACGACACGTCGGCGGCACCGGTACCAGCGGAAACATATGCCGCACGATAATATTCCGCTCGCGAGACGTCAGCTCAAAATCTTCCTCCGCACGCGCCAGGGCAAAAAACGGATGCCGAAAGCCATGCAGCCGATGGCTTGGGTCGGGATCGTGCCAGTCATAGAGAAAGTAATCGTGCAGCAGGGCCCCGCGCAGCAACGAGGCGCGGTCGACCGCGACACCGACGCGGCCCAGGCGCTCGGCAAAGGACAGGCTCGCCCGCGCCACCGAGGTCACATGCGTATACACCGTCACATCGCCATGCTGGATAAACTCGCGCGTCAGGTCCAAGCGGCCCGCCTGGGCCAGCTGGCGGGCAGCATGGTCTACTTCGCACGCGATTTTCTCGGCACGAACGACATCAGACATGCTGTCTCCTTCCAGCGACTCACGGCGACAAGCTACGGCCTGTGCACAATCGATAAAAACATCATGGAACACATCAGTATGGCATCGGACAAAACGTTTTGCCCCGCCAGTTGGCGAATTACCGCGCCGCCGTCACATATCAAACGCCAAAATGTGCGAGACTGTCTTGTGCAATTGTGCCGGCCGAGGGAGTGCCGGCGCACGATTCGCATGGAGTAACCCACAACGATGCTGCTTACGCAAACGACAACGCCCGAGGACGTCAAGGCTCTCGACCGCGCCGAGCTTCCGCTGCTCTGCGGCGAGATCCGTCAGGCAATCCTCGAAAGCTCCGCCGCCGTCGGCGGGCACGTTGCCCCCAACTTGGGCGTCGTTGAGCTTACGGTTGCGCTTCATCGCGTGTTCAACTCCCCCATCGACAAGATTGTCTTTGACGTTTCGCACCAGACCTACGCCCACAAGGCGCTGACTGGGCGCGCGTACACCTATATCGATCCGGAGCGTTATGGTGAGGCTTCTGGCTTTGCCAATCCCGACGAGTCCGAGCACGACCTGTTCGCCATGGGCCATACCTCCACGTCGGTGAGCCTGGGCTGCGGCCTGGCGCACGCTCGTGACCTGGCGGGCGATACGTATAACGTCATTACTGTTATTGGCGACGGCTCGCTTTCGGGCGGCTTGGCGTTTGAGGGCTTTAACAATGCCGCCGAACTCGATAGCAACCTAATCATCATCGTCAATGACAACGACCAGTCCATCGCCGAGAACCACGGTGGCCTCTATCGCAATCTGGCCGAGCTGCGCGCCAGCAACGGCACCTGTGAGCGCAACGTTTTCCGCGCGATGGGGCTCGACTACCGCTACCTGGACGCCGGTAACGACGTGTTGGCCCTCGTCGACGCGTTGCAGGAACTGCGCAATATCGATCATCCCATCGTGCTGCACGTTTCCACCGCCAAGGGCAAGGGCTTTGAGCCAGCCCAGAGCGATCCCGAGCGCTGGCATCATGTGGGGCCCTTCGATATGGCAACCGGCCGCAAACTTTGCCCGGGCCATCCGAGCGAGCCTGCGCCGCGCACCTATGCCGACATTACGGGCGAGGCGCTCAGCGCCGCCATCGAGCGCGATCCGCAGGTCGTTGGCATCACGGCCGCCACGCCCTACATCATGGGCTTTACACCCGAGCTTCGCGCTGCCGCTGGCAAACAGTTCGTCGATGTGGGCATTGCCGAAGAGCACGCCGTGACCTTTGCCACCGCGCTTGCGCGCTCGGGCGCTAAGCCGGTCTTTGGCGTGTACGGTACGTTCCTGCAGCGCGCCTACGACGAACTGTGGCACGACCTGTGCCTCAACGACGCCCCCGCAACCATCCTAGTGTTTGGCGCGTCGATCTTTGGCACCACGTCCGAGACGCACCTTTCGTTCTTTGATATTTCCATGCTGGGCGGTCTTCCCAACATGCACTACTTGGCGCCGGCCTGCATGGAGGAATATCTGTCCATGCTGAGCTGGTCGCTCGACCACCGCGAGCATCCCGTGGCAATCCGCGTACCGGGCATCGGCCTGGTAAGCCGCCCCGACCTTGCGCCCGCCGAAGACACCGACTACAGCGCCGTTCGCTACAACGTGGTGCGTCAGGGCCGCGACGTTGCCGTGCTCGCGCTTGGCGATTTCTTTGAGCTGGGCGAGCGCGTGGCAAACCGCTTGGCTGCCGAGTACGGCATCGAGGCCACGCTCGTCAACCCGCGCTTTGCAACCGAGCTCGACCGCGAGTTCCTCGACAGCCTTGCCGCCGAGCATCGCGTTGTCGTCACCCTCGAGGACGGCATCTTGGACGGCGGCTGGGGCGAACGCGTGGCGTGCTATCTGGCCTGCACGCCGTTGCGCACGCGCACCTTTGGCATCGCCAAGGGCTTCCCCGACCGCTACGACCCCAACGAGCTGCTCGCTCAGAACGGCATGACGGTCGAGAACATGGCCGCCGAAGCCGTACGTCTGCTGAACGAGTAGAAAAAACCTCCGCAAGGGAAGCGTCCCTGCGGAGGTTTTTGTTTTCACGACGCGATTATCTCAATCTGTAACACCTAGGGCCCGAATTCCCGTCTAACTGTTACAGATCTAGACAAGACGTCTTAGTCCCTGACCTTTGTCTCAATCTGTAACAGATAGAGACCTTTTGTCCGTCCAGATGTTACAGATCGAGACAAAGCAGCAACGTGGTTAGCGGTAGCTTTGCTTGAGAATTTCGATGACGTCGGGGTCGGTCAGCGTCACGGGGTCGTGACTGAACAGGACGCCGTTGGTCGTCAGGGCGTTGTGCGCGATGGCCGGCAGCTCTTCGACCGTAATCCCCCACTCGCTCATGGCAAGGTCGGCCACGTGGCAAGCCTCCATCAGACGCGTGAGCTCAACTACAAAATCGTGCGGATCATCCGCGGCAGCATTGCCCATCAGACGCGCCATGTCGACATAGCGCTCGGATGCGGCGCCGTGATCGATCATCCACGTGTGGTAGGCGCGCGCAATCATGATGAGGCCCGCGCCGTGCGGCAGGTCATGATGATGCGCACTCATGCCGTGCTCAAGGCCATGCGAGCCCGTGGTGCCCGAGGCATCCATAGCATAACCGCCGAGTGTGTTGGCAAACGCAAGGCTCGAGCGCGCCTCCAGGTCATCGCCATTATTGACGCACGTAGGCAGTGCCGCGGCGGCACGGCGGATGCCCTCGCGGCAAACCATGTCACCCATGGGCGTGTTGGTATTTGAGATGTAGCATTCAACGCAATGGAACAGGGCGTCGAATCCCTGATAAGCGGTCAGACGCGCCGGAACGCTCACCATGAGCTCGGGATCAACGATCGAAAGCACCGGGAACAGGCGCGGATCGCCCAGGCGAAGCTTCTCGTCATTGTCCTCGCAGGACAGGACACCGCCCGCATCGACCTCGGAGCCGGTACCCGCCGTGGTGGTTACGCAAACGAGCGGCAGCGGATCGTTGGGGATCGGCAGGCCGAGCGCAGTGCCACCATTGACAAAGTCCCAAATGTCGCCGGGGCATTCGTTGCCCTCGGCGTCGGCGTGCGGGTTGGCCGCCACCGCGCAGATCCCCTTGCTGCCGTCCATGACCGAACCGCCGCCGAGCGCCAACACAAAATCGCAGCCATGGGTGCGCGCCATCCAGCCACCCACGTTGACGGTCTCGCGCAGCGGGTTGGGCTCGATGTGATCGAATAGCTCGTGCGCCACGCCGGCGCGATCGAGCTCGGACTCCAAACGTCCCAGATATCCAAAGCGCTTGACCGAGTTGCCGCCGGTGGTAACGATGAGCGCTTTGGTGCCGGGCAGTTTCTGTGTGCCCAGCTCGCCCAACTTGCCCGCGCCAAACAGCACCTTGGTCGGTGCGAAAAACGAATAGCCGTTCATACGCGATCTCCTTACTTATATATGTGTCGCGTTGCCGCCATTATAACGACTGCCGCGAGCGACCACGCCGTCCGCAAAACGCTATCTCAGCTGTAATCAATCGACGTTTACCCAGATAAAACCTGCCAAAATAAACCTGCCCCTTTTTGGTAGGTAGAATTACCCATAAGGTAAGTATGTTTCTGAGTTATTTCGTGTTGACCCATTTGAGCGCGATAGGGTATAACTCTACTCAACCGCTAGGGATTTTATTGAGAAAGGTGTTCTACCATGAGCAAGAACCTCTCCCAGCAGGTCGTTCTCGACCGCCGCGGCTTCGTTGCCGCCACCTTCGCAACCGTCGCCGGCCTTGGTCTTGCCGGCTGCTCCGACACCAGCGCCGAGGCCGACAAGGGTTCCGCCGCCGGCTCCTCCAAGAGCTCCGAGGATACCGAGGCTTCCACCACGCTCGACGCTAAGGCATTCGACAAGCTCGTCGACAACGGCCCCAAGGCCGATGACGACGCCATCGCCGCCAGCACCTGGGCTACGGCCGTCAAGGACGCCGGCGTCTTTAAGATCGGTGGCGTCCAGACTTCCACGCTCTTCTCCCTCCTCAACGAGAAGGACGGCAAGACCCGTGGCTTCGACGCCGGTATCGCGCAGCTCCTGTCCAACTACATCCTGGGCGAGAACAAGATCGAGATCACCCAGGTGACCTCGGACACGCGCGAGTCCGTCCTGCAGAACGGCCAGGTCGACGCCGTCTTTGCCACCTACACCATCACTGACGAGCGCAAGAAGCTCGTCTCCTTTGCCGGCCCCTACTACTACACCCAGCAGGCCATCCTGGTGCTCGCCGATAACGACGACATCAAGAGCGTCGACGACCTGGCCGACAAGAACGTCGCCGTCCAGTCCGGCTCCAACGGCCCCGCCATCCTGGAGGAGTTCGCCCCCAAGGCCAGCCAGCAGGAGTTCAAGACCGACGAGGAGGCCCGCCAGGCACTCCAGCAGGGCCGCGTTGACGCCTACGTCATCGATAACAACATGCAGCAGAGCGCCCTGGTCCGCGAGCCCGGTAAGTACAAGATCGCCGGCAAGCCTTTCGGCAGCAAGGAGCCCTATGGCATCGGTCTGCCGCTCGATTCCGACGGCGTCGCCTTTGTCAACGACTTCCTTAAGAAGATCGAGGACGATGGCACCTGGACCGAGCTGTGGCAGATCTGCATCGGCGACCGTACGGGCGACACCAATGTTCCCGAGCTGCCCGAGATCGGCGCCTAGGCAGCGAGCCTGGTAACGGCCGCAACGAAACCATACGGAAACGCACGATTCGCTTTATTGCGCTAAACTGTTTCCTCACTGAGTTGTCGGGGCTTCCGTACACACGGGAGCCCCTTTCCTTACCGGCGGGAGGTCCGCATGAGTCTCTCCGAACTCTGGTCGCTCTATGGCCAGAACTATATCGACGCGCTGCTAGCAACCTGGGGCATGACGCTTGAGTCGTTTGCCATCGCCATGGTGCTGGCCGTCGCCGTCACTGTGATGCGTGTGTCGCCGCTCAAGCCGCTGCGCGTCTTTGGCGACCTGTATGTCCAGGTTTTCCGTAACATCCCCGGCATCGCGCTGCTCATCATTGTCGTCTACGCACTGCCGCCGCTCAAGGTCGTCCTGCCCTACCGCACCTGCGTCATCGTCGCCACAGTACTCTTGGGTTCTGCCTTTGGCTCCGAGAACTTCATGAGTGGCATCAACACCGTTGGCGTCGGTCAGGTCGAAGCCGCACGTTCGCTCGGCATGAGCTTTAACCGCATCCTCGCCAAGATCGTGGTTCCGCAGGCGCTGCGCTCGAGCGTGTTGCCCATGACCAACCTCTTTATCGCCGTCATGCTCACCACCGCGCTCGGCAGCCAGGTGCCGCTTAAACCGCAGGAGCTCACCGGCGTGGTGAGCTATATCAACACGCGCTCACTTGGCGGCGTCGCCGCGTTCTTTATCTCGGCGCTCGGCTACCTGGGCACGGCCTTTGTGGTGAGCCACATTGGCAACTACATCGATAAGAAGGTGAGGATCCTCCGATGAGCAAGCACTCCACCTCCGCGCTCACCATGCGCG
>DBFAZJ010000133.1:0-1867 GCA_048244295.1 Collinsella sp.
CCGACCGCCCAGGTGATAGAAGAACAGGTTGTACGACTCTGCGCGACCACCGTGGTGCTCGTTCAGGATATAGCGCAGAGCTACCTGGATCGCATCGGCGAAGAGATCCGCCTCGGCTTGGTCTCTCGTGTCATCGCTGGCAGCGATTCCCTGCGGGGCTGAAACGTTGATCTCAAAGAACCCCATGATCGGTTCGGTTGAGATGTCGACCGAGATTCTCCCCTGTTGCCAGACACTGATGCCTTCAAAGTTGGCTGAGGCCAGCGCCGCATAGCCGTCCTCCTGTTCCAAGCCCACAATCTGCATGTGTGGATGGACGAGGCTGCCGCCCGAAAGCGGGCCTTTGTTCTTGTACATGAGCACACTGCAGTACTGTTGGGAATCGATCATCTGCTGCCAACAGCCCAGGGCAAACCGCATCACATGATGCAGCTCATCCGGTTCATAGGTCACCAGGTCGGCGTCGTGATTGGCAGACTCGATCAATACGGTCTGACGTGTGGCCCGCAATGTCTTGAACTTATTCTCGAGCCAGATGCAGTCACCATCGCGCTGGATGATGTTGGCAAGCCCCTCCGTGTCGCAAAAGGGGCACGCGGTGCCAGGGCGACGATTATCGTCGGGCTTACCGCTCGCCTGCTGGACATCGAATACAAGTGCCACGGGCTACACCTCCAGCGGCACAATCTTGGTGCCATGGAGCTCGGAGACGCCCAGTGCCGCCGCCACGGTATCGCGGTTGACCGTGGAAATGCCGCCGCCGGGAAGGATGGTCAAGCGGTCGCCCGCATACTCGATCAAGCGGGCCAGGTTTTCGAAGTTGTCCTCGATCGGCGCACCGGCAGCGCCACCATGCGTCAGGATGCGTGTGATGCCGCAGTCGGCGAGTATGTCAATCGCGTCGAGCTGAGCCTCGGGCGAGAGCTGATCAAACGCCATGTGGAAGGTGATGTCGATGGGTTCACGCTTGCATTCCTCGGTCGCGCAGCCCGCGGCCATCACGAGGGCGCCCAACGTAAGCTCGTCGAGTGCCCATCCGCCAGCGCAGGGCTTGCAGCAGCCAAAGGCCAAGCCGTCAACGCCGGCGCTCACGGCAAGGCCCAGGTCCATCTCCATCATACGCAACTCGTCCTGGTTGTAGTGAAAGTCGCCGCCACGCGGGCGAATCATGCACATCACCCGTGCATCGTGCTCGTGGGCATAGTTGGTCGTAGCGCTGATAACGCCGGCCGAAGGCGTGGTGCCACCAACGGCAAGGTTATCGCACAGCTCGATGCGCTTTGCACCGGCATCGATAGCTGCCGGCACCCGCTCAAAGTTCTCGGCACAAAACTCATACAGCATAGATAGACCCCCAAAGACAGCAGATGTTTTCCGACGGGCATTGTCACACATCCCCATGAAGTTGCGGTGGAATAGGGACTCTTTTGGCCTCTGGAGCCCGTATTCAGTCCCTATTTCACCGCAACTAAAAAGGGGCGCTGACTGAGATAGTCAGCGCCCCTTTTGTTAGGTGGGTTAGCCTCCGAGGTAGGCTTTGCGGACGTTGTCGTCGTGCAGGAGCTCTTGGCCGGTACCGGTCATGGTGATCTTGCCGGTCTCGAGCACGTAGCCGCGCGTGGCGATGGAAAGCGCCATCTGCGCGTTTTGCTCAACCAGAAGCACCGTGGTGCCGGCCTTGTGCAGGTCCTCGACAATCTGGAAGATCTGTTCGATCAGAATCGGTGCCAGACCCATGGAAGGTTCGTCGAGCATAAGCAGTTTGGGGTTACTCATAAGGGCGCGCCCCATAACGAGCATCTGCTGCTCGCCGCCCGAAAGGGTGCCGGCGACCTGGCGACGACGTTCCTTCAGGCGCGGGAACTGC
>DBFAZJ010000134.1:0-1947 GCA_048244295.1 Collinsella sp.
TCTGGCCGATCATGTTGGGCACGTTGGCGTGCAGGCAGGCGATGCGGCTTGCGGCGCGCGCCTTGCCCATGCTGCAGGTGGGGTAGTTGACGCTGTGCGCGATGTTGCCGTTCTCCAGGTAATCCTTAAGCTCGCTGATGGCCATGTCGGCGCAGTTGGCCTCGGCCTCGCCAGTGCCGGCGCCCGAGTGCGTGGTGATAAACGTGTTGGGCATCTTGACGGTCTTGGGCGTGGCAAAATCGCAGCTAAACCAGCTCAGCTTGCCCTCGCGCAGGGCGGCGTCAACGGCGTCCTCGTCAATGATGGTCTCGCGTGCGTAGTTGATGAGCACGGCGTCCGGGGCCAGCAGGTTGATCTGCTCGGTGCTGATCATGCCGATGGTGTCGGCCTTGCTGGGCACGTGCACCGTGAGGTAATCACAGCCGCGGCAGAGATCTTCGAGCGTGCCCACGCGCTGCACCTCGCGGCTCAGCACCCACGCGTGCTCAACGGAAATGAACGGATCGTAGCCGTAGACGTCCATGCCCAGGTCGACGCAGGCATTGGCGACCTTGGAGCCCACGTTGCCCAGGCCGATGACGCCGATGCGCTTGCCCTTGAGCTCACGGCCCACAAAGGCTTTCTTTGCTTTCTCGGCATCGACCTGAATTTCGGGGTCGTCGGCGTTGTCGCGCACCCAGTTCATCGACTGCACTACACCGCGGCTCGAGAGCACCAGCATACCCAGGACGAGCTCCTTGACGGCGTTGCTGTTGGCGCCGGGGGAGTTAAAGACGACGACGCCCTTCTTGGCGTACTCCTCGACGGGGATGTTGTTGACGCCCGCGCCGCAGCGGGCGATGGCGCGGATGCCCTCGGGCGGCTCGTAGCCGTGCAGGTCGGTCGAGCGCATCAGGATGGCGTCGGCCTCTTCGGCGGTGCTCACAAACTCGTAGCCCTCGCCAAACTCGACTTTGCCGTCTTTAGTGATGTCGTCGATGGTCTTAATCTTACGCATGGAAAAACTCCTTAGCAGGTTTGGTTTAAACAGGTGGTTTGAAGTGGCTGGTCGGCCCGCGCGTTGCGGGCTAGTTAGATCGCGGGCTCAAACTATGCTGTGCTTCGAAGTCCTTCATGTACGAGGCCAGGGCCTGCACGTCTTCCATGGTTACGGCGTTGTAGACGCTGGCGCGCATGCCACCCACCAGGCGATGGCCCCTGACGTTTTGAATCTGGTGTTCGGCCGCGCCTGCGACAAAGGCCGCATCGAGCTCGGCGTCGCCGGTGCGGAAGGTGACGTTGGCGATGGAGCGACTGTCGGCTTGCGTGGTGCCATGGAACAGCTCGCTGTGCTCGAGCAGGTTATAGAGCAGGTTGGCCTTGGCCCAGTTGCGCTCGGCCATGGCGGCAAGTCCGCCGGTCTCCTCGACCCAGTGGAACACCTTGCCGCACACATAGATGCCAAAGGTGTTGGGCGTGTTGAGCATGGAGCCCTTGGCGGCCTGGGTCTTAAGGTCCATGTACTGCGGCGTCTGCGCAAAGGCGGGGCCATCGGCGATGAGGTCGTCGCGCACGATGACCACGGTCACGCCCGCGGCGCCGGCGTTTTTCTGTGCGCCGGCGTAAATGAGCCCGTAGCGCTCAACGTCGAGCGGCTGCGACAAAAAGCAGCTCGAGACATCGGCGACCAGCGGCACATCGCCGCAAGTGGGCAGCTCGTGGTACATGGTGCCAAAGATGGTGTTGTTCTGGCAGATGTAAACGTAGTCGAGCCCGTCGCTCGCGGCCTCGGCGGCAATGCGCGCGTTGATGTCGGCCATGTCGGGGATGCGGTCGAAGTTGGTGTCCTCGGAGCTCGCGAGCAGCACGGCCTCGCCGTACTTGGCGGCCTCCTTGTATGCCTTGTTGGCAAAGTTGCCGGTCACGATGTAGCCGGCGCGGCCGCGGCGCATGAGGTTCATGGGGATG
>DBFAZJ010000135.1:0-4082 GCA_048244295.1 Collinsella sp.
CACCATGCCCATTCGCTGGGCCGCGGCAGAAGAGAAAGCTCATCGTGCCGAGTTCGACACACTCGCGCGCCCGCTCATGTTTACCGGCGAGGCCATGTTCCCGTGGATGTTTGAGCAGATGCCCGAACTTAAGCCCTTCAAGCCGGCGATGGACCTGCTGATGGAGGACACGAGCTGGGACAAGATCTACGACCCGCAGCGCCTAGCATGCAACGAGGTGCCACTCCAGGCCGCGGTGTACTTCGATGACATGTACGTGGACTCGGGCATGCAGCTCGACACGCTCAGCCGCGTGGGCAACTCGCATGCCTGGGTAACGAACGAGTTCGAGCACGACGGCCTGCACGGCAGCGTGGTATTCAAGCACCTCTTCGACGAAGCCCTCAACCGCGGAGACCTGCGCCGAATCTTCTAGCGAAGGAGTGTCCCCACCCGCCGGCACAAAAGGAACGTCCCCAAGTGCCGAATAAGTACCGACAACGACGATGCCGCAGGTAGAGGACGGAAAGCGAAAACGCCCCTAAGCGAGCAAGGTGACGTGAAAGAGGAGGGCATTGACCTTTTGGTCATGCCCGACGATTGAACGTCAGATTGCCGCTTAGGGGCGTTTGCAGCGTCAATTGGTTATGCAAATACGATCAAGTTATCCCTGTGTATCGCCGGCTTCTCGGCCAGGTCTGCCAGCAGGCGGTTGCTGGCGATCTGGTCCTGGCGGCGGCCGGCGGCAAGTTCCAGCACGTCCGAATCGGCCTCGGCGATACCGCGGGCGACGACCATACCTCTCGGATCGCACACATCGAGCACATCGCCCTCGGCAAACTGGCCATCAACCTCGCGAATACCCACCGCAAGCAAGGAAGAACCACGGCTGATCAGCGCCTTCGCGGCACCGTCGTCAACCGTTACCGAGCCATGTGCCTTGTCACCCAGCGCGATCCACAACTTGCGGGGTGCGATGTCCAGACGCTCCGCCGGCGGATCGAACAGCGTGCCCACGCTCTCGCCGCGGGCTAGGCGCACGAGCGCATCGGGCTCCTCGCCCGAGCAAATCACGCTCTGAATGCCCGCCGTCATCAGGATGCGGCTCGCGCGAATCTTGGTAATCATGCCGCCCGTGCCCACCGATGTGGAAGAATCGCCCGCCGAGGCAATAATCTTGGCATCGATCTTATGCACGACAGGAACAAACTCGGCCGTGGGGTCCTCATGCGGATTGGCAGTATAGAGGCCATCGATGTCCGAGAGCGTCACGCACAGATCGGCAGAAACCAGGCAGCTCACAAGCGCCGCCAGTGTGTCGTTGTCGCCGAACTTGATCTCATCGACGGTAACGGTATCGTTCTCGTTGACGACCGGCACCACGCCAAGCTCCACGAGGCGCAGCAGGGCGTCGCGCGCGTGCAGGTAGGACGTGCGGCGGGCCGTATCGTGGCGCGTGAGCAGCACGAGCGAGGTGAGCAGGTCGCGCGCATGGAACTCCTCGTCGTAGGCCGACGAGATGATGCACTGACCAGCCGAGGCGCAAGCCTGCAGGCTCGGAAGGTCGCCGACCGGCTTGCGGTCGAAGCCCAACACGGGATAGCCACAGGCGATAGCGCCCGAGCTCACCACGACCAGACGCCAGCCGAGCTTGCGCAGCGCTGCGGCCTGATCGGCAAGTCCGCCGATAAAGGCGCGGTTGACCTTGCCATCGGCACCCACCACCGTGGACGAACCGATCTTTACCACCATCGTTTTATAAGAAGTCGTCATACGTCAAACCAATCAACTGTTCAGCGAACGGCCGAGTTGGCGGCCAAGGGAGCGTGACTCGCCCCTACCGCCCAAGGAATTAGTGAGTCCAAGGAAAGGCAGAAGCCGCGGCCATGTTCTTGCGCACGAGCTCGTCGCGCACCTGAGCCAGGCCCTGCTCCATGCCCACCACATAGGTCTGCGGGTACAGGAAGCGCTTGAAAGCTGCGTCCAGATGATCGAGCGCCCAAGCACAGCGCTCGCGCGCGTCCTGGATGCTCTCACGCGGAGCCACCGCACTGCCATCGCGCACGATCGGCACCAGCAGCTCGCGATACTCAAGTTCGGACACGTCGGTCACCAGGGCGGCATCATTCACGGCCACGAGGGTATTGCCGCGCGCGGTGCCCTCCCCCGCCAGATGGTCCTCGTCGTAGATCATGTCGCAGACCGGGCCGCCAAAGCCGTCGAAATAACGGCGCACGCGTTGCACACCCGGGATCGTGCGCTTGTAGGGCTGCTCGGAGAGCTTGACCACCGGCGTCCATGGATCTGTCTCGCTCGCACGGCGGGCGGAAAGCTTGTACACGCCACCCAGCGCCGGCTGGTCATAGCAGGTCGCGAGCTTGGTACCCACGCCAAAACTGTCGATGGGCGCGCCCTGGTCGAGCAGCGACTGAATCGTGTACTCATCCAGATCGTTAGAAACCGAGATCCCCACATAGGGCAGGCCCTCGGCATCAAAACGGCCGCGCACATACATGGAGAGCTTGGCGAGGTCGCCGGAGTCGATGCGAATGGCCGACAGGCGCTCGCCCATCGCTTCCATCTCCTTGGCAACCGTAATGGCATGTTCACAGCCCTCGCGCACGTCATAGGTGTCGATGAGCAGCGTACAATTCTTGGGGCTCGACTTGGCAAAGGCGCGGAAGGCCTCGAGCTCGGAATCGAAGCTCATCACCCAGCTGTGCGCATGCGTGCCAAAGACGGGAATACCGTAACGGCGGCCGGCGAGTACATTGGACGTAGAGGAGCAGCCGGCAACGTAGCTCGCGCGCGCGACGGCCAGGCCGCCATCGGGACCCTGGGCTCGGCGCAGGCCAAACTCCGCCACAGGGCGACCGTCGGCGGCGAGCACCACGCGCGCCGTCTTGGTGGCGACAAGCGTCTGGAACCCGACGATGTTGAGCAGCGCCGTCTCGAGCAGCTGGCACTCCAGCGCGGGGCCGGTGACGCGCACCATGGGCTCGCGCGGAAAGACGAGCTCGCCTTCGGGAACGGCGTCGATGTTTACATGCGCACGAAAATCACGCAGGTAGTCGAGGAATCCAGGCTTGAACATCGCGCCGCCGGCAGGGGCCTGGAGCGAGGCGAGGTAGTCGATGTCCTCGGGCGTAAAGCGTAGATTCTCGACCAGCTCGGGCAGTTCGGCGGTGCCGCACATGACGGCATAGGCGCTGCCAAAGGGATGGTCGCGGTAAAACGCGGTAAAACAACCCTGCTCATTGGCCTTGCCGCTCTCCCACAGGCCCTGGGCCATAGTGAGCTCGTACAGATCGGTGAGCATTGCGATGTCGGTGGGATGAGAGATGTCGGTCAAAGCCATGGGGCGACCTTTCGGATGTGTGGTGCAGAATTTGAGGGTTGGACGAGAGCAGAGCATGCGGACATGACGCCCGATGCAAATCGGTTAGAGCAGGCCCATGCTGGTCAGGATCGTGTAGCCCATAAAGATGACAAACGCGATGAGGGCAAGGACAATGATGATTTTTTGAGCCGGCGCCATGCCAGGGATCTCGTTCTCGCCCGTAGGCTCCTTGGAGGTAACCATGCGCTGGGCAAAGGTCATCTCGTCACGACTCGGCTTAGGCTCGACGGACTTGGGACGAGCGGCCTTTTTAGGCTGAGGTTTGGGCGCGGCAGGTGCAGGCTTCGCAGCAGCGGGCTTGGGTGCGGGCGCGGGCGCCGATGCGGATGCGGCGTTCGCGGCGATCTCCTCGGCCTTCGCACGCTCGGCACGCAGGACAGCCAGCTCCTCACGCTCGCGACGGGCCTCTTCACGAGCCTCGCGGCGGGCCTTCTCGGCGCGGAGCTCTTCCAACTCAGCGCGCTCCTCGTCGGACAATGGTTGGGACTCAAGCTCGGCCATGGTATAGCCCTTTCTTTTAAAAAAAGCCGCCGACACAATGTCAGCGGCTTATCAAATCCAAGGGTGGAGACGAAGGGAGTCGAACCCTCGGCCTCTGCCATGCGACGGCAGCGCTCTCCCAACTGAGCTACGTCCCCAGGACAAGTCGATATTTTACCTACGGCTCGCCAACTGTCAACGCCCAATAACCAGTCTTTTTGGG
>DBFAZJ010000136.1:0-6582 GCA_048244295.1 Collinsella sp.
CAGGTACGGGTGTGCATGGAATGCTCATCGATGGGACGGGTCTGGCTCATACCAGTGATCCTCCTTTATGGATCTGTGCCGCCCCGTGTCGTTCCGGGCGGCGTCGTACAGATTTGCCCAGCCTGCGTAAACCGCGCAGCCAGACATGGCGTTCTATGTTATCGCACCCGCGTCGATGTGCCGCGAAAAAGTAGCTCTTACCCAAAGACTTGACGGAGACGAAACAATTGACGCACCGCGGCACCCGCCCGCGCTATTCACGTGCGACAATATGCCCCAATAAAACAGCACTTGGAAAGGCCCATCATGACTGCACGCCTCATTGTTATGGATATCGACTCCACGCTCATCAACCAGGAGGTCATCGACCTGTTGGGCGAGGAGGCCGGCGTGGGCGAGCAAGTTGCGCAAATCACCGAGCGCGCTATGTGCGGCGAGCTGGACTTTAAGCAGGCGCTCGAGGAGCGCGTGGGGCTGCTTGCCGGCTTGGACGAAAGTGTGTTCGAGCGCACCTTTGAGCGCGTGACGTTTACCCCCGGCGCGCTGGAGCTTGTGCGCTCGGCGCACAGCAAGGGCTGGAAAGTCGGCGTGGTAAGCGGCGGCTTTCACGAGGTCGCCGATAAGATCGTGGCCGCCGCGGGCATCGACTTTTGCCTCGCTAACCGCCTGGAGGTCGTGGGCGGCCAGCTCACCGGTAAGCTGGCGGCAGACATCGTGACCAAAGAGTCCAAGCTCATCCAGCTGCTGGACTGGGCGGTTGAGTGCGGTGTCGATATGGCTCATACCGTCGCGATCGGCGACGGCGCCAACGACATCCCCATGATTCAGGCCGCGGGCACGGGCATCGCATTTTGCGCCAAGCCCAAGACGCGCGAGGCCGCCCCGTTTGCCATCGATGAGCGCAACCTGATGCTCGCCATGGACATCATCCTGCGTGACTAGTCAGTTTGCTTCACAACTTCATCTAATCTGACATGTCAGATTTCCGAACAATTATGCTCTAATGTTCGGAAACAACCCTTCGCGTGCTAAACTTTTCTGCGTCAAAGGGAACTTATATGGACAAACGAGATCTTGAGCAATTGCTAAGTGACGTGGCAGACGGAAGCATTACGCCGGCCGATGCCCTCACGCGCATCCAGACGGCGCCGACCGCCGACCTGGGCTTTGCACAGCTCGATCTTTCGCGCGGAGTGCGCCAGGGAGCCGGCGAGGTTGTCTACGGTGCCGGTAAAACCGCCGAGCAAATTGCCGCCATTATCGAAGCGCTGCGCGATGCCGGCCAGGAGCGCATCCTGGTCACGCGCCTGGATGCCGAAAAGGCAGCCCGCACCTCGGAGTTCCTCGGCAACGGCATCGACCTGGGATATGCCCCGGACGCGCAGCTCGCCCTCGTGGGCGGCAAGCCCTCCCCCACCGGTAACGGACGCATCGTCGTCGCCTGCGCCGGCACGAGCGACTTGCCCGTCGCCGAGGAAGCCGCGTTGACGGCCGAATTCTATGGCAACGAGGTCGACCGCCTCTACGACGTAGGCGTCGCCGGCCTGCACCGCTTGCTCGCGCATGCCGAGGAACTTGCCCGGGCACAGGTGGTCATCGCCATCGCCGGCATGGAGGGCGCGTTGGCGAGCGTTATCGGCGGTCTGGTGAGCTGTCCGGTCATCGCCGTTCCCACCAGCGTGGGCTACGGCGCAAGTTTTGGTGGCGTAGCCGCACTGCTCGCCATGCTCAATTCCTGTGCCAGCGGCGTATCGGTCGTCAATATCGACAACGGCTTTGGCGCCGCTTACCAGGCAAGTCTTATCAATCATCTGAGCGCCGGCACACCCCGCGCCCGCTAAGGAGCATTCCATGTCCAATCATCAGCACACGCTTATCATCGACGGCACCTCGGGCATCAGCGGCGATATGACCGTCGCGGCCCTGCTCGACCTGGGCGCCAGCGAGGAACACCTGCGCGAACAGCTCGCCACACTGCCGGTCGACGGCTTTACGATCGCCGTCACGCGCGTAAACAAGCATGGCATCGACGCCTGCGATTTCGACGTTCAGCTGGCAGAAGAGCTCGAGAACCACGACCACGACATGGCATGGCTCTACGGCAACGAAGCAGCTGCCGAGCACACGCACGAGCACGAGCACCACCATCATGATCATGGTGAACACGAACACGAACACGAGCACACACACGAGCATGATCATGAGACCCACGGCCATGGCCACGAGGGCCATCATCACGCCCACCACCATCATCACCGTTCTTTGGCGGACGTCACCGCCATCATCGATGGCTCGCAGATGAGTGATGGCGCCAAGCGTCGCGCGCTCGCCATCTTTACCGCGCTCGCCGCCGCCGAGGCCAAGGCCCACGGCAAAACGCCCGAGACCGTCATGTTCCACGAGGTAGGCGCCGTCGATTCCATCGTCGACGTCTGCTCTGTCGCCATCTGCCTCGATGACCTGGGCATTGAGGACATTGTGGTCGAGTCGCTTTCCGAGGGCCACGGCACCATCCACTGTGCCCACGGCCTTATGCCCATTCCCGTCCCCGCTGTCGTCAACCTGTGCCAGGCGGGCAATATCGCCCTCACGCCCGCACCGGTCGCCGGCGAGCTCGTGACGCCCACGGGCGCCGCCATCGTCGCCGCACTGCGCACATCCGAGCACCTGCCGGCTCGCTACCGCATCGAGGCCGTCGGCTACGGCGCCGGCAAACGCCCCTACGAGGGTTGCTCCGGTACGCTCCGCTGCCTGCTTGTTCACGCGGACGCATAGCCATGGACGCCCGCAAGACAAAAAGCCGCGCCGCCATCCTCGCGGCGTTCTCCGAACTCCTACGCGAAGAGGACTACGGCAAGATCACCGTCGGCGACATCATCGCGCGCGCCCACGTAGGCCGCGCGACATTCTACGGCCTCTTTAAGAGCAAAGACGGCCTACTGTCCGAGCTCGTGAGCGGCATATGCACCCACGCCCTCGACGACGATGGTACGCCGCTCGACGACCCACTCGTGCAAGTCGAGCATATCCTCAACAACCTCTGGGAACGCCGTCAGGGCGTTCGAGCCCTCGTAGCCGGCGCCGGCTCACGCGTCTTCGCCGACTGCTTACGCAAGACCATCATGTCACGAGCAGCCGAAACCGTCCCCGTCGACCCCGCAGGCCCCGCCGGCACCATGGACCGCAGCTTCTTACTGCACCACATAGCCTCAAGCTTCGTAGCCACCGTCCAATGGTGGGCCTGGCACAACTTCCAAGCAGATAAGGCCGAAGTAGCCAAAGACTACCTATCAGCCATCAAGCCCCTCTTCGGCTAAGTAACTATCCCTTCCCAAAGTGCCAACAGCAGCCCAACGCCCCTACCAGCAACAAGCCCCTCCCATCCAAATTCAGATATATATGTTGGGTTGCTTGTACGAACGCAACAAAGACCCCGCAGCCGTCCGCATGGGGTAACTTCCCAGCGCACTCCGCAGGACGCAAAAAGGCTCGCCGCACAAAGTGCGCAGCGAGCCTTTTTGCATGTCCGAGGACGCGCTGGGAAGTTACCCCATGCGGACGGCGAACAACTATGTAGTCTTGGACTAGAACATGCCCAAGAAACCATGCACAAACAGCGCGGCCAGAGCGGCACCGATAAACGGAGCGATGCCAGGAACGAGCAAGCCGTACTTCCAGTTGTTGTCAGCCTTGTTCTTGATCGGCAGCACCTGATAGGCCATGCGAGGACCAAGGTCACGAGCCTGGTTCATGGCGAAGCCGGTGATGCCGCCCATGCCCATGCCAACGGCCCAAACGATCAGGCCAACGCAGATGGCGAGCATCAGAACGTTCTCGCCAGCACGGTTAGCAGCAGCAAGGATGGCGCTGATGAACACGAAGGTGCAGATAGCCTCGCAGAAGAAGTTACGAGCATAGTTGGTGCCCTCGGTGGTGGGGTTAGTCGAGAAGATGTTGCGCTGGGCAATGGGATCGACGACACCATCGGAAGCCTTGAACTCATCGGCATACATCAACCACGCGATCACGGCGCCCACAAAGCCGCCGAGCATATCGGCAATCATGAAGGGGATGCAGCTGCTCCACGGCACCAGGCCTACGATGCACTGGGCAAGCACCATGGCGGG
Organism: Collinsella sp.; assembly: GCA_048244295.1. Taxonomy (GTDB): domain Bacteria; phylum Actinomycetota; class Coriobacteriia; order Coriobacteriales; family Coriobacteriaceae; genus Collinsella. The sequence continues at coordinate 4,128 of DBFAZJ010000136.1, forward strand.
GTTCATGCACACGGCGCCGCCAAAGATAAACAGAGCAACCGAGATGCCAAAAGACCAAGTGGTGATGGCAAACATATGACCAGAGCCCTGATACTTGGTGCCCTTGAGCACGGTATCGCAGTGCACGCCCACGCCAAAGATGATCATGAGGGCCGTTGCGCCGAATTCGCAGAGGAGTTTGGTAAGCATAAAACCTTATCTTTCTTGTCGGTTATAAACGATTCGTTTAGGCCGCGTACTAGTGCTGAGCGACGACAACGCCCAGGCCATCGGGAATGACGGCCACCTTGGCATCGGCACCCTTCATCTCAAAGGCGAGCTTGAGCGCCTCATCGAGGGTGTTAACCGGCGTCATGTGCATATCCTTGATCATCTGGTGATCGCACAGGTCGGTAACCATGATCACAGGGTGATGCGCCAGGATGCGGGCAAAGATCTGGCTCGTCCACTGGTCGGGCAGGGTCTCGTCCTTAGGACGGTCGATGCAGGCGCGCTCAAACTCTGCCGGATCATTGTCGGCGATGTTGTGATAGAAGCCCTCGCCACCGTGACCGTCGGCACAACCGGCGACATCGATGATCACGCCGCCCTCGGGAAGTGTGGCCTCTGCAGAGCACATGCCCTTCACGGCCTGATAGATGTTCTGGTCGAGCGGGTAGCCGCCGTTGGTGGTAATGGCAATCTCGCACTCGACGGGCTCAACGCCGGCAAGGCTCTTCACGAACTCGCAGCCAGCCTCGTGCGCCTTGTGGATGTCGCCGGCAAAGGAGCCGATGACCTCGTGCTTGCCGTTGAGCACCACGTTGAGCACAAAGGCAAGGTGAGCCATCTCGGCAGCGGCAAACATGTCCTCGCTCACGTGGTTGTGGCACAGGTTGCCGGCACGCGAATGGGAATCGTTCACAAACTGACCGTTGTGGTTGTACATGATGGTCTTGTAGCTGGCGATACCAGGCAGAACGGACTTGCGGCTACCAGAGAAACCGGCAAAGAAGTGCGGCTCAATAAAGCCCTCGGCAAGCAGCAGATCGCAATCGGCAGCAATCTTGTTGATGATGCACTCGCCGCCAGAAGGCAGGGTGCCAATCTTTTTCATCATGCTATCGTCAGTCGCGACGTGCATAACAATTTCCTCGTTGGCAACGATCTCCTCGCCGTACTTGTTGACGAGCTCCTCGTGCGTCGAAGGACGATGCATACCCGTAGCAACCAAAATACGCACTCGAGCCTCGGGCGCAGCGGAATGGATGTGATGCAGCAGAATAGGCATCGTCACACGCGAGGGAACGGGGCGCGTATGATCGGAGCTAATGATGACGATATCCTTCTTGCCAGCACAAAGCTCCTCGAGCGAAGGCGAGCCATAAGGGTTGGCAAGCGACTCCTCTACCAGCTCTTCCTGTGATTTTGTAGTCTTAAACTCGTTTTGATGACCTTCCATCACACCCGCGAAGTTCTTATCCTCGAGCTCCAGATGCAACGTCTTGTGGTCAAACGGCAGTTCACATTCAAACAATGACGAGCGCCCTCTTCCTTTCAACTGACACACTAGATAAACCGTTGGAAGGATACGCCGCTCACCGAAAAACAGCACCGTCCACCGACTCATTAACACAACGTTCATATTTGACCCACAACAAAACAGCCGCGACCCCAAACGGGACCGCGGCCGCCTGTCAAAGACACTACAGACAGGATGACTTACGCAGCGCCGAGGCAAACATCTACCCCGAGACGTACGCACGTAAGCCATTTTGCATAAATGCGTTAATTAATTGCATAAAATGGCGCATGGATTTCTAGCCGTAACAGGGTAGTGCCCTCCGGAGCGTGCATTTTTGCGAGTATTCAGCATCGCGAGATAAGATTTTGGTGTCAAAAGTCTTTCAAAAAGTAGATAGTCCTCATGACTCGACCCATCTGAATAGCATGCGGCGAGAAACCAGCCATATATGAATATCACCAAAGCCCAATCGTCGTGCAAAAGCATCAACAGGGGCCGCAAACGTCACCCATAGCCTTATGCACCAATCTTTGGCTGCTGAAAACTCCTTTTTTTGCACGTCGCCCCAAGCACCACCCTCACCCAGCGGCTGATCCGCCGAAGACCGGACATCGCAGGGCCCGCCATTAGTTTACTTTTAGGCACACTCCGCAGGACGCAAGAAGCCCTCGCCGCACTCCGCATTGGACGCGAAGCGCACTTTAATCCCTTCAGCCCCAATCCCTGAAGACCGAGGACGAAGGGACCCGACGGGTTTCCCTCTGAATGCATTCCGCAGCACGAAGCCCCTTCCAAACGCGCGAAGCGCGCCATTAATTCCCCAAGCCAGTAATCCGCCGAAGACCGGACATCGCAGGGCCCGCCATTAGTTTACTTTTAGGCACACTCCGCAGGACGCAAGAAGCCCTCGCCGCACGAAGTGCGCAGCGAGGGCTTCTTGCATGTCCGAGG
>DBFAZJ010000137.1:0-8846 GCA_048244295.1 Collinsella sp.
TGCCGACGACGGCTTCATCGTGCTTTCGGCCACCTTCAATCTCGCTCCGGGCAACGCCGCGATGATCAAGGCCGACATGGACGACTACCGCCAGCGCCGCGAGGACAAGCAGCCGCTCGACATGCCGAGTGCCGGCTCCACTTTCAAGCGCCCCGAGGGCTACTTTGCCGGCAAGCTCATCATGGACGCCGGCCTGCGAGGACACGCCGTTGGCGGCGCGCAGGTGAGCGAGAAGCACTGCGGCTTCATCGTCAACGCCGACCACGCCACCGCCGCCGACGTCGACGAACTCATCCGCCACATCCAGACAACCGTCAAAGACCAATTCAACGTAGACCTAGAACCCGAAGTCCACCGAGTCGGCGAATTTTTATAAAAAAGAAGGCCCCGAAAGGGGCCTTCGCCATATTTATTCAGATAACCCAGTCCGGCGTGTGACGTATTGGACCCGAGAGGTCCGTGGCTGCCCGAAAGGCATTAGGTTGATCGCGAGTTCCGCACGCAAAGAAGGCCACTTAATGTGGCCTTCGTCTTGCGCAGGACTGTAGAGCAGGCAACCTTATGCCTCGCCCGCGGTCCCGGACCAACTTACTTCAAACCGCAGCTACGACAGCGCAATACCGCCAAGCCAGCCCCAACGCACGCCAGAGCCAGTGCCATAGAAGCTAATAAACGAATCGAGCGACTTAGACGTAATGGCACCCTCGTTGCTCATAACGATGCCGCCGCCAACGTAGATACCCACATGACCGTAGATAAGGCCCGGAGCACCCGTGCCGCTGTGCGAGGAATCGGCCACGATCATGCCCACCTGCAGCGCCGAGCGGTCGGAGCTATAGCACCAGGCGTTAAACATGTCGCACGCATTGCCTCCAAAGTAGCCAACGCCGGCGTTACGGAAGACATTGGTGACCCACGCCGCGCACCAGTTCTGACCCGGCGAAGGCGTGGAGTAGCACGCGTTGACGACAGCCTGCTGCTTGCCCGAGCCGGCATTCTGCTGCGGAGTTCCGGGCGCGTACGATCCACCACCCGAGCTCGAACCACCCGAGTAGGAATTGTTCTTGTTCGCGGCAGCCGCGGCAGCGGCAGCCTTCCTAGCGGCCTCCTCAGCCTGGGCAGCAGCGAGGATCTCGGAATCGCGCTGAGCCATGAGCTCCTTGACGTCGTCGGAAAGACCGTTCAGCACGGTCTGGACTTCTTGCTGCTTGGCCTGCATGTCCTGCATCTGGGCAGTCTGCTGGTCCTTGAGCTTCTCTAAGTCGGCCTTCTGCGACTCGAGCTCGGTCTTTTGCGCATCGAGCTCTTCCTGGATGGTCTGAATGTCCTCGATGGCGTCGCGGTCGCTCTTGTTGATCTTCTCAACGTAATGCGCGTTGGCGACGAGTTCCTCAAACGAGCCAGAGGCCAGCAGCAGCGACAGGATGTTCGTGCCGCCGGACTTGTAGCTGGCGGCCACGCGATCGGAAAGGTCGTTGCGCTTCTTCTTGAGCTCGGCCTTCTTTTCATCGATCTGGGCCTGCGTGTCGTCAATCTTGCCCTGGACATTCTCGATGTCGTTGAGGGTCTGGGCATTCTTGTTGGCCAGCGCCGCATACTCATTTGCGATGCTGTCGAGCTGGGCCTGAACCTCGTCGAGCTGGGCCTGGGCGGCATTCAGTTTATCGGTGGTTTCTTTGGAAGCCTCCGCCGCATGGGCGCGAGCGGGCAGGCCAAAAAGAACTGCCGCAGAAGCGGCGCCGAACAGGGCCTTGAGGGCAGTGCGGCGCGAGAGCTCCTGGGAAAGGATGGAATCGCTGTTTGGTGACATATGTACTCCGTTACATGTTTATTTATATGTCGCTCAACTCATACATATTAGCGTACATATGGCGCGTCCCAACGATTTCCACGAACGGCAGGAAACTACAAGGTCAGCGGCTCGTAAGCAAATGCCAAAGATCAGGTTATGCGTACGCAAGCTCTTCTATGAGTACGTTAGCACAATCCTCTGCTTTTCCTACAGCGCACGATTTGGGCGTCCCTGCCTGCGCTATACTCCCCTGAAGAAGTGTTCCTGATTCGATAGGAGACTACATGTCCAAAGCACTCGACCCCAAAGACACCTGTGTCCTCGTTACCGGTGGCGCCGGCTTTATCGGCTCGCACACCGTCGTTCAGCTGCTCGAGGGTGGCTACCAGGTCGTCATCGTCGATGATCTCTCCAACTCCAGCGCCGTCGCCGTCGACCGCGTCAAGACCATCGTGGGCGACGAGGCCGCCAAGAACCTCACCTTCTACGAGGCCAACGTGCTCGACCGCGATGCGATGAACAAGATCTTCGATACCCATCAGATCGACCGCGTCATCCACTTTGCCGGCTTTAAGGCCGTCGGCGAGTCGGTGAGCAAGCCCGTCGAGTACTACCACAACAACATCGAGAACACCCTGGTGCTCATCGACGTCATGCGCAACCATGGCTGCAAGTCCATCATCTTCTCGAGCTCCTCGACCGTCTACGGCGACCCGGACAACCCGCCCGTCACCGAGGAGGATCCTAAGAAGCCCGCGACCAACCCCTATGGTTGGACCAAGTGGATGATCGAGCAGATCCTTATGGACGTCCACACCGCCGACCCCGAGTGGGACGTCGTGCTACTCCGTTATTTCAATCCCATCGGCGCCCATCCGTCGGGCCTGATCGGCGAGGATCCCAAGGGTATCCCCAACAACCTGGTGCCTTACGTCGCCCAGGTCGCCGTGGGCAAGCTCGAGGCCGTTCAGGTCTTTGGCAACGACTACCCCACCCCCGACGGCACCGGCGTGCGCGATTACATCCACGTGTGCGATCTGGCATCTGGTCACGTGGCCGCCCTCAACTGGATGAACGGCAAGACCGGCGTCGAGATCTTTAACTTGGGCACCGGCACCGGCACCTCGGTACTCGAGGTCGTCGCCGCCTTCTCCAAGGCTTGTGGCAAGGAGCTGCCCTACGTGATCCGCGAGCGCCGCGCCGGCGACATCGCTGCCAACTGGTGCGATGCCTCCAAGGCCGAGCGCATGATGGGCTGGAAGGCCCAGTACGACATCGCGGACATGTGCCGCGATAGCTGGAACTGGCAGAGCCACAACCCCAACGGCTTCGCCGACGCCGAGTAGCAAAAACCTACATACCGCTCTTGCCCCGATCTCACGTTGTGAGGTCGGGGCTTTTTCATGGCATGTAACCATTCGCCGAAAATCGACCAACTTTTTTATCTTGCCTGTACATGTTTAAACAACATGTTTTACAATAGGCGTATCGAATCAGAACATCGGAGGCGGACTGCACACCCATCGGCAGGCCGACCCCACAACAAGAAGGTTGGTGAGCGCATTCATGGAGCGTGCAAGCGGCGTCCTCATGCCCGTCTCATCTCTGCCCGGACCATACGGAATCGGCGGCTTTGGCTGGAATGCCTACGACTTCGTCGATTTTCTCGCCTCGTGCAAACAACATTACTGGCAGATTCTGCCCCTTACGACGACCAGCTATGGCGATTCGCCCTATCAGTCGTTCTCGGCCCGCGCAGGCAACCCCAACTTTATCGACTTTGCCGAGCTTATCGAGGCAGGGTATCTGGAGCAGCGCGATATCGATGGCGTGTATCTGGGATCCGACCCCAGCAATGTCGACTACGGTGCCATCTTTGGTGGCCGCCGTCAGATTCTCGACCGCGCCGCCGAGCGCTTTGCTGCCGACAAGCCGGCCGATTTCGATGACTTTATCCAGGCCAACGAGGACTGGCTCATCCCCTACTGTGAGTTCATGACCGTCAAAGAGGAGTGCGGTCTCAAGGCGTTTTGGGAGTGGCCCGCGGAGCTCCGCACCCGCGGCGAGGCTTCCGCCAAGGTCTGCGCCGACCATCCGGCGCGTATGCTCTACCACCAGATGACGCAGTACTTCTTCGATCGCCAGTGGAGCCGCCTCAAGGCCTATGCCAACGAGCGCGACATTCTCATCATCGGCGACCTGCCCATCTATGTCTCGCGTGACTCCGTCGAGATGTGGGCGACGCCTGAGCTCTTTAAGATCGACGCCGCCGGCAATCCGGTGAGCGTCGCCGGCACGCCGCCCGACCAGTTCTCGGCCACCGGCCAGTACTGGGGCAACCCCATCTACGACTGGGACGCCATGGAGTCCGACGGCTTCTCTTGGTGGGAGGGCCGCATTCGCGCCGCCCTCGACATGTACGACGTCATCCGCCTGGATCACTTCCGCGGCTTCGAGGCCTATTGGGAGGTGCCGTTCTCCTCACCCGATTCGTCCTACGGTTCGTGGACGCAGGGTCCCGGCCTCAAGTTCTTCAAGACGCTCGAGGAAAAGCTCGGCACGCTGCCCATCATCGCCGAGGACCTGGGCTTCCTCACCCCCGGCGTCATCGACATGCGCGACAACTCGGGCTTCCCCGGCATGAAGATCCTGCAGTTTGCCTTTGAGGGCACCAACTCGTACTACCTGCCGCATAACTACATCGCCAACACCGTCGCCTATGTGGGCACCCACGACAACGAGACGGCGCGCGGTTGGTTTGAGGGAACGGCTACCCCGCGTCAGCGCGAGCAGGCAGCCCTGTACACCCATCAGCAGGCAGGCGAGTCCATAGCCGACGCGCTCAACCGAACCATCGCCGCCAGCGTGAGCGATACCTGCATTTACACCATGCAGGACCTGCTCAATCTGGGCAACGAGGCGCGTATCAACACCCCCGCCACCCTAGGCGGCAACTGGGCCTGGCGCATGCTCGATGGTGCCATCACCCGCGAGCTCGAGCACAAGCTTACCGACTGGACCGAGACCTACTTCCGTATCCCGTCGGAAGCCGAAATCGAGCTTCCCCAATAGGAGCCACCGCGCCCGAACCCACCACACCGTGCGGACGCGCTTGCTTACCCGCGCGAGGCCACCCCAATCCCCTCGCGCGGGCTTCTTATGAATTGCAGACATGTAATCAACCCATTACAGGAGGAAACATGCCCCGTATCGATCTCGCAGAACTTGCCGAGCAGTCTTTTGGCATCTCGCTCGAGCAGCTCGATGACCGTCGCATTTACAAACTGCTTGTTAAGCTCGTGCAGAAGCGCTCAGCCGCCTGCCCGCTCAACAATGGCAAGAAAAAGCTTTATTACATCTCCGCCGAATTCTTGATCGGCAAGCTGCTCATCAACAACATGATCGACCTCGGTATCTATAGCGAGGTTAAGGACCAGCTCACCGCCGCGGGCCACGACCTCAATAAGATTGAGGAGTTTGAGGTCGAACCGTCGCTCGGTAACGGCGGCCTGGGCCGCCTGGCCGCGTGCTTCCTGGATTCCATCGCCACGCTGGGCCTGACCGGCGACGGCGTGGGCCTCAACTACCACTACGGCCTGTTCCGCCAGCGCTTTGTCGACAATCAGCAGAAGGCCGTCCCCGACGAGTGGCTCGGCGAGCAGGATATCCTGATCGATGACGACCGCTCCTACACTGTTGAGTTCGGCGACTTTGCCGTCACCTCCAAGCTCGTCAACATCGACGTGCCTGGCTATGGCCAGCCCGCCAAGAATCGCCTGCGCCTGTTCGACCTGGCGAGTGTCGACGACGGCCTGGTACCCGGCAGCTCCATCGACTTCGACAAGACCGAGATCGCCAAGAACCTCACCTTGTTCCTCTACCCCGACGATTCTGACGAGCAGGGCCGCCTGCTTCGCATCTACCAGGAATACTTCATGGTGAGCAACGCCGCCCAGCTCCTGATCGACGAGGCCATCGAGCGCGGCAGCAACCTGCACGATCTGGCCGACTACGCCGTGGTCCAGATTAACGATACGCACCCCACCATGGTCATCCCCGAGCTCATTCGCTTGCTCACCACCAAGCACGACATCGAGTTTGACGAGGCCGTGACCATCGTACGCTCCATGGTCGCCTACACTAACCACACGATTCTTGCCGAGGCGCTCGAAAAGTGGCCGCTCACCAGCCTGCAGAAGGTCTCCCCTGCCATCGCCGACATTATCGTCAAGCTCGATGAGATCGCAAAGGCCGAGCACGACGACCCGCGCGTTGCCATCATCGACGAATACGACACCGTCCACATGGCCCACATGGACATCCACTTTGGCTTCTCCATCAACGGCGTCGCCGCACTCCACACCAAAATCCTGGAGGACACCGAGCTTCATCCGTTCTACGAAATCTACCCCGAGAAGTTCTCCAACAAGACCAACGGCATCACCTTCCGCCGCTGGATCCAGGGAGCCAACCCCGCGCTCGCCAGCCTGCTCGACGATGTGATCGGTACCGATTGGCGCAGCACCGGCGACTTGAGCAAGCTCGCCGACTTCGCCGACGATAAGAGTATTCTTGAGCGCCTGGCCGCCACCAAGGCCGAGGCAAAGACCATCATGCGCCAGTTCATGGCGCTCGATCAGGGTGTGACGATCCCCTCCAACGCCATCATCGATGTTCAGGTCAAGCGTATCCACGAGTACAAGCGCCAGCAGATGCTCGCGCTCTACATCATCTGGAAGTACCTCGACATCAAGAACGGTAACAGACCTAAGCACCCCGTCACCATCATCTTTGGCGGCAAGGCAGCGCCTGCCTATACCATCGCTCAGGACATCATCCACCTCATCCTGACGCTTTCCCAGTGGATCGCAAACGACCCCGACGTGGCTCCCTACCTTCAGGTCGTCATGATCGAGAACTACAACGTCACTGCTGCCGAGCGCGTGATCCCCGCTGCCGACATCTCCGAGCAAATCAGCCTGGCCTCCAAAGAGGCGAGCGGCACTTCCAACATGAAGTTCATGCTCAACGGCGCTTTGACCCTGTGCACGCTCGACGGTGCCAACGTGGAGATTGCCGAGCTCGTGGGCGACGAGAACATCTATACCTTTGGCGCCTCGTCCAAACAGGTCGAGCAACTCTACGCCGACGGCACCTATGACGCCGGCGCGCTCTACTGCAAGCCCGGCATTAAACTGCTGGTGGACTTCATCACCAACCCGGCCTTTATGGCGACCGGCAACGCGGAGCGCCTGCAGCGTCTGCACGACGACATCAAGGGTAAGGACTGGTTTATGGCCCTACTCGACATTGAGGAATACATCCAGACCAAGGAGCGCGTGCTAGCCGACTACGAGGACCAGGACGCCTGGATGCGCAAGGCGCTGATCAACATCGCCAACGCCGGCACCTTCTCGTCCGACCGCACGATCTCCCAGTACAACGACGAGATCTGGCACCTGAGCTAATTCGCTTCCCTTACCCATCCTCTTGAAAACGGAGTCGCGGCAACGCGGCTCCGTTTTTTGTGTCCCTGTGTTGCCCGTGGCCTGCCTCGACCAAACAATCTCGGTCTGTAACATCTAGCCGGCAAAATTGAGTCTACCTGTTACAGATCGAGAAGAAAGGACAGGCAGCTCGACGTTGTCTCAATCTGTAACAGGTAGACCCAATTTGGCCCTCCTCCTGTTACAGATTGAGACAAACTGACAGACGAACGGTCCCAACACAAAGAAAGGCTCCCCTCTCGCCCAGTGGACGGGAGGGGAGCCTTATATGTGACCGCGGCAAAAGGATGGCAATACCGCAGTCGCCCAAAGGGAGGGTCCGGATGCACCGGGCCTAGATAAGGTTCTTGCCAGACACCTTATCGAAGAGGTGGGTCGCGTTCTTCTCGAACTTGAACCAGATGGTGTCGCCAGCCTTGAGCGCGCCCTTGGCCTCGAGGTCGACGACGGGGATAATCAGGACAAACTGGCCGTCGGGAGCGGTCACGTGAACGTGCTCGGTCGAACCCATGAGCTCGGTCACCTCGACGGTACCCTGGAGCGCACCCTCCTCGTCCTTGTCGGCAAGCAGAATCTGCTCGGGGCGCACGCCGGCCGTGATCTCCTTCACGTCGCCGCCGTCCCAGTTGAGAGCAAGCTGAGCGCAGGTCTCGGGAGCGAGCGCCACATTCATGTCCTCGGTCTTGACGGTAAAGCCGTTGCCCGAGTGCACCAGCTGGGCATCGAAGAAGTTCATCTGCGGCACGCCGATAAAGCCGGCGACGAAGATGTTCGCGGGGTGGTTGAAGACCTCCTGCGGGGTGGCGATCTGCTGGACGACGCCGTCCTTCATGACCACGATACGATCGCCGAGGGTCATGGCCTCGGTCTGGTCGTGGGTAACGTAGATAAAGGTGCCCTTGATCTCGTGACGCAGCTTGATGAGCTCGGCACGCATTTGGTTACGGAGCTTGGCGTCCAGGTTAGACAGCGGCTCGTCCATCAGGAAGACCTTGGGGTCACGCACGATGGCGCGGCCGATGGCGACGCGCTGACGCTGACCGCCCGAGAGCGCCTTGGGCTTACGGTCGAGGTACTCGGTAATGCCCAGGATCTCGGCAGCAGAGCGAACCTTACGGTCGATCTCGTCCTTGGGGACCTTCTTGAGCTCAAGCGTAAACGCCATGTTCTCGTACACCGTCATGTTGGGGTACAGAGCATAGCTCTGGAACACCATGGCAATGTCGCGGTCCTTGGGCGCCACGTCGTTGACGCGCTTGCCGTCGATGAGCACGTCGCCCGAAGTGATGTCCTCCAGGCCAGCGACCATGCGCATCGTCGTGGACTTGCCGCAGCCAGACGGGCCAACGAGAACGACAAACTCCTGGTCATGCACGGTGAGATTAAAGTCCTCTACCGCGAGCACGCCGTCCTCGGTAACCTTGAGGTTGTGCTTCTTCTCCTCGGTCTTCTTCTTTTTGCCAAAGAAGCCCTTCTTTTTGGACTCGTTGTTGGGATACACCTTCTGAACATGTTTGAGAACGATCTCGGCCATGTCTTTACCTTTC
>DBFAZJ010000138.1:0-3687 GCA_048244295.1 Collinsella sp.
ACGACCCGTGCCCCTGCGGTAGCGGCAAGAAGTTTAAGTACTGCCACGGCAGGAATCGTTAATGGCTGAGGCTTTAGAGATAACGCCCGCCGAGCTGGACGCGTTCGCGGACCGGCTCGGCGAGGTCGAGTCGTATCTCCACCTGGACGAGAAGCGTACCCGTGTGACCGAGCTCGAGGCCAAAAGTGTTGCCCCTGGCTTTTGGGATGACGCCGACGCCGCCCGTACCACCATGGAGGAGATCGCGCGTACCAAGGAAGATATCGCTGCCGTGGACACCGCGCGCGGCGAGCTTTCCGATGCCCGCGCCGCGCTGGAGCTTGCCGAGGAAATGGGCGATGACCCCGATGCCGCTGCGCTGCGCGAAGAGGCTGCCGTCACGGCGGAGCGCCTGTCCCGCGCCATCGACGAGCTTGAGTTAGCAAGCTGGTTTACCGGCGAGTTCGATCATGGCGACGCGATTGTGACCATCAAGCCCGGACAGGGTGGCTTGGAGGCCCAGGACTGGACCTTCATGCTCTTTAAGATGTACATGAAGTATTGTCAGCGCCGCGGTTGGAAGGTCACCATCAACGATTGTCCCGCGGCAGAGGTCATTGGCATCGATCGCGCGACCTTTACCGTCGAAGGCAAGGATGCCTTTGGCATGCTTCGCGCCGAGGCCGGTGTTCACCGCCTGGTGCGCATTAGCCCCACCGACGACAAGAAGCGCCGCCAGACCACGTTTGCCGGCGTCGAGGTCATTCCGGTGCTGCCCGATGATATCGATATCGAGATTAATCCCGATGACATCCGCGTCGACGTGTACCACGCGAGCGGCCCGGGCGGCCAGGGCGTCAACACCACCGACTCCGCCGTGCGCGTGACGCATTTCCCCAGCGGTATCGTGGTCACTTGTCAAAACGAGCGCAGCCAGATTCAAAACAAGGCCGCGTGCATGCAGATCCTCAAGGCGCGTCTGTACGAGATTGAGCTCGAAAAGCGCGCCGAGGCTCTGGATGAGATTCGCGGGCCCAAGACCACAATTGGTTTTGGCAACCAGATTCGCAGCTACGTGCTCTACCCGTACCAGATGGTTAAGGACCTGCGGACGGGCGTGGAGACCAGCAACGTCGAGGCGGTTCTTGACGATGGCGATCTGGATTCGTTTGTGATTGGCTATCACCGTTGGGCTACCGGCAACGCCGATGCGGAGGCCCCCTCTGCCTAAACCGCTCGGTTTAGGCGAGAATGGATTACGACCTTCCGAGCGAGGTGGTTTTGTATCCAGAACAAACCCTGCACAGGGGTGGTTTTTACCCGGCGAATCGGTAGAATCGAATACAACAAGAAGTTCAAGGCGCATCCGATGGGGTGCGCTTTTTTGAGGGAGGCAGCATGGCATATCGTCTGGACATCAAGCGCATTCTTTCGATGAACTTCTTTCACGATCTGCCTCAGATCATGTTGGGGTGTGCCTTGGCCGCCATCGCGACCGACCTGTTTTTGATTCCCAACGGCCTTGCTGCCGGTGGCGTTACGGGCCTTGCCACCATTATCCAGGCGGTCGGTGCATCGCGCGGCCTATCGCTTCCCGTTGGTATTCAGACGATCGTGATGAACGCCTTGCTGCTGCTGGTCGTTATGCGTGAGGGCGGCATGTTCTACGTGGTGCAGACCGCGACGGGCTTTGTGCTGCTGGGCTTCTTTACCGATCTGTTCGCCCCGTTTGTAGCACCTCTGGCGGATGCGGACCTGATGCTTCCCGCTATGTGGGGCGGCATTATTACGGGCATCGGTTACGGCATGGTGTTGCGCGCCGGCGCCAACACCGGCGGTTCGGACACGATTGGCCAAATCATCTCGCGTAACACCTCGTTGCCAGTGGGCTCGACCGTCATGGCAATCGACGTTGCCGTGTGTGCGGCATCGGCGCCGGTCTTCTCGCTCGAAAATGCTCTGTATGCAGGACTATCGATGGTGATCAGCGGCTATGTGATCGATGCCGTGGTCGATGGCGGCAATAAGCGTCGTATGGTACTCATCATCTCGGACAAGTTCCCTGATATCGCTGCCGATATCATGTATGGCCTGGGTCGTGGTTGTACCAAGTTTAAGGCGACTGGCATGTATTCGGGTGCCGAGAAGCCGGTGATTATGGTCATCGTGAGCCGTCGAGAGCTCAATACCCTCAAGACGATCGTGCGCGAGCGCGATCCTCACGCCATTGTGACGGTCGCTGACGTTACGGAAGCCTTCGGCGAGGGATTCAAGGACATTAGTGCGTAGGGTCGACCGCATTCCATCCAAAAGACGTTCACATTGATAAACCGTTTCATCAGCGGTTCTGCCTGCTAAATTGTTCAAATAATGATAAAAACTCTGGTAAAGCCATCAGTTTCCAGCATAATGAATGACGTACGTGCATTGCGGCTGTGTTGGGATTACCTTCGGTGCCGTGCGCATTTTGTCTAATGAGGATGAAAGGAAGGCACAATGAGCGACGAAGAGCTCAAAAAGGTTGCCAACGAGGTAAGGAAGGGCATCGTCACCGGCGTGCACGCTGCCAAGTCCGGCCATCCGGGCGGTTCGCTCGGCGCTGCCGACATCATGACCTATCTGTACTTTGAGGAAATGAACGTCGACCCGTCCGACCCCCGCAAGGCCGACCGCGATCGCTTCGTGCTTTCCAAGGGTCACTGCGCGCCTGGTCTGTACGCCGTGCTCGCCGAGCGCGGATTCTTCCCCAAGGAGGATCTCGAGACGCTGCGCCACATCGGCAGTCACCTGCAGGGCCATCCCAACATGAACGACACTCCGGGCGTCGATATGTCCACCGGCTCGCTGGGCCAGGGCATCTCCGCCGCCGTGGGCATGGCGGTTGCCGCCAAGCACTGGGGCGATACTTACCGCACGTACGCCCTGCTGGGCGATGGCGAGAGCGAGGAGGGCCAGGTCTGGGAGGCCGCCATGTTTGCCGGCAACCAGCAGCTCGACAACCTCTGCGTGATCGTCGACCATAACGGCCTGCAGATCGACGGCCCCGTCGAGGAGGTCAACGACCCCATGCCGCTCGCCGACAAGTTCCGCGCCTTCAAGTTCCATGTGGTGGAGCTCGCCGACGGCAACGACTTCGACCAGATCCGCGCCGCCTTTGCCGAGGCCCGCGCCACCAAGGGTCAGCCGACCGCCATTATCGCCGAGACCACGAAGGGCAAGGGCGTCTCCTTTATGGAGAACCAGGTGGGTTGGCACGGTAAGGCCCCCAACGATGAACAGTTTGAGCAGGCCATGGCAGAGCTCACGGCCGCCGGAGAGGAGCTCTAGGATGGCAGACGTCAAGAAAATCGCCACGCGCGTAAGCTACGGCGAGGCCCTCGTCGAGCTCGCCAACGAGCACGATGACTTTGTGGTCCTCGACGCCGACCTGGCTGCCGCCACGCAGACCGGCAAGTTCAAGGCCGCCTGCCCCGATCGTTTCTTCGATGTGGGCATTGCCGAGAGCAACCTGATGGGCGTCGCCGCCGGTATCGCGACCACCGGCCGCGTTGCCTTCGCGAGCACCTTTGCCATGTTTGCCGCCGGCCGCGCCTTTGAGCAGGTCCGTAACTCCATCGGCTACCCGCATCTCAACGTTAAGATCGGTGCCACGCATGCCGGTATCTCGGTGGGCGAGGATGGCGCCACGCACCAGTGCTGCGAGGATAT
>DBFAZJ010000139.1:0-33413 GCA_048244295.1 Collinsella sp.
ACTCACAAGGCTCCTCGAAAGAATCGAGGAGCCTTCTCGTTTCCGCAGATAGACGCATGGTCGGTTGTCACCCCATGGCAAACGGGCATGGGTCGAACGAGCCTGAAACGACTCGAACAGAACCGAAGAGAACCGACACGACCGAAAAACCTACAAGCCAACGAGAGGCAATGATGGCGGGAGGCTTGCAAGTGCCGTCGAAAATCGACGAAACTCAAACGAAACTCACCCGGAAAAACGAAACTCAAGAATGACGGTTGCCCCTGGTGGAGAGCCTGGAAGCGTCATTCTCGCAAACTCACGAAAACGGGTTGGTTTCGCAACCACTCCTCCCGAGTAGTAACGCGAGGCTTGCGGGCCCCTGGCGCGCTCAGCCGTCGTTTTACTCGGAGGGATGACTCCTCGTCAAGTGGGAATAGAGCTTCTCGAAAGAATCGGCGGAGACGCAGTGCTCCAGGCGGCAGGCATCTCTGGATGCTTCGTCGGCGGCGACCCCGGCGTCGCGCAGCAGCCTCTCGAAGAAACGATGCCTCGCACTCGTCGCCTCAGCGATAGCCCTCCCCTCCGGCGTGAAGCCAACGTCATGGTCGACGACCTCGACAAGACCCGCCTCCGATAACTTCACGAGGGCCTTGGAGACGCTCGCCCTCGAGATGCCCAAGTGCCTCGCGATGTCGACGTTGCGGCATCGCCCATGCGAAGAGCGGATCTCCAGGATCGCCCTGAGGTAGTTCTCGGCGGATTCGCGCGACCGGGACGGCTTATTCCAAGGGCGGGTGCTTTCATTCTTTTCCATCTTAGACATGAAGGGGCTAGTCTTTTCGCGCGATTGCCACGCAGGAGGTGAGGCCGATCCGCCGCCAGCTCACGCTGCCGAACCACGTGCCGAGGATCTCCCGCATCTCGCCCTCGGAGTAGATGCGCACGTCCCCCTCGGCGGAGTGCGGCATCCACGCGTTCATGACGGCGCGCGCGGGCGCCGGCTGCCATACGTCGCCGACGACGAAGGTGCCGCCCGGGCGCAGCGCGCGCCACACCTGGAACGCCGCCAGCGCCGGATCGGGGTAATGGTGGAACGAGTCGTTGCAGTACGCCGCATCAAAAGAATTATCGCGGAAGGGCAGGCGCTCCGCGTCGCCCACGACCACCTCCGCCCTCCCGCCGAGACGCTCGGCCGCCCGCTCGGCCATGTTCGCCGAAAGGTCGACCCCCACGAGGGCGCAGCCCGGGATCTCGTCGAGGACGATTTCGGCGAGGGCCCCGGTCCCGCACCCCAGGTCCAGCACGCGGGGCGAGTCGATGCCGCCGCACGCCCGGGCGACCTCGCCCGCCACGATGCGGTAGAGCCCCCGCGCATGGTCCCCCTGCATTCCGGCGTCGTAGGTCTCAGCCTGGGCGTCGAACGCTGCCCTCGACCGCGCCTTCAACTCGTCTGCGTTCTTCTGTTCCATGTCGCTCCCTTCTATTGAGCATTGTTCAACATCTAACGTCAAGAAAAGCCCCAACTGGAATTGGGGCGGTTATCTAATCTGCCTTCTCGCCCGACCTGAACTCGGCGACCAGGGCGGCGAAGTAGCGCTTGGCGGCTTTCACGGCGCCCTCGTCCGGCATGCCGGGCCCCGAAGCGAGCCCGATGCACCCGTATGCCATGAGGGAGGCGAGCCCGTCCGCGTCGCCCCGGGGGCCGCCCCTGAGCAGCGCGTCGAGCTCGAGCGCCGCGCGGAGATGGGGCTGCACCGCCTCGCACATGCCCAGCGAGAGCCTGTCGTGGAGCGCGCCGTTGCCCTCCGCGTGGAAGAAGTCGGCGTGGTCGAACGCGCCGGGGTCGGACCCCGCCTCGATCGCGCGGTCGAGCTTCTCGTCGAGCGAGAGGCCTCGGTCGTCGAGGATCGCGATGATGCCCTCGGCGCAACGCCGCGAGTACTCCTCGATGGCGGCGTCGAACATGTTCTGCTTCGAGTCGAAGTAGTGGTAGGCGAGACCCGGCGCAACGCCCGCCGCCCGCGCCACCGCCCTCACCGAGACGTTATCGTAGCCCTCCTCGGCGAAGAGGCGCATCGCCGTGACGAGCAGCTCCCGCCTGCGCTCATCCGGGTTCTTGACGATTCTGGGCATAGCTTCCACCTCCTCTAGCTCATGGTAAATCATTATTGAACATTGGTCAATAATGAGCTTGGCGCAATCACTTCAGATAGCCACTGGCGAACAGGCCCTTGGTCGAAGGATCTTCATTCAGCTGCATGCTGGCGGCATAAGCCTCGAGCGCCCCGCGGCATGCTGCTTAGCATCCGCCGAACTCCCTCTTCCAGGACTCGTATTCCTCGGGGGTTATCTCTCCGCGGTCGAGCGCATCCACCTGGGATTCCCAGGCCTTGATGGCGGCGGCGAGCTTAGGCGCCTTCTCCGCGCCGGGCGCGACGGCGAGCCTGCCTCCACCGACGGGCCTGAGCCCGAACTCCTCCTCGATCCTGAAGAGGAGCTCGAGGGCGTCCCTGGCGGATTCAGCCTGGACGGGCATGAGGGCCTCGGGGGCGACCCCGAGGGCTCCTGCAATCGCATCCAGGGCGGAGCCCTTCAGCGCCCTCCTGCCCGCCTCGTAGTTCCTGATGGCCGCGTCGGTGCAGCCGGCCCTCTCAGCGAGCTGCCGTTGCGTCATCCCCCGCGACTCGCGCAATGCCCGTATGCGGCTTCCCGTCGTCATCTCTCCTCCTCTGATCGTTTCCCCCATGATACTAGAGAACAAAAACGTTCTCAATTTGTCTTGACCGAACATTTTCGTTCTGCTAGTGTCACGAATTACAGAACGTTCCTGTTCTGTTCATCGAACGAAGGAGGAAGATATGGAGCAGAATTCTAAGCCGGTGATCATGGGCGTCGAGGAGGTCATGCACGCCCTCAGCATCAGCAGGCCCTACGCCTACCGCATTATCAGGATGCTGAACTCCGAGATGGAGCAGAGAGGCTACACCACCATCAAAGGGAAGGTGAGCCGAAAGTATTTCTACGAGCGCTTCCACTGCGCCGACGGCGTTCCCAGACAAGAGGCCCGCTGATGCCCGCCTACATGAACGGGAAGACTGGCGCCTGGTACGTCCAGTGCTATTACAGCGACATCGACGGCAACCGCAAGCACAAGGTGAAGCGAGGGTTCGCGACCAAAGGAGAGGCGCTGGCATGGGAGACGGAGTTCCTGGCCTGCGCCGACGGGTCCATGTCGATGCCCTTCGAGGCATTCGTGAAGAGGTACTCCGAAGACGTGAGACCAAGGCTCAAGCTCAACACCTGGCTCACCAAAGAGCACATCATCCGCACGAAGATAGTGCCATTCTTCGGACCCAAGAGGATGTGCGACATCTCCCCCAAAGACGTGGTGGACTGGCAGAACAAGATGGTGGGCTCGTACGACGACGAGGGAAAACCGTACAGCGGCACCTACCTGAGAACCATAAACAACCAGCTGAGCGCCATCTTCAACCACGCCGTCAAGTACTACGGCCTGGGAAAGAGTCCCGCCGCCCCGACCATCAAGATCGGCGAGCGGCAGGGGTCGGAGATGAAGTTCTGGACGAAGGAGCAGTACCTCGCGTTCAGCGAGGAGGTGATGGACAAGCCAGCCAGCTTCTACGCGTTCGAGATCCTGTACTGGTGCGGCTTGAGGGTCGGCGAGCTCCTCGCCCTCGAACCGAACGACATCGACCTTGGAAAGTGCCTCATCCACGTCACCAAGAGCTACCAGCGGATCCGGAGGAGGGACGTCATCACCTCGCCCAAGACGCCCAAATCGAAGAGAGATGTGGTCATGCCGGAGTTCCTTGCGGACGAGCTCGCCGATTTCCTCGGATCCATCCCGGAGGAGCGGCGCGCCTGCCGCATCTTCTGCTTCACCAAAAGCTACCTGCACCACGAGATGAAGCGCGGCTGCGCCGCATGCGGGCTCGAACCCATCCGGATCCACGACCTTCGCCACAGCCATGTCTCGCTCCTCATAGAGATGGGGTTCAGCGCGATCGCCATAGCGGACCGGCTGGGGCACGAGACCTACGAGATGACGCTTCGCTACGCCCACCTCTTCCCCAGCAAGCAGTCGGACATGGCAGCGGCGCTCGACCAGAGAAGGAGGCCCTGATGTCCAGGCCGACCGTCGACTACAAAGGGCGCCGGCGCAGCAAGACGATAGCGTTCCGGGTCTCGCCGGAGGAGGACGAGGTGATAAACGCCCTCGTGGCGGCGAGCGGCATGACCAAGCAGGACTACATAACCTCCAGGCTCGAGTGCCGCGACATAAACGTCAGCCCGAACGTGAGGGTCTACAGGATGCTGCGCGACCAGATGAGATCCGTCTACGTCGAGCTCAGGAGGCTCAGGAGCGCCGACGGCATCGACGAGCGCCTCATCGAGCTCATGCAGGTGCTGACGCGCGTGTTCATCGACCTCGGCGCCGACGAGCTCGGGGCGGTCGGGGACGACGTGGCGCAGCAGGACGCGGCGGTCCTCAGGATGGCGAGGGGCTAGCTCCGCCGGGCGGTCCGGCAAGGGCTTCCCCCGAGCAGTCGACCCTCAGACAGCCTCCTGGGGGCATTCGCGGCACGGCGGGCTCCGTTCGATCGGATCGCCTTGCCTCCTCCTTGGGCATCAAAGGTTCGCACAGCCGCCCGATGCGCCCCGCAAGGGTTGCGATGCTTTTCCGATTTCTTTTGCCGCCCGAGAGAAAAGGCGAAAGCGGCAAAACAAAGCGCCCTCCGGGCTTCGGAAAACCAACGGCCCGATGGGGCGAGGAACGCGCCTTCGCTTCCTCCCTTGCAGGGCGCGGCAGGCGGTGCGGCCCCGATGCCACAAGGCGGGGCAAGGGGCTCCGCCCCAACCGAACGGAGGTCACCATGAACACCAATCCCACTCTCCAGGACAGGGCGGTCAAGGCGGCAGCCCGCTTCCTCGAGGTCCGCGGCTACGAGACGCTCGCGACCGGGTGGAAGTCGCCCGAGACGAGAGGAGCCATCGACCTGGTTGCACGCGACCCCGAGTCCGACGACCTCGTGTTCGTCGACGTCTCCGCGCGCCCGAACTCCGGCGCCGGCTTCGGCGACGGGAGGAACGATCGCGAGACGATGGAGCTGCTCGCGGTCTCCTGGCTCGCCGAGAACGACTTCGCCGAATCGGTCGGCGTGAGGTTCGACAAGATCAGCATGATCGTCGTCGGCGAGGACCGTGCGCTGCTCAGGCACCACATCAACGCCTTCGGCGAGGCCTAGGACCTCCGGGCCCGCCTGGGCAGGCCCCCTCTGGACGGAGGGGGCCGTTTGCAGGCGGCTCGCCCCATGGCGAACCGCCACCCCATGGCGAACGGTCGGTATTAACAGAACGTTTCCGTTCTGTATACTCGGGGTAAACGCCATCGACAATCGCAGAGAGGACGGAGGAAGCATGAGGACGCTCGCGATATCGAACTACAAGGGCGGGGTCGGAAAGACCACCACTGCGGTCAACCTCGCCACCATCTACGCCAGGCGGGGCCTGAGGACGCTCCTGATAGACCTGGATCCGCAGGCGTCCGCCACGGACTTCTTCGGGCTCTACGACCGCGCCACGGCCGAGCGTCGAGGAGCCGTCGAGCTCCTCTACGGGAACGCGCCCGTCGGCGACGTGGCCTTCGAAACCGAGGCCGACGGGCTCTCCGTCGTGCCCTCGACCATAGAACTCGTCGACCAAAACGAGCTGCTCCTGCGCGAGCAGCGTCTTCGTTTCGCGCTCGACGACTGCGCGGGCGACTACGACGTCTGCATCGTCGACTGCAGCCCCACGATGAAGCGCCTCGCCTTCAACGCCTACCTGGCCGCTGCGGGCGACGGCATGGTGATCGTGCCGGTGAAGCTCGACTCCACCGTCATGCGCGGCACCGCCCTCACGGTCAGCGCCATCGAGTCCATCTCCGACGCGCTGCGCGTGCCCACGCCTTCATGGCGCATACTGCGCACCTGCGTGCCCGGCCTCATGACCAACGCCGAGGCGACCGGGGCCGAAGTGCTGGACTCCTACTTCCCCGAAAACCAGTTCGCCACCGTCATACACGCGAGCTCCAAGGTGTGCGAGGGGAGCTGGCAGTGGCAGCCCGTGGCGACGTTCAAGCCCGACAGCCGCCCCGCGAAGGACTACGAGAGGCTCGCAGAGGAGGTGCTCCATGGCTAAATCGGTCGCATCCGGCTTCACCATCTCGGGCTTGCTCGACAGGAACGCGTCGACCCGAAGCGACTACCCCGTCGAGAGGATCCCCGTCGGCGAGATAGCCGACCATCCCGCCAACGCCGCCTACTCGATGGACGATGCGGGCATAGCCCAGCTGGCAAGGAGCATAAAGGAGGAGGGGCTCACCGACCTGCCGCTCGTCCGCAAGCTCGACGACGGGGGCTGGCAGATGGTGAGCGGGCACCGCCGCAAGGCGGCCTACGCCCTGCTCGCCGAAGAAGACGAGAAATACGCTCAGATTCCCTGCCGTGTCATCCGCGACATCACCGACGAGCAGTCCGTCATGCTGCTGCATGCCGCCAATTACTTCGTGCGCAGCCTCACCGTATCGGAGCGTGCAGCGGCGAGCCGCGCGCTCGGCGTGGAGGTCGAGCGCATGAGGGCAGAGAACCCGGGGCTTGCGGGCGTGCGCACCGAGGACATCAAGGCGGCGATCATATCCGAGCAGACCGGACGCAAGGTATCGGGCAAGACCATCCAGCGCCAGGAGTCTCTCGCGCGCAAGATCGAGGAGAGGCTCACGCCCCAGTGGCGCGAGGCCGCGCTCGCGGACGCGCTCTCGGCGGACGCCGTGGGGATCCTCGCCGATCTGGATTCCGATGCGCAGGACCGGCTCCATGCGGCATGGCGGGCGCAGCCCTTGGGCAAGAAGGAGACGACCGAGTTCCTCAAGAAGTCGACCGCCGAGCCCGCCGCCGAAGAAGACGCGAAGGGTCCCGCGCCCAAGCCCGCGGCGGCGCTCGCAAGCGCCCTTCGCGCGCTCAGGAGCTACGAGTCGAAGACGGAAGAAAACCCGCCGAGCGAGCTGGACAGGCAGGCGCTCGGAGAGATCGCCGAGACGGCGGAAGGGCTCCTCGGAGGCAGGTAGAACCCGCGCAGGAGCCCCTGCGGGGCGCCTGCGCCGTTTCCAGCAAGTAGCCTATCTCGTATACACGAGATAGATGGCGGCCTG
The DNA here is from genome assembly GCA_048244295.1 of Collinsella sp. Lineage (GTDB taxonomy): Bacteria > Actinomycetota > Coriobacteriia > Coriobacteriales > Coriobacteriaceae > Collinsella. Next base: position 7,193 of record DBFAZJ010000139.1, read on the forward strand.
GGCGCACGGCGCACCCCGCCCCGGAGCCCAGAGCCCGAAGCGGAGGCGACGCCGCCGGGCGCGCGAAGCTGCCGCAAGCTCCCCGGCCCGCGCCATGCGGGGGATGCCCCGCGCCCCTGGAAAGAGCGCCGCCCGAGCCTCCACCGCATCGGGGCGGCGGAGGATGCGAAGGATGGAGAAGATGACGAAGGTCTTGAGATACGACAACGTGCTGACCGCCCGCGTGAGCGACGCGGACTTCCGCGCGGTCTGTGAGCGCGCCGACGAGGAGGGGCTCACCCGCTCCGAGTACCTGCGCTACGTCGCCCGCATGGTCGCGGACGATGCCGAGAACGCGAAGCGCGGAGGCGTGCTGCTCGACGGACTCTCAATGCGCAGGCTCTCCCGCGAGCTCGTCAGGTGGGGGCACCACTACAACCAGGGCGTGCACGCCCTCAACTCCATCAAGTTCGCGCTGGACCACGGAAGGGGCGACCTGGAGTGGGTGTCCAGCAAGCTCGACGAGTGCGCGCTTCTGCTCGCGCAGGTCGACGAGGGTCGCTGCGAGATGGCGGGCGAGCTCGCCTCGCTCGAAGGCCGTGCCATAGTGGGCGGAGACTAGCATGCCGCTGCTGAAGCCCATAGCCGGCCACACGGGATGCGCCGGCATAAAGCACTACCTCGAGAAGGGAGGGCGCGCCCTCGGGATCATGGTCATGAACTTCGCATGGCAGGAGGAGCGCGCCTTCGAGGACGTCTCGGCCGCCCCGGCCGGGTTCGACTGGGCGGACTCGATGGACGCGACGAGGCGCGCCTGCGGCAACGACACCCCGTATCGGGGCAAGCCGGCGAGGACCTTCAAGCATTTCGTCATGTCGCCCGATCCTCAAGACGGCTTGACCGCAGACCAGGTGGCGGAGCTCGCGAGCGCCTGGGCGCTCAGGCACTTCGCCGACTTCGAGGCGGCGATTGTCCTGCACGACGACAACGAGCGCAGGATCCCCCACGCCCACATCGTCGTCAACAACACCAACCTCGCCACCGAACGCAGGCTGCAGACCCCCGACCCGCTGGAGCTCAACCGCAGCCTTCAGGATCTCGCAGAGGAACGCGGATATCGCTTCATGCGCAACGACACCGTGAGGGAGGAGGACGAGGGGCAGACGCGCAAGGCGACGCCCGCGACGCTGCAGAGCGTATACATGCGGCGCGCCGAGCGGGAAATCCAGAAAGAGGGTGGCTACTCGTGGGTCGCAGACATCCGCAACCGGGTCACGGTGGCCAAGGCGCTCGCCCGCAACGAGGACGAGTTCATGGCCGTGCTCGAGGCGCTCGAAGTGGATGTTTCGCAGAACTCGGAGAAGTCGTGGCGACGTGACTGGATCTACTCGCTTTCAGACCACCCCACCTGGCGCATCGGAGGCGAGAAGCTGGGGCTCTCCTTCGGCCAGGAGGCGCTCAGGCGGCGCTTCGACAGGATCGCCGCCTGGCACCCAGCCCCGGCGGCATCCCGACGGATACTCTCCGAAGCCGAAAGCGCCATCGAGCTGAACGACCTGTCGGAGCTGGAACGTCTCGCCGGCGCGATAGAGGCGTTCATGTCCGCGAACGCGCACAGCCTGGCAGACCTCGACAGGAGGATCGAAAGGCTCGAAGGCCGCGCCGACGGCGATTCCGCCGAACGGGCGGAAGCGCTGCGCGAGGTGCGCGCATACGCGGCGGCGAACAGGCTCCTGCCCGAAACCGCGCAGACAAGGCGGCAAAGGCAGCCGCAGGGCGAGGAAGCGCCCGTCAGGCGCGGCGACGCGAAACCGCGTAGCCGCGAGACGCAGGCACAGCAGGAACGGCGGCGAGAAAGGAGGGAGCTCCGATGAGGGTGGAGGTCGCCTACCGCGGGCGCATCGAGGCGTTCGACACCGACCGTTTCACCGAGGCGCAGCCGTTCTCGGGCAAGAGCATGCTCGCCGATCTTACGCTCGACTACGCAGACGTCGAGAAGAAGGGCCTCTGGCTCACGGCGCACTGCTACGCCGCGAACGAGGCCTACCGGACAGACGGCGGAGAGGCCCCCGAGGCGAGGCGCGAGAAGGGCTGGAGGTTCCAGCTCGCCACCCCGAGAGAGGCCGCCGGAATCGAGAGCGTCACCCTGGACGGCTCGACGGTGCTCGCGAGGCTCTTCGGCGAGCTCGTGGACGTCGCCAGGGTAGATCGCGCTTGCGCCCTCTTCGTTGGGCCCGGAGGGTCGCTCGCCAGCCGCATCGTGAGGCTGAGCGGCTACCTGGCGAACGACGACGAGAGGCTGGCGGCAAGCCAGGCGCTCATGGCGGAGGCGGTCGGCGTCACTCCGCTTACACTCGAAAGGGCGGTCGAGGCCGAAGCGGCACAGGAGGTGCCAGCAGACGACATGGAAGACGATTGGATGGAAGGATTCGGAAATGATTAAAGCGGTGTTCAGGGGAATCGGGGCGTTCGTCCGCTGGATGTTCAAGGCGGTGTTCCGGTTCATGTAGGCAAGGCGCACCTTCCAATCGCCGTTTCACGCGCAATTGCATGCGAAAAGAAGGATAATTGAGAAACGGCGCGCATTCCGTCCCTCGAGACCGATCCCTATCCAAGCACGAAAGATCGAAGCTATGAACGAAATCGCAGAAGATAATAAAAGAAAGCCCAAGCTCACCGTCGAGGAGCAGATAGAGCACCTGAAGTCCAAGGGCGTGACCTTCGAGCTGTGCGACGAGGGAGAGGCCTCTCGCATCCTCTCCGAGCAGGACCACTACTTCCGCCTCGCGGCGTACCGCGTGCTCTTTCCCAAACGGGTGGGCGGCAAGCACGACGGCGAGTATGCCGGGCTCGACTTCGGGCAACTGGTCGACCTCGCGGGGATAGACCAGGAACTGCGCAGGTTCCTGCTGCCGCTCACACTCGACGTGGAGAACGCCGCCAAGACAAAACTCGTCGAGAAAATAACCGACAATCGCAACGAGGACGGCTACTCCGTCCTCGCCGACTACCTCACGCACCTCAACCACGCCGAGCGCAACAGGCGCGAAGGCGAGATCTCGCGCTTGGAGAACGACGCCTACCTCGGACCGCTCGTCGAGCGCTATCCGCTAGACGAGATGCCGGCATGGGTGTTCCTGGAGCTGTCGTCGTTCGGCGCGTTTGCCAGCTTCTACCTCTTCTGCGCAAACCGATGGGGCGATACGGAAATGAGAGATGACCATTACCTTCTCAGGCGAGCGAATTCGCTCAGGAACGCCGCTGCCCATTCGAGCGCCGTCATCAACGGCTTGGGTATCTCCTCGGCCACGTCGACGAGATACCCCGCATCGGTCGCGAAAGCGCTCGGCGACGCAGGTGTCTCGAAGCGCCTGAGACGATCCAAGATGCGCAATCCGCGAGTGCTCCAGACGACGGTGCTCGCCTATGCCTGCAACCGTTTCGTCACCCGAGAAAGGCAGGCGAGAGCATACGACGGATTCCTGGCATTTAGGCAACGTGCAGAGGAGAACTCGGATTGGTACAGGGGGAACACGACTATCATCTCGGCATACGACTTTCTGTCAAAGGTCTTCCAGGCATGGCTGAGCCAACGGTGATACTGGTAAATCCTATATGCTCGATTTGACAAACGGGCCGCAATCACGATAATTATAGCCAGACAGAAACCTTCGGGTTTGCGGGGCGGGATCGCGAAAGCGTTTCTGCCCTATTTTTTTGCCGAAAGCAGCCTAGGGTTCCCGCTTGCCCTCGGCGAGCATTTCCTCACGTTCGCTCATGGCGCCCACCCGAATGCAGGCGTACCCCACGATCGCGCACGCCATCATCGCCATGCCGATGAAGAAGCATATGGTCGATTGCATCACACCACCTCCTCCCGCGCATACACTATCGTCCTCTCGTGCCCGTTCCACCTGCCGTAGCTGCAGGTGCAGAACGCCTTGACGCTATCCGCCTCAACGTCGACGTCGAGCACGACGTCCGCTTCGGCCAGCAGCCTCTCGAGCCAAAAGCCGAGCTCTCCGTCGTCGGCGAACTCCAGGCGCTTGTGCTCAGCGTTCGAATCCACGACGTCCGCCGCGATGACGTTCAGGCGAATGTCCCTCTCGGGTGTCTGCAGGAGAATCTCCTGATGCTCCTGCGCGAACCCCCTGTCCGAGTAGTTCGCGAATGCCGAGAACATGCTGCCGTCGTTCATGTGGTGGCCGAACATGAGAGCGAGCGGGCTGTCGATTCCCCGCCCCGCGCAGCCGGCGTCGAGGTAGGGGCATCCGTAGGGGTTCCAGCAGCGGTAGACGTCGTGGTCGAGGTAGAAGGTCGGATCGTCGGCGCTCGCCTGTACCACCGGATAGTCAATATCAGTCCCCGGGACGCTCACCCACGCCACGATGTCGGGGTTCACCGACAGCCAGAATTCCCAGTCGACCGTCGGGGCGCCATCGGATGCCGCATCGCTTCCCGAAGCATCTGCCGAGATAGGAGAGGGGTCTACATCTGCCGCCCTGTCATGGATGCTGAAGAGCCACAACCCCAACGCCGCAGCACCGACCAGCGCTGTCACCGCCACCATGATTGCAAATCGCTGCTTGATATTTGTGCTCACTTGAACCTCCAGGAAGACGGGCGGGGAGGCTCATCGCCGCCCCGCCCTCTTCGATCGACCGGGACCCGGCTACTTCTCGGGACCCTCGTCAGTGGATCCCTCGCCAACTGATGCGTTTCGACGGATGCGGCCGCGAAGCGCGTATGCGCCCGCAGCGCCGCCGCAGAGGATCAAGGCGCTGATCAGAACCCATACGGGAAGCAGGTCGCCTCCCGTCTTGTCGTAGGGGGTGCCGAGAGTCTCGGGGTTGTCGACGACCACGGTCTGCCCCTCGTCCTCGAGGTCCTGATGTACCGCGATGACGTTCCCGTTCACGTCGAGCACCTCCTCGAACGCCACGAGGGAGGCGCCCTCCTCGAGCTGGGAAGCATCGAACTCGAAGGTGATCTCTACGGTTCCCTCAGAACTTTCCGCCACGAACTCCGCGGTTGAGGTCACCGGATTGCCTTCCGAGTCCTCAAGGGGCATGCCAGTCGCCTTGTCCATGATGGTGCCGTGGGCAGTATAGGTTTCTCCTGCGACGAGCCCCTTGTACTCGACGGTATCCACGACGGTGACCGTCCCGTTCTCGACCATGTGGTCGCCGTCGGCGGCGTCGACGAGCGTGGTGCCGATCTCGACGACCGTGACGGACTGGCCCTCGTCCTCGATATCCTCGTGCACCGCGAGGACGGTGCCTTCGGCGTCGAGCAGCTTCTCGAACACCACCAGGCGGTGACCGCCGAGGCCGGAGGAATCGAATGAGAGCTCTACCGTCTGGGTACCCTCGGCAGCTTCGGGCGTGAACTCGACGGTCGCGGCCACGTCAGTCGCGAGAAGCCCCTCGCCGCTTTTCAGCGGCTCGCCCGTCTCGGCGTCCATCAGCGTCGCCTCGAGCGTATAAGAGCCTCCAGGGGTCAGACCCTCGAAGGCCACCTCGTCAGCGATGATGACCTCGGAGCCCGTCACGAGCTTGTCGCCGTCGGCGGCGTCGGCCGCCGTGGTGCCGATGTCGACGAAATGGACCGTCTGGCCCTCGTCCTCGATATCTGCGTGGACTGCTACCTCGATGCTATCCTTCACGAGGCTCTCGAAGGCCACGACGTCCTCGCCCGCGAGCAGGCTCGCGTCGAAGGTGAACTCGATGTCCACCGACCCGTTCGTGTTGTTCGCCGTGAACTCCTTGGTGGCGGTCACGGGGCTGCCTTCGGCGTCGAGCAGAGGCTCGCCAGTGGACTTAACCATGAGCGTGCCGGTGAGGGTGTAGGTGCCGCCGAACTCGAGATTCTCGTAGTAGACGGTGTCCACGATCGTCACCTGCCCGCCCGCCTGGGCGGTCTGATCGCCGTCGGCGGCGTCAGCCGCCTGCGTCTCGATCTTCGGCCCCTCCTTGTCGTCGAGCGTCATCCAGACGGCCTCGGCCACCCCAGAGTCGCGCTCGACCCAGAAGGTCTTGGTGATGAGCTCGTAGCCCTCATTGGCCTCGCAGGGAAGCTCCTCCAAGGTGTACTGGCCGTACGGCAGCGCGCCGAGGGCGTCATCGGCAGGAGCGGACGAGCCGTCCTCGCCCAGCCCGAACCAGATGCCGGCTTCGGGGTCCATCATGTCGGAGGCGATGGCCTCGGCCTCGAGCAGGTGGTCGTTGGCATTGGTGTTGTGGGTGTGCTTGTTCCAGCCCGCCTCGGTCGAGGCCTGGCCGTTGCGGTCGGTCACCAGCACGTGGGTCTCGCCGGTCGCGACGTTGGTGATGGCGAAGGGGGCCTGCAGGCTCGCGTTGGTATCCTCTGCCTTCTTGGAGAGCTTGAGGTCGTTGCGGACGACCTGGTCGTGGAAGACAAGCTCGCCACCTTCCGCGTCGGCAGTCACGACGATGCCGTCGGTCCGGATCTCGAAGGTCCTAGGCTCGCCGTCGGTGAGCAGGTAGGAGTCGTTGGTCGCGGTCTCCTGGATGGTGTAGGTGCCATAGGGCAGCGCGTCGGGCGCGGTCCTCGCGACGTAGGAGCCGATTCCATCGTCCCACGCGGTCTCGATCACGGCGATCACCTCGCCCGGCTCGTACCAGGCATCGCCTACGAGGACCTTGTTCTCGGAGGCGTTCGTTATGGCGAACTCGATGCCGGAGAGCGTCGTGCCGACGCCTTCTGCTGCATGCCCGTTCCCGCCGACCGCCTCGGACTCGTCGAGCTCCGCGTCGGCCTTGGTCACCTGCACGCCGCCGCGTATCGCGTCGTCATGCACGGGGTCGCCGGAAAGGTCGACGACCTGGCCGTCGCCCTCGATGGCGAACCCGAGCTCGCCTTCCCAGGGAAGGTAGCCTTCCGGAGCGTTCGCCTCAACGATGCGGTAGGTGCCGCACGGCAGCGCGTCGCTCGCGGTCTGCGCGGTGTAGGCCGAGCCGTCCCAGGAGGTGGAGATGGTCATGACCGTCTCGCCGTCTGCGTAGCTGTGGCCGTTCACGTAGGAGTTCATCCCCGATGCGTTGACGATGGCGAACTCGGCGCCCTCGAGCGAGGCGTCGCCCTGCTCGCCTGCGCCGGCTTGCGCATCGACCTTGGCGATCTTCACGCCGCCGCGCTCCCACGTGAAGCTGGCGAGCGTCTGGGCGTCTGATCCCGCATGGATCCTGATGGCCGAGAATCCCGTGGAGACCTCGTTCGCACGTGCGTTGACCTGGCTCCACACGTCGCCCGCGATCTCGCGCTCCGCCCAGGAGGCGAACTCGGCGCTCGTGCCGTAGGTCGCCTCGGCGGCAGATCCCAGGTTGGCGTACGAGAGCAGGATGTGGCTCGCCACGCGGTACTTGTCCTCGTCCGTGCCGCTTCCGTCGTACCAGGAGCTGGGCCACATGGACGCGTCGAAGCCGGGTGCCCCATAGGAGAACCACATGGCCGCCGCCAGATCTCCCGCCTCGCTCGTCGGATAGGTTCCCGCATCGGGCGTGGAGCGCGACGGCTCGATGCAGTAGGCGTCGTTGCCGTTGGCGCTCATCTGGGTCGTCTCGTATCCGGCATAGGGGATGCTCTTGCCGATCGAGACGTTCACGTTCCCGGAGGCATATGCCTTGGTCGGGACGATGGCGACGGACAGCACGAGCGCCATCGCCATGGCGACCCGCACGATTTTCGAGGAGGTTATCCTCTCCATCGTCTTCTCTTTCATTTCTCGCGCACCTCCTCCTACATCGCGATGCTCTCGCGGCTCTGGGCGGCGCGCCTATCGCCGTTTCCCAGGCGCTCCGAGCCCTCGCGCGCGCCGCGCGCCTTCTCGGAGAGGCTCTGCAGGTACTCGCTGCGGTTGCGGTCGAGCGCCTCCTTGATCTGCGCCGGCATGACGCGCACGATGTCCTTGGCGGGCTTTCCTCGCTCGTCGAGCACCGGCTGGCCGTCCTCGTCGAGCACGCTTTTCTTGAGCCACACCTCGCGATCCGTCAGAAGCGGGATGTCGCGGTAGTTCTCGCCGCGGTAGCGGGATTCGTTGACGAACATCGGGCTGAACTGGTAGTAGCTCACGTCCACCCCGTCGATCACCGTCCCCTTGGGCAGCGTCACCGAGTTGAACGTGCGCACCTCTCCCGTCACGCGGTCGGTGTACTCGATGTCGGTGCGCACGAAGTTCTTGTGGAGCGTGAGATAGGTGTTCTTCTTCTCAGGCATTTCATGCCCCTTTCTTTGCATCCTTTAGGCGGGCGTAGTTGTGGAAGCCCCGCCTGATTGCCTTGCCTTCGGTTTCGGTCAGCCATCCAAGGCGACCACCCCCTTTCAAAACGTCAGTTCCCAGATCAGATTCCCGAGACGATGTCGCGCGCCCATGCGCCGCTCTTGACGAGGGAGAGGATGAGCAGCACGCACATCGCCAGGTACTGCAGCGCGTAGGTGAGCCCCGTCGCTATGCCGTCGATGGGGGTGCCCGTCGAGGTGCTCGCCCCGGTGAGGCCTCCCAAGATGAGCGGAAAGGCTATGAGCAGAATCAGGATGATCAGCCCCGCCAGGCACACCGCCGTGAAGTTCTTCAGGTATCCGATTCCTATCTGGCGGGTGTCGTCTAACGCCATGAGGGAAAGCGGGATCGGGCTGAACGCGGCCATGATGTAGAGCTGGATGGCGCGCGCCCAGCAGACCACGAGCGCCACGATGTAGGCTCCGAGCACCACGACCCAGCTGATGACCGATACCAAGAGGAGCGCTATGAGCGCCGGGACGTCGTCGTCTTCGGTCACCACGCTCACGGCGGTAAGGTCGATCGCGCCGCCCGAGCCGAACAGCGACATCGTGCGGTCGATGGCGAGTCCCACGACCGCGTAGATGGCCTCCATGAGCTCGAAGCTGTTCTGTATGAGGAACAGGAACACGGCGAAGAAGACCAGCAGGAAGACGACCTCCTTCACGCCGGGGAAGGAGGCGTTGCCGTCCATGCGCTGGCTTATCTGGATGAGCTTCACCGTGAACACCAGCCCGAGCACCCCGCATCCGATGGGAAGCACCGCGGCGTCCCAGACCCCTCGCGCGATGTCGTACATGGAGACATCTCCTGCGGTCGTGAGCATCTGCGAGAAGTCCGCGCCGATGATGCCCTCGTAGCCGATGCTCGAGAGCACCGCCACCTGGTTGGTGAACATCCAGTTGCACGCGTCCCTCAGAAGCCCGGCGAGCCATGCGTTCACGTCGTCGGCGATGCTCGCGTAGGCGGGAGACGCCGGGACGAGCATGAGCGTCGCGAAGAGCAAGGTGGAGGCGAACGCGAGGAGAAAGCGCCTGTCTGAGATCATCGACGCCGCCCGCCTCATAGCGCGCTCATCTCCCCGGATCCGCGGTCGAGGGAGAGCTGCACGATAGTCGAGGCCGCGTCGTTCAGGTGGAAGGAGGTCGTGAGGACGTCCTCGTTGCAGTCGATGTAGACCTCGCCGTCCCAGGTGGCGAGCGTTGCCGTCGGGGACGCCGAGGATGCCTTCTGCGCTATGGCGGAGGCGATCTCGGCGTCTTCGGCATCGAGGAGCTCGTTGAGCTCCGGCGAGTGGGCGGAGAGCTCGATCCCGGCCTCGGAGCCCTCGGCGATGAGGTAGCTCTTCGACAGCGCGAACGCGTCGCATGAGATGCTCTTTCGGCCTCCCGTGTCGTTTATGGAGAGCAGCGTCTGGGAGGCGGCCTCGCCGGCAGATCGCGTGAAGGAGATCTGCGCCGAGAGGCCATCATCGTCGGGTTCCTCGGAGAGCACCTCGTAGTACATCACCTGGACTCCCGCCTCTCCAGACTCCACGATCGTCGAATCGGAGAGCGTGAGCGTGCACGTACCGTCCTCGCTCTCCCAGGTGGTGCCCGCATAGCCGGCAAGGGATTCGCCCGCCTGCTCTGCCTGTCGGCTTTGCTCCTCCACGGGAACGACGGGATTGGGATCGCTGGGCGCGATCGCACAGCGCGCGAGCCCTGCCCCTATAAGGATCGCCGCAGCGCCTGCGGCGCATATGGCCATCAGTTTCGTCTTCTTGTCCATCTTCTTGCTCCTTGTCTATCGATACGACAGGGCGCAGGTGAAGCTCGAGATCCCGCTTGCGATCTTCACGACCTCGCCCCGATGGGGCGCGTGGATGTAGCGGTCGCCCCCTATGTAGATGCCGACATGCCCCGTTCGGTAGAGGATGTCGCCCGGCTGGACTTCCGACAGGGAGAGCTTCTTGCCCTGGGCGTACTGGCTTTCAGTGTTTCTCGGAATCGAGATCCCCGCCTGGCGGTAGCAGTACTGGGTGAGGCCGCTGCAGTCCAGGCCGACGCCCGGCGTCGTCCCGCCCCACACGTAGGGGACCCCGAGCTGGCTGTAGGCGGCGGAGACGATCGCGTCTGCCGAGACCGCCCCGGACCTGAAGTCCTCCAGGCTCATGCCGTCGAAGCGGTAGAGGCCGTAGGTCTCCATGGCGGATTTCAGGCTCTCGACGTAGCTCGAGCTCGTCGCCCATCCCGCATCCTTGAGCCCTTCGGCCATCTTGTCCGAGTCGTGGTTCGCAATCGCCTCGCGTATGAGCGCGTTTGACGCGTAGCGATCGGCCTGCAGGAAGACGCGGCTGCGGAAGCGGATGCACTCCGCGTCGCCGACGAAGCTGATGAAATCCGCCGTGACGGTGACCTGCTCGCCGCCGTACTCCTCGCCGGTCCTCCACGAGCTCTTCCCCGCGACCTCCTCGCACAGCGCGTAGGCGCTCGACCACTTCATGCCGAACAGGTTGTGGTCCTGCGTGGCGAGCCCCGAGAGGTGGTCGCCCTGCCCCGACTCGACGATGATCTGCGCGATCGTACATCCTGCGGGGTGCCCGTACTCCTCCTGGCACGCGAGCGCCTCCTCGACCATCTCGTAGGTGATGTAGGGCGGCAGCCCCTCGAGGGAGGCTTTGGACGCCTCGTTTTCCCAGAAGCCGAAGAGGGCGCTCACGATCTGGGAGATTGCGAGCACGGCGAGCAGGAACGCCACGACCGCTGCGAGCACGCCTGCCACGGGGACGGCGACCGACGAGACCGCGCTCACGACCGCGCCCTTGCCGCCGGCGGATGCAGCCGCCTTCGCGGCCCCGGCAGATGCCTGGCCGACGGCCGCATGCCGGGCCTTCGCGGCAGCGCCTTGACCGAAGGCCCCCGCCTTGGCATGCTTTGCGGTCCCTTTCAGCGGGCCTTTAGGCTTCGAGGCGGCAGTGGCCTTCTTGGAGGCGGAATGCCGTGCGATGACGGAGCGTGCGCCGCGGAAGGTGCTGCTCGCCTGTCCGATGCCGGAGAGCTCCTCGGAGTCGTCTGCCTCGGACGCGGCGGCATCGGCGATCGCGCGCTTGAGGTTCCCCTTGGCCTGGGCGGCGAGGCGGGATTTCACCTTCGGCCTGCCCGCACCGACAGGGGAGGGTTCGGCGAAGTCCGCCCTGCCCCGCCCCGGAGATTTGCCCCTCGATGAGAGCGCCTCGCCCGCGCGCTCAGTCGATCCTTTCACGATCCCTGCCGAGATGGCGTCTGGCCGGTCGTCCATCCCGAGCGCACGCGCCTGCTCGCGGCTTGTCGCCTCGAGGCGTTCGGAGTCGGTCGAGTATTTCGCAACGCTCTCAGGCATCGCCGCCCTCCCGGGCCCGCGCGAACGCCTGGGCGCGCTTTATCTGGGCGATCTCCTCGGGCTTGGTGTTGAACAGGTCGTAGAGCGCGCCCTTCGGGAAGTCGTCCTTGAGGGGCACGCGCACGCCTCCCGCCACCAGAAGCCCCTCGCCTGCCTTGATGGAGTCGTCGATGTATCCCTCCTCCTGCGCCGAGAGGGCCAGCAGGTCCACCCAGCTTTTCCGATCCAGATGGCTTTGCTTGTGGAGCAGCACGAAGTCCGAGTTGAGCACCATGTTGCGGGCGTCCTCGTGCTCGAGCATGTAGGTCGAGTTCTGCGTGATGCCCGTGCAGATGAGGTTGAACTTGCGGCCCTCCGCCCAGAACTTAGAGAAGTAGCTGATGATCGCAGGGTGCCCGAAGAGGCTCTGCACCTCGTCGATGTAGAGCCAGGTGGTCACGCCGCGCTCGAAGTTCGCGTACATGCGGTTACGCACCGCCTCCAGCGCCGTGAGCATGCCGAAGACCCTCATGTTCTGCGAGAGGTCCTTGAAGTCGACGTTGGTGATGCGGTTCTCGAAGCCGACGTTGCTCTGGTGGTTGAAGAACGACAGCGCGCCCTTCACGTAGCGCTCGTAGCGCAGCGCGATGTCGCGCGCCTCGGGCTCTTCCTGGTCGAGCAGCAGCTCGTAGAAATCGCCCAGCACGGGCAGGCGGCCCTTGTCCTCGCAGCGCATGTAGGCAAGCTCCACGCAGCGGCTGATGATCGACTTGTCTGCCTCGGGCAGCCCCTCGCGCCCCTCTGCCATGGTCGCGCTCGAGAGTGCCAGTATCGCGTCGATCTTGAAGGCGAGCTGCGCCTGGTTGGCCTTGTCGGCGACGTCGGAGAGGTCGAAGGGGTTCATGAACGTGTCGGTGTCCGGCGAGAAGCGTATGCAGGTGCCGCCCGCGGGCTCCACGACCGGCGCGTACTCGCCCGCCGGGTCGAAGACGATTACCTCGTCGTCGGGATAGGCCAGGATAGTGTTCATGATCTCGCGCTTGACGCTGAAGCTCTTGCCCGAGCCCGGCTTGCCGCAGACGAACCCCATGGGGCTCGCGAGCTTCTTGCGGTTGCAGATGACGAGGTTGCCCGACTGCTTGGACTGGCCGTAGTAGCCGCCGCCTTCCTGGTTGAGCTCCTGGGAGGCGAAGGGCATCTGTATGGCGATCTGCGCGGTCGTCATGTAGCGCGAAACCTCCACGTGGTTAAGCCCCAAAGGCAGGATCGAGTTCATGCCCTGGCGCTGGCGGTACGAAAGCGGCTCCACCTCGATGGAGCGCTGGCGCGCCGCCGCCATGATCTGGCGGGTCTGGTGGTCGAGGGCCTCTGCCGTGTCCGCGTAGGTGAACACGAGCCCCGTGTAGGTGAACAGTCGCTGGTTCTTGTTCTGGAGCTGGTCGAGGAGCTCTTCGGCCTCCTCCTTGGAGTGCGAGAGCTCGGGAGGCAGGATGGAGAAGTCGTAGCCCTTCTTGACCGCGCTCATCTGCTCGTCGATGACCTCCTTGTCCATCCAGGCGATGCGCTTCTTCACGTAGGCCACCGCGGCGGCCTTGCCCATGGGATGGATGTGGAGCGTGACGTTGAGCGGCATCGGCAGGTCTACGACGTTGGCGATGCAGTCGTCCTCGAGATCGCTGCCAAATCCGCGGAAGACCAGCACGCGGCACCAGGCGCCGTCCGCCCGGTAGCAGTCGGCGCGCCCGTCCGGCTTGAAGTCGAGCACCGAGGGCGCGATGAGGTCCTTGGTGCGAAGCCCGCTTAGCTGGGACAGTTTGTCCCACGAGAAGGTGAACTCCGCTTTCGGCCGCAGCTGTGACTGGACGAGCTCGAGGCGCTCTGCCCCGTCGAGCATGCGCGCCTCGCAGCGGATGCGGGCGAGCGTCTGCATGCAGTCGCCGCGGGCTCGGGCGAGCCTGGGCGCGGCGGCGTCGAGGTCATCTGCCCCCACGAGGAAGGTGAGATAGCGGTGGCGCACGAGGTTGGAGACCCCCTCGCGCATCTTGTCGTTGAGGATGCGGTTGTACTCCTCGACGTACTCGTCGACGCGCGGGTCGCTCTTCTCGAAGAAGCGCTTGCGCCCGATCTCGCGCTCGGGTATGGGAGTGTTGGTTATGGTGAGCTGCACGGAGGTCTCCGAGCCGAAGTAGTCGTAGAGCTCGCTCATCGCCGCGAACACCGACTGCTGGTTCTCCTCGCGCGCGGACTGGTAGCTGATGTCCCCGAACTCGATGGTCTGGCTGAAGAGGCCCTCCTCGACCTGCGCGGTCCCGTCGGCGTACATGGCGTCGTAGCCGATTGCGGAAAGGACGTCTTTGGCCTCGGCTCGCGCGCGCCTCTTGCGGCGCGCCGCCTGCTCGACTTTCTTCTCCTCTTCCTCGAGCCCCGTCGTGCGGGCATGCGCGCCGCGCACGGGCAGCCTGCCCTTGCGTGCCGCCGCCTCCTTTTCCTTGGGTTTCTTATTGGTCTTATCGAACAGCAGCATTCGCCTCCGCCCCCTTCCTCTTCGCCTTGCGCTTGGCCTTTCGCGAAGGGCGTCCCGGCACGGGAGAGGTCTGCGCGCCCTCGAGCACGGGGGTGGAGCGGTAGAGGATCCTCTGGTCCTCGAGCTTGAAGTCGAGCCAGAGCGGGACGAACTTCTCGAATTTCATGTGATGGGGCCGCCAGAACCCCGCGAGCCAGAACGGCAGCGACGCGCACATGACCGGCAGGGCGGCGTCGCGCACCTCGATGCCGAGGGCGAACTGGCAGAGCGCCGCGGCTCCGACGGCGGAGGCGAGTCCGCCTGCGAGGCACGCGAGCGTGCGCGCGGAGAGCTTGCCCACGATCTTCTCGGTGTACTCGCCGATGTCCTTCTGGACCCTTACGGATAGCATTTGCACATCCTCCTTCCCTTAGGCGGGGAGCCAGGACGTGTCGAGCTGGCCGAAGTAGATGGCGGCGGCGATGATGATCGCCCCGCCAGCGATGGTCGAGATCGCGCTGGCGATCTGGGCGCCTCCCTGCTGCTCTCGGATGGCGAGCCCGAGAGAGACCGCGCCCCAGACGACCAGGAAGCCGCCGAGGAACGTGACGCAGCCGGAGACGAGTCCGATGATGTTTGAGAGCATCTTGGCTCCTTTGCATGTCTTGCTTGTGGGCGGCCGCAACGGTTGGGTTTGAGGCGGCCGCCCCGGTTGGTACAATTGGTCGTGGAGCGCATCTCGCGCCCCTTTGCATCCGGGACGGCGCACGGCGGGCTTGTGTGGAAGCTGGCCGCGCCGCGCTTGTCAAGGGAGTGTCGGCTCCCGCCGTCCCATCTCTCATCTCATGGGCGCATCACCGCCTCTCCTTTCCCGGTACTCCTTGAAGTCGAAACGCTCCTCGTGCCTCGCGCCCGCATGCCCGGGGTCCACCTCGGGATAGGAGGGATGCTCCTCGATGCGGTACTTCGCGCCCTTCAGGGGGTAGGTCCCGCTGATGAGCACGATCGACTCGTCGCGCGGGAGCCTTCCCACCTCGTCGGGCGTCATGAGGTCGCGTTCGATCACGTTGTAGTTCTGGGTGGTGGAGCGGTTCGCGCCCCTCGAGTCGCTTTCCGTGAGCACCTTCACGGTCTGCTTGCCGACCATCTTGGAGATCATCTCGTTGGTCTCGGTCGACTTGCCGCCGAGAAACACCACGGTGTCGCAGCAGTCCAGGATGGTCTTCGCGCCCTCCTTCTTGTAGGCGCGCTCGAGCTGGCTGGCCGACTGCAGGATGATGCTGAAGCTCACGTTGCGCGAGCGGGCCGTGGCGATGACGCGCTCGAAGTCGGGCACCGTGCCGATGTTGCCGAACTCGTCGAGCAGGAAGTGCACGGGGCGCTTGAGCGAGCCCCCGAAGCGAGCGAGAGCCGTCTTGTAGAGCACGCTCGTGGCCTGCCACATGAGCAGCGCGAAGAGGAAGTCGAAAGTCGAGTCCGAGTCCGACATGCTCGCGAAGATGGCGTGGCTGCCCTCTCCCGAGCCGAGAGAGTCGAGCGCCATCTCGTCGTATGCGACGAGATCGGAGACCGCATCGACCGAAAGGGGCTTCAAGCGCACGTTGCAGCTAATGATGATCGACTTCAGGGTCTTCCCGGCCGCCACCTTGAAGGCGCGGTAGGTCGACAGCGCGAAGTCCTCCTCCGGGTCGCGGGGCTCGGCGATGCGGACCCAGCCCCAGTCGCCCCCGTCGTCGAAGGGGCGCTCTTCCCGCGCCTCGCGCCCGCGCCCGCGCTCCATGAAGCGCATGCCCGTCTCGAGCTCCTCGAATATGAGGTCGAGCGGGCTCATGTAGGACTCGTCCTCCTCGCGCGCCTCCGCGAGGCTCAGTAGCAGCATGAGGGAGTTGAGGTCCCTCTCCTCGGGTCGCGCGTGGTAGACGAGGTAGGCCACCAGCGCCGTGTAGAGCAGGCGCTCGGAGTTCTCCCAGAAGGGGTCCGACCCCTTGCGGTCGTCGGGCGTGGTGTTCTTGATCAGGCACTCCACGAAGACGAGGATGTCGGCCTGGTCCTTCACGTATGAAAGCGGGTTGTAGTGCATCGAGCGGGAGAAGTCGGTCGTGTCGAAGGTGCGTATGTCGTATCCGGCGTCCTCGAGCATCCAGCCGACATCGCCGAGGAGGGTTCCCTTGGGATCGGTGACGAGGAAGTCGGCGTTTGCCTGCATGAGGTTGGGCTTGACGTAGTAGCGCGTCTTGCCCGATCCGGGGCCGCCGAGCACGCAGACGTTGCGGTTACGGTCGTGCTTGAGGTCGAAGCGCTTCGGCTTGAGCGCGAGCGCGAAGTCCCTCGAGAGCAGGATGTTGTTCGCCTTGTCTTTCCTGTCCATGAACGCTCGTCCCTCCTTGAGGGTTCCCCAGCGGGCGGAGCCGTGCTCCTCGCCCTGGCGGTACGTGCCCGCGCGCACGAGGCTGCGCGCCCAGACCGCCCAGGGTATGCATGCGGCCATGAGGCCCACGGCAAGCGCCATGGGCTCCGCCGCGAGCCCCGTTTCGGGAATCGCCGACAGCAGGACTGGGGCGTCGCATGCGGGGAACCCCGACGCGGCGGCCGCAGCCGCGAGCGCGTCTCCGGCGCAGAAGCAGGCGGCGCTTGCGGCACCCGCCGCGAGCGCCTGCGCAAGCGGCCTCATTTCGCCCTCGTCTCGACGCCGCGCGACATCTCGCGCGACTTTCCCTTGGCGGCCTCCAGTCGGGATGACGCCTCCCTGGCGCGCGCCGCCTTCTCCGCGATGGGTTCGCCCTTGATACGCTCGCGCATCTGCGAGAGTTCCTTTCCCGCGCGCTGGGCGGATGCGCGCGTGGTCTTCTCGAGGTCCTTGAAAGCCTCGTTCACTGCGGGCGCATCCTCGACCATGAAGACGAGATGCTCGCCCTCCGGCATGGGCGCGAACTCGTGTCGGATGCCCTCGCGCGAGAGTTTCTCGTCGATGACCTGGCGGATGGTCTCGTACTCGGGAAGCGCTGTGAATTCGGACAGGTCGAGCTTTGCCCACTCGGCCACGCTGCGGCCAGGTTCGGCCCCGCCTTCGATTGCGTCTTCGCCGCGGGCGCGCCTGAACGCCGATGCGAGCCGCTCGCCGCTGGCCATCATGGCCGCCTCGCCGGCATCCTGGCCTATGCGGATCATCCAGTCGACGAGTTTCTCTCCGGAGTCGTCGCCGAAGTCGTTTGTCATGCTTCTTGTCCCTTCCTCTTGGTGGGACAGACTGTCCCAGTCGCTTTCCGAAAACAGAGAAGGCGGGGTGAACCCGCCTTCGTAAGTGTGTTCAGCGAAGCTCCGCCCGCGCGCCGCGCGTGGGCGTCATCGCCGTTTTGTTCAGTTGCTGGATGGAATCGCGTGCGCGTCTGGCGGCATCCTCGATGCTCGGAACCGCCTCCATGTACTCGAGGCGCTTGCACTGCTCTGGAGTTGCGCGATGCATGCACTCTATCGCATGTGAGAACCTCTCGGGCTCCTGCACGATGCGGCCGAAGGACCAACTCTCGAAGGCGAGCCAGCCGGAGTCGGTGCGCTTCAGCGTCCACCACTCGTCGCCGCCGTCGACCTGCTGCACGAAGGCGAGATCCTCGTACACGATCCCCTGGCGCAGCGCCCAGTTTCCGTGCGCGAAGAAGCCGCGCAGCTCTTCCACGCTGCCGGCCTTCGCGAACTCGTAGGGGTATTCCTCGAGGTAGGGGTCGTCTTGCCAGGGGTATCCGCCCCGCCTGAGCCAGCCGTTCTCCTGGCATTTGTCGGTGAGCTCCCGCTTGGTTCTCTCGTCGGCTTCCTTCAACCTGCCCGTCATCGTTCCTCCATCGCCTTCCGGAGTCGGCTGCCATCCGCACGCCGACTGCCCTCGATTCTTGTCGCGATTTACTCACAGACTCGCCGATGGCGTCGGCGGGAGAAGGCGCCGTCGTCCCGGCAAGTCCCGTCGGTCACATCCTTGACGCAATCCTCATATCCGGCCCCGTGAGGTGGATGGGGATGGTGGTCTCCGAGAGCCGGCTCGCGATAGCCTCGGCGGTCTCCGTCTCTCCCTTCCTTCCAAGCCTTTTCGATAGCGCCTGGGGCGAGTAGTTCGAGGTGAAGATGGTCGGCCTCATGTTTTCGTATCGGGCGTTTATCACAAGGAACATCATGTTCGAGGACCACTCCTTGGCATCCTCTTTGCCGAGGTCGTCGAGGACGAGGACGTCGCATGCAGCGTATCTGGAAATGACCGAATCAGTCTCCCCGTTCCCCGAGAAGCTCGCCTTGATCCTCTCGAGCATCGCCGATGCCGTTGTGAACACCGTGCGGTAGCCGGCGTCCACGAAGGCGTTCGCCAAGGCTGCGGCTGAATAGCTTTTTCCCCTTCCGACCGAGCCGTATATGTAGAGGCCTCGCCCTGCGCTGCCTTCGAACGACTCGAGGTAGTCGATGAGGTCCTGGTGCTGGACGGTCGCGCCGAGGAACCGCTTCGGGATCCCCGCGCGCTTGCGGCGCTCGGCCAGGCGCGCTTCCCTCTTCGCGGCTTCCATCCTCTCGGCTCGCGCCCTTTGCCCGCGTGCGCCCTCGCAGTCGCATTCGCGGAACCCCGCGACGATCCGCCTGGCGCCGAACTCGACCACGCATGGAGCGAGGGGGCGACCGCAGTATTCGCAGCAAGCCTCCGAATGCGTCGGCTTCGATTCGCCCATGGCACGTCCTATCTGTAATCTTTGTTTTCCGTCTTTGTTATTAGCTGGCAAGGCGTCAGGGGTCGGCATGGCGTCTGGTCATGCAGAAGGCGGCACGGGCGCGGCCCGCGGTCATCCGATGGCATTTCGCCATGCGTCGACTGGCCGGCCCCCTCGATTGCCCCCTTCGCCCTTCGGGCCGCCTCGAAGTCTATGCGGTAGACCTTCGTCTCCCTCCCTTTGGAAAGCTCTTGGCGGCCTACCTCGAACACAAGGCCCGCCTCCTCGAGCTTCCTCACCGCTCGGACAACGCTTCGCGTGTCGACTCCGAGAATCTTGCCCAGATGCGCCTTGCTCTCGAAGTAGGGGGATCCGCTTTCGCAGAAGCCGTAGATCCGGGCGTACACAAGGAGGGGGAGGCCTGTGAGGCCGAGCCCCCTCGTCATGAACTCCCTTACGATGATGAAAGCCTCGTCGCTACGCTCCGCCATGCCGGTCGTTCCCCGCGTCCCTAGACCGCATTGCGCTTGCTCCACTCGAGGAGCTCGTCGCGATAGGCGAAGAACCCGCGCTTCTTGCCGTTCATGCGCCTCAAAGGCAGGGGGTCGTCCTCGCGCTTGTGCCACTCGTAGACGCTGTTTCGGCTTACGCGGAACAGAATTGCAATCTCCTCGACCGAATACGTGTCCTGGACAAGGACGGGCGTCTTGACGAAGACGCCAGATGCTTTTCTATCAGAAATCATGTCGAGTGCTCCTTCCGAAGGCGGCGGAACGCGGCAGCGCGCGCAAGAGCGCCGTCAGCATGCCTACCGCCTTCCAAGGGCCCGGTCGACAGCTTCGATATCGAAGCGAATGGTCTTCGCGCTGAGCCTCACGCAGGGAATCGAGCCCTTGCGGGCCATCGACAGCACCCTTCTGGGCGTTATTCCGAGATGCCGGGACACTTCCTCCGCATCAACGAGGTCGGACAGCGATCGGCTCGATCCTCCGAATCGCCGAAGGCCTCTGATGCCGTCTTCCGATACGTCCATGGGTTTCCTTTCGTCTCCACAAGGCGCTCTTAAAGCGTTTCGAGCACCGATAGCTCCAATAAAGTCCTTTCGGTCATGTTCGAGCCGGAGTCGAGTGGGGTCAAAACGGTAAAAGCGGGCTTGTCCCGCTAAGTCCCTGCATGTCATTCGTTGACGAAATCTGCGCAATCCGCCGCAAGCGCCACCCAGGTAGTAGTTTTGCTTTATGTGCCTTGATTTTCGGGATGCGTCCTGCAACTTGAAGGCCTTGGCCGCAGATAATCGAGATGATGAGGTGGGGACCTGACAAGGAAGAAGAGAACGGCATAGCAAAGCGGCCCCGTCCAATTCGGAGGGCCGCTTTGCTGGTAGGGGAACTCGCCAGACGAATCGTGGCTATTTTGGAATATGAGCCGGCACAGCATTGTCAAAGGCGATGAGGCCGGTCGCTTGGTGATGCTGATCCCTTATCGAAGGGAATCCTGAATCCGCCCTAGGTGGGAGGAGAGCTTCTCGAAAGAATCCGTGGAGATGCAGTGCTCCATGCGGCATGCCTCTTTGGAGGCAACTTCCGCATTCACCCCGGCGTTGGCGAGCAGACGCTCGAAGAAGCGGTGTTTAGATAGCGTCTCCTCGGCAAGGTGCTTTCCAGCTGCGGTCAAGCGAACGTCGTGATCGACCACCTCGACAAGGCCCTTACGAGCCAGGTTGCCGAGCGCCTTGGTGACGCTCGCCTTCGAGAAGCCCAGGCGCTCGGCGATGTCCACGTTGCGGCACGACCCGCGCAGGCGGCGGATCACGAGGATGGCCTCGAGGTAGTCTTCGGACGACTTGGTTGTCGCCCTGCTCCGTGAGCCGCAGCTCGCATCGGCTTCATCCCTCATTCAAATCATCCTCTCGTTCGCCTAGTCCCTGCAGGCGACACGGCTTCGCGAACAGTCCGCCGCACGAGCCGACCCCGCATCGGCAAAGACGATGGGGCCGGCCGATTGGCGATGCCGATCCCTCATCGAAGAGAATCCTCGATCCGCTCCAGGCAGGAGGAGGGGTTCTCGAAAGAATCCGTAGATGCACTGCTCCATGCGGCACGCCTCTTCTGCCATCCGGGAAGGGACGTGGAATCGGCTTCCGCTACGTCGAGTGAAGACAACTAACGAACGCACCCCATGAACCTAAGGACGCTTTTGCTGGATCCGGGCGCCCGCAGGTCGACCTTCTCGCAGCCGTCTCGCCCCACCATCAGAGCCGAAGTACAGACCTTGAACAAGAACTCAAGGTCATGGGTGATAACAGCTACGGGACGGCCTTCGGCAAGCTCCTCGATGAGCCCGGCAATCCTCGCCATGTGCATGAAGTCGAGGCCCGATGTCGGCTCATCCAGAACGACGATCTCCTTGCTGCTCAGAAAGGCGCAAGCCAGCGCCAAACGCTGCTTCTGGCCCCCTGATAGGTTTTGCGGATGCTCGGTCCTCTTGTCCCATAGGTCGATGGCCCTGACGATACGCGCCACCTCATCGAGACGGCCGTTGTCGATGTTCTTCTGGTCGGTCAGGATTTCGTTTTCCACCGTGTCGAAGAACAACTGGTAATCGACGTCTTGCATCATGTAGTACGAGCGGCGAAGCCTCTGCCGAGGCCGAACTCCCCACGAGAAGGCCTGTCGACCGCCGGCAAGGCCGCACATCGCCCGGGCGAGCGTACTCTTTCCGACTCCGTTTGCCCCAAGGACGCCCATAACCTCGCCCTCTCGCAAAGAGAGCGTCAAGGGCCCGATCAGGGCTCGCCCGCCTGCGGAGACCGAAACGCCCTTCATTGAGGCAGTCTCTGCCCCAAGCTGACGGTGGTTTTCCGGATTCAAGCCGTGCAAATCAAGTGCACGAAGCCCATAGCGCGCGCAATCCTCAGCACGAAGCCGACCCGCTGCGAACGAATCGACGATTTGGCCGCCCGCCATGACGTGGAGCCTGTCGTAGAGATCCGCCAGAAAGTAAAGCCTGTGCTCGGCGATGACGACGGTCTTGCCGAGAGCCTTCAAATCGGCGAGGATTCGGCGAAAGTCCTCTATCCCTTCGTGGTCGAGGCTAGCGGACGGCTCGTCGAAGAAAATCACCTGGGTGTCGTAGACGAGCGTCGAGGCTATGGCGACGCGCTGCTTCTCTCCTCCCGAGAGGCCTATGAGGTCCTTGCCCGCCAGATGCGCGATTTTCATGCTCTCGAAAGCCGACTCGACCCTTTCGATCAGCTCCTCGCGTGGCATGCCCAGATTCTCGCCGACGAGGGCCACCTCGTCGGCCGCCTTGCGGGTGAAGAACTGATCGGTCGGATTCTGGAACACGTTGCCGATCGTGCGGGCGAGCTCGCCGGAGGAGAACTCTCCCAGGATTTTCCCGAGAAGCTCGATTCTCCCATCGAGCTCGCCTTCGTACTGATCGGGAATCAAGCCGTTCATGGCGCGCATGAGAGTGGTCTTCCCGCACCCGGAGTTGCCGGTGAGTACGACGAGCTCGCCGCGCTCCACCGAAAACCGCACGTTCTTCAACGCCGCGAGATCTTCTCCCTTGTACGAGAAAGACCGAATGTCGACGTCAATCACATCCATACCGCGACCCCCAAAAGAACGACTCCGACGCCCAAGGCGGCTCCGTCAAGCAGACCGAAGGAGAGACTTCGGTAGCTCGTCTTTTCGCAGTCCGCTTCGATTCCTTTCGAAATCACGGAGGAGACGAGCGTCTCGCTCACGTGCAGGCACTTGTACACAAGGGGAACGAAGTAGAGCTCGAAGGCGTGCACGGGACGAAGCGGGCTCGGGCGCAGCCCGCGAACCCGCATCCCGCGCTTTATCTCCTTCACGCGGCCGCCCATCTCGTCGAGGAAGCGCAACCCTATGACTGCGCCGACTGCGGCTCTGTTCGGAACGTGCAGCTTGCGCATGCTCGCCAGAAGCTTAGAGGAGCTCGTCATCATGAGGGCGCAACCGATGTTGACGACGGGGAAGACCCTCACCACCAAAACCGCCACGCCCAGGAAGATGCTCGTGACATAGCCGATGTCGACATGCAGGATCAGCTGCACGACCCCGCATGCCACCGCAAAGAGCGCGAGCTGCCTCAAGAAGGACGCCGGCGAGACGTCCAAAAGGACGAGAAACGACAGCGCCAGAACGAGGGCATATACCAGCTGATTGGCGAGAAACGCTTGGATGAGCGCCAGAAGCGTCAGCGCGAAGAGCGTCAGCGGGTGCAGATGCCCCTCGCGCCCGCCGTCGAGCAGACCCGTTCGCCCCATCAACCCAGCCTGCTTTCCTTCGCGCCCTTTTCGAAGAACTTGTCGTTAATGAACATTCCGAAACGCCCGGCCAGAAGCTCGGTCACAATATTGATCAGCACGCAGATGACCATCATATCGACCGTGTACATCGCCACCATCTGCTGCGCCTGTTCAAGCGAGATGCTCTCGACGAAAGTCGCCAGCCCATCGGATCCCAGAACGAGCACGAACACTATCATGTGCATCGAGTAGATGAACATCGATGCCGAAAACGACAGCCACACCCTCTTCTTGTTTCCGTAGTCGCCGGCGATGATCTCTGCGACGATGCCCGCGATCAGGCACAGGGGCGTCGCGACGGCAAAGCCCATGATCGCGTAGAGCACGCCGTAGATCAACCAGAAGCAGAAGGCCGTCCCCCGTTTTTGCACCTTGCGCGCCATGATGGTGTAAACGGGACCGACGAAGAAGGCCGCAAATCCCGCCGAGACGTACATGGAAAGCGCGCCGAACATGCCTGTTATCATGCCGACGCCCATCCCGAGGGCAAATCCGATCACTCCCAGTACCGCTATTGTCGCGATGTCCTTCAGTTTCATGTGAGCCTCCTTTTGCTCTGTTTGCTAGACCAATTGCCACTGGGAGCTTGCGTTGCGCTTGTCCCAGAAGTCTTTGTATTCTCCTTCGAGGGCGATCAGCTCGTTGTGCGTCCCTGTCTCCGCAACCTTGCCCGAGCTATCCATGACCACGATCTTGTCCGCCATGCGCACGGTTTCGAGCTTGTGCGCGACCACGATAAGCGTGGAGCGCCGTTTGAGCGTCTCTATTGAGCGAACGACGTTCTTCTCGTTTTCCGCATCGAGAGCCGACGTCGCCTCGTCCAGGAGCACGATGGGGGCTTGCTTGAGAAGCGCTCGAGCAATGGAAACGCGCTGCCGCTCGCCGCCGGAAAGCGAGCGACCTCCTTCGCCGCACAGCGTCTCCCAGCCCCCAGGAAGGCGCTCGACGACCTCCGTCACCCCGGCAAGGTCAGCGACCGCGCGAAGCTGCTCCTCCGAAGCATCTGGGTTCGCCATAAGGACGTTGTTTCTCAGCGTGTCGTTAAAGAGATAGACGTCTTGGAAAACGAAAGACACCCGAGCGAAAAGATCCTCTGTCGTCATATCGCGGACGTCTACGCCGCCGATCCTGACCGCTCCATCGTCGACGTCGTAAAAACGCGCGATTAGCTTGAGCATAGTTGTCTTGCCGCAACCAGACGGGCCTACAATGGCGACCATACTGCCTTCCGGAACGTCGAGGTCGACTCCACGAAGGATTGGCTTCTCCTTCATGTAAGAAAAGCGAACCTCTCCCATTCGGACGCTTGCATCGGTCGGGCGGGCTCTCGACTCGCCTACAACCGGCAGCTCGGCTGCTTCGACGACCTCGTCCATGCCGTCGAGCATTGCCCGGCGGTCCTCCATACCGAATAGGGCTGAGGCAATCTCGTTGAGGAGCGTGGTGAACCTTAATGCGACGCCGATCATGACCACCGTCTCAAGTGCCCCGATGCTTCCGCTTGCACCCAAGTAGCTCACCGCAATGATCATGCTCACAACGAGCATCTGCACGCTTGTTCCGGAAAGAATTTCGCCGAGGGCACTCCACCACAGGCCGCGGATCGACCGCTTTCTACCTTCTACGAAACTGCTCTCGAGCTCCTCATAGTCGGCGCCCGCACGGCAGGCGCGCAGGGCTCCCTGGCATCGTGCGAACTCGACTATCCTCGCGGCGATGTCCCGCTCGGCGGAATCCTCTAACCCGTTTCCTTTTCCGACGCATGCCTGTGAAACGCGCAGAAGAAGGAAAAGGATTGGGATGGAAAGCGTCAGCATGATTCCAATTTGCCAGCTCCAAAGCCACACGGCAGCACAGAACACGATTGCGGCGGCAGCGTTTTTTATAAGCTGGCCAACATAAAGAGCAGCGGCCTGTCCGGTCGAGATCATTTCCTGCGTAACCATGCGCGAAAGCCTTCCGGCACTATCCGCCTTAAACCAGCCAAGTGGCAAACGCGACACCTTGTTCCCGATGACCACCTGCATATTGCGCATGAAGCCTAACCCCGCTGCATAGCTGAGCTTGGTACCGAAGAACGAGGCTGTTGAGCCGACGACTGTCACCGCCGCAAGCGCGACTGCCCAGCCCCAAAACGTCAAGCCCCATTGGGGGTCGCCGGACTGGAGAGCCATGGTCGCCGGCATCATGATGGCGAGACCGATGCCGCACATCACGCCGGAAAGGGCGTAGAGCAAAGTTCCCAAACGGTGCTGGCGCCTATCACCCTCGTCCATATAACGACGAAGTCTCGGTAAGAAGCGTTTGGAATTACTCATCTGCATCGCCCTCTTCTTCACTGCCGCAGAGGCCTCCTTGCTTGAGAAGCGCCTGATAATGCTCGTTGTCTTGAATCTCCGCATGCGTTCCAAGGGCGACGATCTTACCTTCTTCCAACACGGCTATTTGATCGGCACCTAGAACAGCGTTGAGCCGGTGGGCGATGGCCAGAACGGTTCGGCCCTCGACCAAGGCGCTTAGTGCTTTCTGGATTTCGAGCTCTGAATCCGGGTCAGCAAAAGCGGTGGCCTCATCCATGATGAGGATCGGCGTATCAGCTAAAAGGGCACGCGCTATACTCACGCGCTGGCTCTCACCGCCTGAGAGCGAGCAGTCGGTTCCCAAAACGCTGTCGTATCCCTTGGGCAGCGACATGATGAAATCGTCGATCTGCGCCGTACGGGCAGCCTCCCGAATCTCCTCCAGGGAAGCCTCCGGCTTAGCTAAAGAAATGTTTCTTCCGATGGAGGCGTTGATTAGCATCGGGTCCTGGAGCACGAACGAAACCATGTTGTAGAGATCACGGGAGGAGATGTCTCTCAGATCGACGCCGCCGAGACGGATGGAGCCGCTTTCCGGGTCGTCGAAGCGTGCAATGAGTGTGGCGAGTGTCGATTTACCCGAGCCTGACGGGCCGATGAGCGCCGTCGTGGTGCCGGGATTAAGGACAAGACTGACACCGCGCAAGGCCTGGGTATCGCCGTAGGAGTACGATACGTCGTTCACCTCAACGACGACCCCGTCGGGCTTCTTTGAGGTTT
>DBFAZJ010000140.1:0-5488 GCA_048244295.1 Collinsella sp.
GCCTAAAATGGCTCAGACTGCCGACATTGGGAAACGGGGTGCGCTATGGCGCAGATGAGAATCAAGGACATTGCCGCCGAGGCGGGCGTGAGTCCGGCCACGGTCTCGCGCTATCTCAACAACCGCCCCGGGCAAATGACCGAGGAAACCCGTGCTCGCATCGCGGCGGTTATCGAGCGCACCGGCTATCGCCCGCGTGCCGCCGCGCGCAATCTGCGCAGCTCACGCACCAACCTCATCGGCGTGATCCTGGCCGACATCGCCAACCCGTTCTCGAGCGCCATGCTCGAAGGGCTTTCCGCCAGTGCCGCCGCGCGCGGCTGCTCGCTCATGACGGCCATTAGCGGCAACGATCCCGCTAAAGAGGCCGAGTCGCTCACCAGGCTTATCGATGCCGGTGTGGACGGCCTGGTCGTCAACACCTGCGGAGGCAATGACGAGGCGATCGCCGCGGCAGCGGGACGCCTGCCCGTTGTGCTGCTCGACCGCGATGTTGTCGACGGCGGTGTCGATCTGGTGACATCTAACAACCGTGAGCTGGTCGCCGGCTTGGTTGACGCCTTGGCTGCTGCGGGCAGCGAGCGCCTGTGCCTGCTCACCGAGGCAAGCGACGACAGCCCCGTGCGTCGCGAGCGTGCCGAGGCCTTTACCGACGAGCTTTTGCGCCGCGGTCTTGCGGGTGAGGTCGTCACCCTAGCCGACGGCGGCGCCACGGGCGTCGGTCGCTTGGACGAGACCATCCGCGGCTATGCAGGTAAAAAGCTCGGCCTCATTGCCGTCAACGGCCTGGTCTTCCTGCGTCTGACCGAGGCGCTGGCGCAGCTTGGTCCCTCGTTGCCGGCGGGGCTCAAGATCGCGACGTTTGACGACTACCCCTGGAACCATGTGCTCTTTGGCGGCGTCACCACGGCCGCGCAAGACACCTTCACCATCGCCGAGCGCGTAGTCAAGCGCCTGTCCGAGCGCATCGATGTTGTTACCACCACCGTGGGCGAGGCCGCAAAGCTCGCCCCCAAGCGCATCGAGGTTCCCGGCCACATCGAATACCGCGCCTCCACCTCGCGCTAGTCTGTGTGATAATATATAGACAATGTCATACAGGAGGTATCCATGGCTGCGTCTGTGCTGAGTGTGCGAGTGGACTCGTCAATTAAAGACTCATTTGCCGAACTGTGCGAAGAGCTTGGCATGACTTCGTCTGTTGCGGTCAATATGTTTATGAGGCAGATGCTGCGCGAGCGCTCTCTGCCGTTTGTTCCTTCACTTGGTAAAAGCTCTGAGAGCGAAAGCGCCGCGACGGGCATTTTGGATACTGCCCAGATTGAGTCCGCCGTCCGCGAGGCAGCCAGCTCGATTCCCGCCATCAAAACCGTGATTCTTTTTGGTTCGTATGCCCGGGGCGAGGCACATGTCGATAGCGATATTGACTTGCGTCTCGAAGTCGATCGCGAGCAGGGCTTTGGTCTTTTCGCGCTGTCGGCATTTGGTGAGGCGGTGCGCAAAGAAACCGGGAGGCAGGTTGATCTCGTCTCTAGTGATCATCTTGATGACGATCTTGCCGCGGTAATCGAGCGCGAAGGAGTGATCCTTTATGATCGCGCGTAAGTCAGACGGTCTCCGCGCCCAAGAGGTTTTGGAGGCCATCTCCGAAACGAACGAGCGCATCAAGGCTTTTGATATCACCGAGGACCAGTTTCTGCATGCGAATGACGTGCGGACGAGGGCGTTGGCGGACTCCCTTTTGATGTGTGCGCTTAGGGTGACGGAAGAAGCGGGCAAATTGTCGGAACGCTCGCAGCGGCTTCATCCCGAAATCGAATGGCGTGGAATTGTCGGCATGAGAAATTATCTTGCGCATGATTACGGCAATGTCGACCGCTCGGTTGTTTGGGATGCAGTGACGATGGAGTTCCCTGCGCTGGAACGAGCCTGTAGGCAAATCGTCGCCGAATCTGAACGCTAGCCGCTCGTTTGCAACTGCCTGTTCGCGCACGTTTTTTGAGCGCTTGATACGCTTTAACCCTGCGGAAACATTTTTCTGCGATAGTATCTGCGATATAGACCAGTCGAAACCCGCCCGAAAGAAAGGGGAGCGACATGAACCAGCAGAACATCGATTACGTACTCCGCTCCGTAGAGCAGCGTGACATCCGCTTTGTGCGTCTGTGGTTTGTCGACATTCTCGGCCGCCTCAAGAACTTTGCCATTAGCCCCGAGGACCTCGAGGTCGCTTTTGAGGAGGGTATTGGCTTTGACGGTTCGGCCATCGAGGGCTTTGCCACGCCCGAGGAAGCCGACATGCTGGCGTTTCCCGATGCTTCGACCTTCCAGATTTTGCCGTGGCGCCCGAGTCACAACGGCGTCGCCCGCGTGTTCTGCGACGTGTGCACTCCCGATCGCAAGCCGTTTGCCGGCGACCCGCGCGATGCCCTGCGCCGCATGTTCCGCAAGGCCGAGAAGGCTGGCTATCTGCTCAACGTAGGCGCCGAGCTGGAGTATTACTACTTCCCCGACGAGCACACCCCCGAGCCGCTCGACAACGTGGGCTACTTCGATCTTTCGGTGAGCGATGCCGCCCGCGACCTGCGCCGCAACACGGTCCTCACGCTCGAGAAGATGTCCGTGCCCGTGGAGTACACCTTCC
Source organism: Collinsella sp. (assembly GCA_048244295.1). Classification (GTDB taxonomy): domain Bacteria; phylum Actinomycetota; class Coriobacteriia; order Coriobacteriales; family Coriobacteriaceae; genus Collinsella. Next base: position 2,645 of record DBFAZJ010000140.1, read on the forward strand.
ACGCCGCCGGCCGCTCGCAGCACGGCATGAGCCTGCGTCACGCCGAGGCCCTGAGCATGTCCGACGCCATCACCACGGCCAAACTCATCATTAAGCAGCAGGCCTACGAAAGCGGTTGCCACGCCTCCTTTATGCCCAAGCCGCTGGCGGGCGAGGACGGCAGCGCCATGTTTTTGCATCAGTCGCTGTTCGACCACGACGGCAACAACGTCTTTTGGGGCGTGGACGACGAGAAGTACCATCTCTCCGATATCGCCAAGCACTATATGGCCGGCATCTTGGCGCACGCGCGCGAGATCAGCGCCATCACCAACCCCACGGTCAACTCGTACAAGCGCATCACCACGGGTGGCGACTCCGTGCCGCAGTACGCCACGTGGGGCCTGCGCAACCGCGCGAGCATGGTCCGCATCCCGGTCTACAAGCCCGGCAAGCAGCTGTCCACGCGCATCGAGCTGCGCAGCCCCGATCCCATGGCCAATCCGTACCTGGTCAACGCCGTCACGCTGGCGGCTGGTCTGGACGGCATCGAGCGCAAACTGGAGCTCCCGCCCGAGGCAACGGCCGAGACGCTCAAGCTTACCGACCGTCAGATGGTCGAGGCCGGCTACACGCCGCTGCCGCGCTCGCTCAAAGAGGCGCTCGACGTGTTTGAGGACTCGCAGTTTATGAAGGATGCCCTCGGCGAGCACATCCACGGCTTCTTCCTCAAAAAGAAGCGCGACGAGTGGCATAAGTTTGAGTCTACGATCACCGAGTGGGAGATCAAGCACTACCTGGCGAACTCCTAATCGCGCTGGCTTGTTCCAGTACGATTGAGCTCATTTCTTTGGAGGCCGATATGTCCGAAAAGAGTGCCCTGTTCATGGCGCGCACGACGCGCTTCCACGAGTTTGCCCGCAGCTTGACGACCACCCTGGGTGTCGAGGTGAGCCTGGCAACCCCCGATTCGCCGACTGCGGCGCACGACTTTGACCTGCTGATCCTCGATTCCGATGGCATCCGCAGCGACCGCATCGATCAGATTGCCAAGTGGCTTGACGATCGCGGCGGCGTCCCCATGTTGGTGATCGTCGACGACGAGGCGCTCGGTACCTTGCGCCTGCCCAATCACGCGCATGCCGACTTTGTATGCCCCACGGCGACGCCTAACGAGCTCAAGGCTCGCGCGCAGCGCCTGATGGGCGAGGAGGAGACCGTTACTGCCGACGATGTGCTCAACATCGATAACCTCGAGATTAACCTGGCCACCTACCAGGTGACGCTCGATAACGAGCCCATCGACCTGACGCTGATGGAGTACTCGCTGCTGAGCTTTTTGGCGACGCACCCCAACCGTGCCTACAGCCGCGAGGTGCTGCTGCACCGCGTGTGGGGCTTTGAGTACTGCGGCGGCACGCGCACCGTCGACGTGCACATTCGACGCATTCGCTCCAAGGTGGGCCCGCAGATCGCGGCACACATCACCACCGTCCGCGGCGTGGGCTATCTGTTTAAGGACTAGATTTCCACCGCAAGGAGGGCAGGCATCTTTGTGGTGGCTTTGCCGCATGTGTGGGTTCCTTTCGAGTTTGCAGTAGAACTTAAGCCTTCCTAAAAGATTGCGTTCTCATACACGTGCACCCGCATATTGGGGTACAACTCAACATGAACAATGATGGCCCGCCACATGTTTGGCGGGCCTTTGGTTATTTGACGAAAGGATCGCAGCCATGAGCGAGTACGATTCCCAGCGTCCCCAGGATGCGGGCAACGCCGGCGAGACCCAGCAGCAGCCGCGTGTGCAGGTGGAGTCGACGCCTGCCGGCAGTAACATTCCCTACGTGCAGGCCTACGACACGCAGACCGGCAAGCCGCTGGGTGGCCAGCAGGTCGTGAACAAGCACACGGTGGTCAAGACCAAGACCAAAAAGCTGCCGATCTTTATTACGGCGCTTGCCGGCTGTGCCTGCGGAGCCCTGCTGGTCATTGCGCTCATTATGAGTGGCACGCTCGATATCGGCGGCGGCAAGAATGCCGTGACGGCGGGTGCTTCGGGTTCATCGACGCAAAAGATTACGATCGATTCCGAGGACACCACGCTGGCCGAGGCCGTCTCTGCCAAGGCCTTGCCCTCCGTCGTTTCCATCACCGCCACTTCGAGCGGCAGCCAGAATGGCTCGCTTTCGCAGTCTGCCGATGAGTCGGACAGCTCGGGCAGTGTCGGTTCGGGCGTGGTGCTCGATACCGAGGGCCACATCCTCACCAACAACCACGTGGTCGATGGCTACGACCAGTACGTGGTGACCATGGACGACGGCACCACCTATGAGGCCGAGTTCGTGGGCAACGATGCCTCGAGCGACCTGGCCGTTATCAAGCTCAAGGACGCCGACGCCTCCAAGCTCACCCCGATCGAGATCGGTGACTCCTCCAAGCTCAACGTGGGCGAGTGGGTCATGGCGATCGGCTCGCCGTTCGGCAACGAGCAGTCTGTCTCCACGGGTATCGTCTCGGCGCTCTATCGCTCCACGGCCATGAGCTCCACCAGTGGTAACACCATCTACGCCAACATGATCCAGACCGATGCCGCCATCAACCCGGGTAACTCCGGTGGTGCGCTCGTTAACGACAACGGCAAGCTCGTGGGTATTAACTCGCTCATCGAGAGCTATTCGGGCTCCAGCTCGGGCGTTGGCTTTGCCATTCCCGTTAACTACGCCAAGAACATTGCCGACCAGATTATCGACGGCAAGACGCCGGTGCACCCGTACCTGGGCGCCACGCTTTCGAGCGTCAATGCGCTTAACGCCCGCACCAACAAGCTGAGCACCGATAGCGGCGCGTATGTGGCGAGCGTCGTTG
>DBFAZJ010000141.1:0-2539 GCA_048244295.1 Collinsella sp.
ACGGCTGCCCACGATGTAGGCAAACGAATCGGAGACCCAAAGGGACGCACAAACGCCCACCGAAAGCAGGGCGCCGGCAAAACCGGGCACGGCATCGCGCAGCAGCACGATAGCCGACAGCATAAAGCCAGTGTAGATGGGACCCATGAGCGTCACGGCCACATCAGAGATGCGGGTACGCGGCGACCAGACATACCAAATGCCCACAGCGAGCATCAGGGCAAAAAGCAGGGCATTCAGCAACATCGAATCGCCCAACGCCGACAGCGGAAAGAGTACGGCGGCAGCGATACCCATGCGCTCGTTAGCCATCTTGCCATCGAGCCTCGTCATGCGGAAAAACTCATAGCAGCACAGACCGCTCATGACAGAAACAAAGATGGCCGTGGGCACAATACCCAAAACCAAGCACAGGATAAAGACAACGGCGTAGACGATACCGGCAGCGGCACGGGTAATAAAGCCCGCCAGCCACGAACCGGTGCCGCTCTTCGCTGCAGGCGCTCCCGCAGTGGCAGCTTTGCGCGCAGGCGTCTTGGGAGCAGACGCCTTGGGACGATCGGACACGATTAAGCCTCCTCGGTCTTGCTCAGTCCACCAAACCTACGGTCACGGCCCTGATAGGCCAAAATGGCGTCGACAAGGCCCCAACGATCAAAGTCGGGCCAATAGGTATCGGTGACGTAGAACTCGGAATAAGCCACCTGCCACAGCAGATAGTTCGAAAGGCGCAGCTCACCAGAGGTGCGAATCACAAGCTCAGGATCGGGAAGACCGGCGGTATAGAGGTGCGAGGCAACCATATCATCGTCGATAGCGGCAGGATCGATCTTGCCGGCGACGGCATCGAGCGCAATCTGACGGACAGCGCGGGTAATCTCGGCACGCGCGCCGTAGTTGACGGCAAGCGCCAGCGTCATACCGGTGTGATCGGCGCACTCGGCAAGACCGCGTTCAAAAACGTCGCGGGTCTTCTTGGGCAGCGCGGAAATGTCACCCAAAAAGACAACGCGCACGTTTTCGCGCTTCAGAAGCGGCAGCTCGTCGATAAACGTCTTGGCAAACAGATGCATCAAGACGTTGACCTCATGCTGCGGACGGTTCCAGTTTTCGGTAGAAAACGCATAGGCCGAAAGCACGTCGACGCCCAGACGCACGCAGGCGGTAATAATCTCGCGAAGGGAGACGATACCCGCCTTGTGGCCCTCGGTGCGCGCAAGACCGCGCGATGTGGCCCAACGACCGTTGCCGTCCATGATGCACGAGATATGGTGCGGAATGTTATTGAGGTCAAGGTCGGAAAAACCGACGCCCGCAGGGGCGTCGGCAAAGTACTCGACCAGTTTATGCTCGTCGTATTGCACCTTAGATCTCCATGACCTCGGCTTCTTTTTCCTTCAGAAGCTCCTCGACCTTGGCGACATACTCATCAGTGTGCTTCTGGACCTTGGCCTGCTCGCGACGGACATCGTCCTCGGTGAGCTCCTCATCGCGCTCGAGCTTGTTGTTGAAGTCGCGACGGATGTTACGGATAGACACCTTGGCCTGCTCGGCGTACTCGCGGCACTCCTTGACGAGCTCGCGACGGCGCTCCTCAGTGGGAGCCGGGAACGGAAGACGAACGACGGTGCCATCGGAGTTGGGGGTAATACCCAGATCGGAAGCGCCGATGGCCTTGACGATAGCATTGATGAGTGCCTTGTCCCACGGCTCGATGAGCAGCATGTGGGCCTCGGGGGTCTTGACGGCGGCAACCTGCGTGACCGGCGTGGGAACACCGTAATAATCGACGGTGATGTCGGACAGAATGTTGGCATTGGCGCGGCCGGTACGGACCTTGGAGAAGTTATGCTTGAGGGACTCGAGCGACTTGTCCATATGGGCGGTGATGTTCTCTGCCATGCTTAATCCTCCTGATAGACGAGCGTGCCGACGGGCTCACCCGAAAGCGCGCGCTTGACGGTGTCCTCGCCATCGATGTTGAGGACCAAAATAGGCATACGGTTATCCTGGCACAGTGCCGTAGCCGTGGAATCCATAACCTGCAGACCGCGGACGAGAACCTCGTGATAGGTAATCTTGTCAAAACGGACGGCATCGGCGCACTTGACGGGATCCTTGTCGTAGATGCCGTCAACCTTAGTGGCCTTAATCAGGATCTCGGCACCGATCTCGCAGGCACGAAGAGCCGCGGCGGTGTCGGTCGTAAAGTACGGATTGCCCGAACCGGCGGCAAAAATAACGACGCTGCCCTTGGAAAGGTGGTTGATGGCGCGACGGCGAATATAGGGCTCGCAGATCTCGTTCATCTGGATAGCGCTCATCACGCGGCAGGGAACATCGTTGTGCTCGAAGGCATCCTGCAGGGCGAGCGCGTTCATAACGGTTGCCAGCATGCCCATGTAGTCGGCCTGGGCGCGCTCCATGCCACCGGCAGCGCCGGCCATGCCGCGGAAAATATTGCCGCCGCCGACAACAACGCCGACCTCATGGCCAACGGCGAGCAGCTCCTTGACCTGCTTGGCAAGATGGTCGGTAA
>DBFAZJ010000142.1:0-17143 GCA_048244295.1 Collinsella sp.
CCCGCTGCGCGGAGCTGCTCGAGCGACTCGAGCGTGGAGGTAACGTCCTCGTGGGTCTCGTCGAACTCGGCGGCGACGCCCATGAACTCCTTGATGTTCTCGATACGGCCGTCCGCCTCGTCGGAGTGCTCGGCCTCGAGCGCTCGGATGAGGCCCGCCTTGGTCACGATGGCGTCGACCACCTGCGCGAGCTCGCCCGAGACGCGGCGGCCCGACTCGATGACGTCGCAGAACTCGCCGAGCGCCTTGCGCACCTTCGGCGAGAAGAGCCCCGCCTCGCAGATGCCCTGCTGGCAGGCGGCGTAAAAGCTCACGCCCTCGTCGGCGGCGAGCTGCTGGAGCTTGGCCACCGACGTCGAGCCGATGCCGCGGCGCGGGGTGTTGATCACGCGCTGGACCGACACGTCGTCGTTGGGGTTGCACACGGCCTTGAGGTAGGCCGTCACGTCGCGGACCTCGGCGCGGTCGAAGAACCTCGTGCCGCCCACGATCTTGTACGGGACGCCCGCACGCAGCAGCATATCCTCGAGGATGCGGGACTGCGAGTTCATGCGGTAGAACACCGCGAAGTCGTCGTAGCTCGTGCCCGCGTCGTGCAGGCGCTCGATCTCGGCCCCGATCCAGCGGCCCTCGTCGCGCTCGTCGGAGGCCTGGAAGAGCTTGATCTTCTCGCCGTCGCCCGCGTCGGTAAAGAGGCGCTTGGCCTTGCGGCGCGAGTTGTGCGCGACCACGGAGTTCGCCGCGTTGAGAATGTGGCCGGTCGAGCGGTAGTTCTGCTCCAGGCGCACGGTCTTCGCGTCGGGGTAGTCCTTCTCGAAATCGAGGATGTTCTGGATGTCCGCGCCACGCCAGGAGTAGATGGACTGGTCGTCGTCGCCCACGACCATGAGGTTGCGGTACTTGGCGGCGAGCAGGTTCGTGATGGCGTACTGGACGTGGTTGGTGTCCTGGTACTCGTCGACGCTGATGTGCTGGAAGCGGTCCTGGTACTTCTCGAGCACGTCGGGGTGCTTGGACAGCAGCTCGAGCGCCTTGAGCAGGAGGTCGTCGAAGTCCATGGCGTTGGCCTTGGCAAGGCGCACGTCGAGGGCGCGGTAGACGCGCCCGGCCACGCGGTCGGCAGGGTTCTGAGAGCTCTCGAGCTCGACCGCGGACTGCATGGCGTTCTTGGCGGAGCTGATCTTCGAGCGGACGGCGCGGATGGGGAACTGCTTCTGGTCGATGCGCAGGTCGCTCATGATGGACTTGACCATGCGGTTCGAGTCGTCGTCGTCGTAGATAGTGAAGTTGCTCGTGTACCCGATGGCCTCGGCGTCCTCGCGCAGCATGCGCACGCACATGGCGTGGAAGGTGCAGACCCACATGCCGCGGGTGCCGTCGGGCAGGATGGCGCCCAGGCGCTCGCGCATCTCGGCCGCGGCTTTGTTCGTGAAGGTGATGGCGAGGACCTGCCAGGGGCGCACGCCCTCGTCGGCGATCATGTGGGCGATGCGCATGGTGAGGACGCGGGTCTTGCCGGAGCCTGCGCCCGCCAGGACCAGCAGGGGCCCGCGCGTGGTCTCGACCGCCTCACGCTGGGCGGGATTCAGGCCGTCGAGGTCGATGTTCGCGCGCGGCGCGGCCGGGGCTCCCCACATGGGCGTCGGCTCCGCCATCGTGGCGGCGGGCGCCACGGCGACGGCCCCCTCCCCCGCCTCGGGAGGCAGGTAGGAGTCGTAGCCGGCAGGCTCCTCCTCGTCGGAGGGTGCGAAGAATGTGAGCTGATCGTCGTTCATGCGCTGCGGTTCCTCTCGATAGCTTTAGCGACTTAAGAGTGTAACCGCCCCGCGGGACAACAATTGCCCGCCCAGCGAATCCCCACCATCATTCGGCGGCGGTCGTTCACCTTCATTCGGCGACAGTCATTGCGTGCAGCTTTCTGGGACACCCTCGTCCCGGCGCATCTATCGGCCGCCGTCATTTGGCAGCAGCAGGTGGGAGCAGCGTTATTGCCGCACTTGCCGGCTAGTTAGAGAGGAGATGCAGAAAAGCGCCCGCCTCCACGGGCAGTGGCCACGGACCTTCGGCCGACTCGGGCCGCGCGCCCTCCCCACGCCTCCTACAGCTTGGAGAGAAGTGCCTCGCATCCCGCGAGCACATCCGCGTACGTCGCGTCGAAGTCGCCCGTGTACCACGGGTCGGCGACATCGCGCGGCGAGTCGGTCCAGTCGAGCAGGCGGCTCACCTTGTGATCGGGGTCGCTATGGAGGATATGCTCGAGTCCATAGGCGTTCTCCGCGTCCATGTACACGATGCGGTCCCAGTCGCCGTACTCGGCGCGCGTGATCTGGCGGGCGCGGTGGCGCCTCACAGGGATGCCGACCTCGCGGAGCTTAGCCACCGTGCCGTGATGCGGCGGGTTGCCGATCTCCTCGCGACTCGTGGCGGCCGAGTCGACGACGAACTCGTCCGCGCGCCCAGCGCGGCGCGCGAGCTCCTCGAAGACGAACTGGGCCATCGTCGAGCGGCAGATGTTGCCGTGGCATATGAAGAGAATGCGCGTCATACTTACAAGACCCCTGACCTGCGGTTTTATGGCTGTTACATCAGTCATTTTACCGATTTTCCGGGACGAAAGCGCCCAGGGAGGTCAACGACGCGAAAAAGTGATGTACGGATGATGTATGAAAACGCCGATTTACATCATTTACATCAGTGTGATGTTTGATATGCGATTATGCGATTTCCGCAGCTTTCAGCATATCTTCCTGAACGTCATCGAACCCGATGTGCGTATAGACGTTCAGAGTCACGCCAATGTCCGAGTGGCCCATGATGTATTGGAGCTTCTTGGGATTCATACCACTCTTGGCCATGTTCGTGCAAAAGGTGTGCCTACAGACGTGCGGCGTGACCTTCGGCAGCTCCTCCTTGTAAAGGCTGTTGTATGCCTCGGTCGCCGACTTGAAGTAGTGGTCATAGTGAAGGGCCACGCGCGGCATCCCGTTCTTGTCCAAACGCAGGAAACCCGATACGCCGTCGATCTCCCGCTCGCGCCTAGGGGAATTGCGCTCGGCGACGATCCGCCTAAGGGCGTCCTTGACCTCGGGCGTCATCGGGACGAAGCGCGTGCCGCAGTGGGTCTTGGGGTCCTCGATGTAATAGCGCATGTCGGGCGTGCGCTGGAGCTGGCGGGCAACGCGGATCTTCCCGCCCGCGAAATCGAGGTCCGAGAGGGTCAGCCCGCAATACTCGGAGATGCGCAGGCCAGTCTTGAAGAGGACCAAGAAGTCGAGATAATAGCGGCTGTAATGGTCATCGTACCGGACGAAGTGCAGGAACCTGCGCTCCTGCTCGCGTGTGAGGGCCTCGCGGCGGGCGCTGTCGTTGACGATGACGGTGCTTAGCTCGAAGCTGAACGGGTTCTTCCGGATGAGATCGTCGTCCTCGGCCATCTGGAAGGCGGGGCGCAGCACCCCGCGTATGGAATGGATGGAGCTGTAGCCCTTGCCTTGGTCGCGCTGGAGGGAGATGAGCCAGCGCTTGGCGTCGACGGTCTTGACGTCGGTAATCCTGCGGGCCCCGAACTCGTCCTTACGAAGGAAGTTGAGGACCGTCCGGTAGCCGGTCTTGGTCGTCTCCCGGACGCCCGTGCGGGTGTCCGTGTAGGCCTTGGCAAGTTGATAAACGTTCCTTTCGTCGGGGGCGAGCCCATCGAAGATGTCCTTCTGGACAGCCTCCTCCTTCTCGCGGAGCGAGGGGCCCTTGCGCTTGCCCTCGGGGGTCTTGTCTTTGGCTGTCAAGGTCCAGGAATAGAGGAACTTGCGCTTCCCGCCGACCGTGTAGGCGTACTGATAGCGGCCGTCGGAGCGTTGGGTCTCGCCCTCTCGGAGAACGCGACCCTTAATGTCTTTACGGCTCATACCGGGTCCTTTCTAGGAAGAAAGGCCCAGACGCTTCGCGTACATCACATAATATATGCGTCTGGACCTCGGCATAGGTCAAATCCCAAGCGCCTCGAAGGCGTCACGCGCTTTCTTCGCGGTCGGCTCGGTCCTCCCCCGCGCGGCGTATATGTTCTTCCGCGAGGTTCCGCGAACCGCTCGGTAGATGCCCTTGGCGGGATCGAAGCTAACCGCGCGGTAGCGCTTTTTATCCATGGAAATGACCGTCGTAAGGCGACGGTGGAGCTGGTCAAGGCCGTCGATGGCGCGGTAGCGCGGCTTGACCGCCGCCTCCCAGAATTCGAGGGGCGTGAACGGCGTCGTTATAGCAATGAAGTCGCAGGCGAGCGGCTTGTCGTGATAACGCGCGGCCCCAGATGCGCCAATTCGCAGAGAGTTGGGATCAAGGACCTTGATGAGGTCTGAGTAGTCCATGGAATTGGGGCGGAGATCGTCGAGCACCACGGCATGCATGGTCGGGTGGTACTCGGCCCAAGGGTCGCGCTGAGAACGCGAGACGTAGTAGTCCCCGCGCCTGCTCGCAAGCTCGATAGCCATGTGGGACTTCCCCGTATAGGAGGAACCAAAGAGCCAGAGCACAGTGAACGTCCCGTCCTTATGCTCCTCGCGCCACCTCTCAGCGGAGCGAAGCTCGGCGGCAGCAATGACGTCCTTCAGCGCTCGGGAATTGTTGCCGTACTCGGAACCCGTGAGGAGTTCCCCAGCCCCCTTCTCAGTGAGGTCCCCGGCGTAGAGCGCGTTGAGGACGGCATCGACCTTCTCCTCGGGGCCGCCGAGGACGGGCATAAAGAGCGAGGTTTCGGCAACTTTGTAGCGGTCCTCGACCTTCCTAAGCCAGCCAGCATAATCGAAGTTTGCATCGACGGCAGCAGGATCATATTGAAACCTGTTCTTGGCCCCGGCAGTGCGATGACACAGATAGGCGAAGAGCGCCTCCTGATCTCCGTCCCACTTGTTTACATACTGCGACGGAAGTTTCAGTTTCTTGGCCACGGCAGCGATTTCACGCGCATTATCGAAGTGAAAGGCAACATGCACATGCGGTTCAACAGGCGTGCCATCGGCCTTCTTATCGCGATCATGAACGATGAGGGCATACCTTGAAGCATTGAGCGACTTAACCTTATCAATGAACTCATCGAGAGACACACAAAGGTGACGAATCTGCTGCTCAGCCATCATATTCACGTAGCGCGAGCGCTTCTTGTCGGCCATGTCTTAGCTCCTTTTTGATGTATTTGAGATGCGTTTTTTGGCAAAATGGCAACAGTGGCAGGGGGGCGGAAACAAGCCCTTCGCCCCCTGTCAACTGGGGTTTCTTCGGTTTTTACAGTGGCAATGATTAAGCTATATATATGTTTGGTTTTTTGCTGGGGGAGCTCTTCGGCTCCCCCAGCAAAAACCGCTAGCCGAAATAGTCGGCGGCGCCGAAATCCACACAGTGGAGAGGTCGTTTATCCTTTGCCAATGCCGCCAAGAAACGGCTCTCCTCGTCAGGCAAAATGAGCTTGGAGCGACCACGCACGAAGCGCTGGCGCGTCGTGTTGGTCAGGGCGAAGAACATGCCGGGCATCGGCAGCAGATCAGCACGGCACTCCTCATTGCGCCCACCCGATGCCATGGTCAAAGCCTCCTCACTCATCGTTTGATGAACGATACGAGTGGTGCAATTGTTCCTTATGGACGTCGGCAGCACGTCAGCGGAAAGGGTCTGGCCCGACCAGATGGCACCCATACCCGTCGCACGCATGCGCTCAGAGAGCGCACGTAACTTCATCTCGAGAGCCTTACGCTGAGCGGACGTATACTCGGGAGCGTTCAGGATCGCTGAGACCTCATCAACGACAAGAAGGATGAAAGGGGACTCGGGAGAGATTGACCAGCGATTGGACTTCATCGCCAATTTGCGGCGCTCGTACTCTCCCGCAAGACCATCGATTACGGGAACGAAATCGGCCTGATCGGTGTACACGTAGGCACGTGGCACCCACGACATGAACTCGACGCGCTTTGCGTCTATGACAACGAGCTGGAGAGAAGGACCAAGCTTCTCGCACGCGTCAAGAAGAAAACGCTTGAGCGTGTTGCTCTTGCCGGAGCCTGAGGCGCCTGCAACGGCCGCCTGCAGGCCGTTGGCCAGTGTGGAGACCACAGGACGCCCATCGGCGCCGAAGCCCCAGTTCAACGGCTGCTTTTCCGCCGCGACCATGCTATGCCTCCCTGTCGAGGTCGTAACGCAGGACGACGATGAGGCTAACGGTTTGCCCAGGCCTGCGTGCCGGGACGACGACATCTATGTATTCAGCGTCCGTCGCGTGCGAGGCGAGCATATAGGCGCCAAGGTCCTCAGGAGCCTTGCACAGGGCACCCGTGTAAATGACCTCGACTATCCGCTCGCGAGGCTTAAGCTTGGCACGGAACGGTCGGGGGCTCCACAACGCCATGTCATGGGGCAGATACCCTCCAACGACCATGGAGCGGCGAACCTGGGCAAGCGCCTGGCGCTTAGTAGGAACACCGATACCCCAGCGCAGGGTAACGGACTGACGGATGAGGCCCCAGATAATAAGAGCGCTACCGAGCGGCAGTCCCAGGCCGATGAAAGGCTCGGCGTTGAATCCGATAGCGCTGTCAAAGGCACGAGTAGCGATGGCGACAAGAGCAACGGAAGCGAGGGTAAGCACACCGAGGGAGAGCGAGAGCGGCGTCTCGCTCTCCCCGGCATAAGGCTTGGCCTCGCGCGCCTCCATCGGAGAGACGGGCGATTCCATGGTTAGGCCTCCTCGCCCTGCTCGTCGCCGACCTTGACGACGTCACCGGCGCGGAAAGCCACGCGCGGCCAGCGGTCTCCCTGGCGGGTATAAAGAATAGCCTCGGCGTCCACAAGGGTAACCAAATCGCCAAAACAAAGATCCGCAAACTGATCAATAGTTTTACCAATAACCTTGACCTTGACATCACGGTCGGCAAGCATAAGCCGCACGCGGCTGCCATTAACCTCGTCGGTGCGCTTGCCGTCAGCGTCATAGAGGCAAGACGGCTCGACACCAACAAAGCGCAGGTCATTCGCATTAACAACATCAACAAAGCCGCGCGTCGCAAGGCTGCGAGGAGTGAGCGCTGCAACCTTAGTAGACTTGTTGTCCATACATATCTCCTTACAGGTTTGATGCTATTTTGTCTTCCCGCGCGTGGGATTGTATTAATTATTGCTCGTGATTCGGACCTATGGTTAGACGTGCCAAAAGGGACGCTCTCACCATTTCTTCATATTTACACCTGCATGAAAAAGGGCGCACGACCGCCGCCGTGCGCCCTTCTCATCATCCTGGGTTTAAGGCAAGTTGTTAACGCTCGCTGCTCACCGCAGCTGCATATAAATCAAATAGATGCGCAACGATGAGCTCCTCGTCACCTCTAAAGTCGACGCCATATGCAGCCTCGACGGCAGCGTCGAGCGCAGCATGGGCGGCAATAAGATCTGGGAAAAGAAAGTCGTTGTCAGGGTTATACATGTCAGCTAAGGTTGCCTCGGAATGTGCCTCGCGAGCGTCGAGGACGGCTTGAGCACACTCCTCAACACGTTCGCGTAGCTCGAGTGAGGCATCGGGCCAGACCAAATTGTTATATGCGATGGTATTTGAGTAGTTATAGTCACTCTTAAGACGGCCTGCGACTTGGCGAACCCATGCGTTATGAAACTGACTTGCCAAGACCCCGAATTGATAGAGATTACCGTTATCGACATAGTAAATCTTGTTGCCCGGAATCATTCCATTAGTGACAAAGCCAATAGGAATGTACCTTCTTCGACCAGAGGACACGGCAGGCAAAGCAATATAGCTATCGCCCTTCGGAGGCCTCACCTCGTCGAAGAGCCACGGGGTCGCGGCCTTCTTCTGCGTCGCTGCCTTCTTTGACGCGAGCCTGAACTCGCGGACACGCTGCACGCGTTCACGCAGCCGCGGCAGCTTGGCGAGGACCGCAGGATCGAAACCGTCCATCCAAACGCAATATCGAGGCACGCCATTGATGAACTCCGCTCCCATGGAAAAGGGCTTAATATACGGCTCGGCCCCGGGCTCGCAGCGCAGCAAGTCATCGCGTTCCTCTTGAGTAAGAAGAAGGTTACCGTTATCGGTCGGCTGACACCCACGGACCACGGGGGGCACGTTGCACAGAGGCTTGGCCCTTCTCGCCACGAACGCATCGGGTGACGGCGAAAGGTAGCCGTTGATGTGCTCGACCTCGCGCACGTTGCCGTCGCGGTCGAACAGCAGGCGCGGACCAGCGGCCTCGCGCGAGAACCCGACGATTATCACATGCACATGAGCCTCATCGGAAGCCTGCGAGTTCCAGACGAACGTCTGATGCGCGAAGTCAACGTGGACGCCATCATCGAAAAGTGACTTCCACAGAGGCTCTACCTGCTGCCCTTGGCAGATCGAATTCGTCGAGACAAACGCACAGCGTGCATGGGTTCCGCGCGTGAAATCGACGGCTTTCTCATACCAGCAGGCGACGTAGTCCAGCACACCGCCCGCCTTGCCGAAGATGTCGGCGCGATCTCTTTTCTGGTCCTCGGTAAGGTTGGAGTAGCCGATGAAGGGCGGGTTGCCGATTACAAAATCGACCTCGCTCGCGGGAACGGTGTCGTTCCAGTCCACACGGAGGGCGTTCGCACAGGTGATTCCCTCGTAGTCGCGGAGCGGCAACTCCTGGTAGACGCGCTTGGTCACCTTAGCCGTGTCGATGTCGGCCTGTTTCTCTGCGATCCAGAGAGCTGTACGCGCAACACAACAGGCGAAGTCTTCGAGCTCTATGCCATGGAAGTTCTTGAGGGAAACTAGGACGTCGCGCTCCCCCGCGTCCTCGAAGGACATGGACGCCTGCCCGTCGCCCGCGAGCTCAAAGAGAATGCGGTTCTCCAAGGAACGCAAGCATATGTAGCTTTCCGTGAGAAAATTGCCAGAGCCGCACGCGGGATCCAACACGCCGACGGAGCCGACCCTCTCATGGAGTTCCTCCAAGGCCTTCCTCCTGGCGCCGCCCGCGACGGGCTTGGCCTTGGCCTCCTCGAAATCAGCCTCCAGCGCATCGAGGAAAAGCGGGTCGATAACCTTATGGATGTTATCAGGGCTCGTAAAGTGCTGCCCATTGGCGCGGCGGTGGTCATGCGAGAGCGCGCCCTCGAAGATGGAACCGAAGACGGTCGGGCTCACGCCCGACCAATCGAATTCCTGGCAGCCGTCGACGAGCAGCGTCGTGCGGAACGTCTCGTCGAGGGGCGGGACCTCCGTGCGTTCACGGAAGAGACCGCCGTTCATGTAGGGCAGGACTTTTAGCCAGTCCTCAGCGTACTCGTCGCGCTCTTCATCTGGAGTGTCCAGCCAGACGAAGAGGTCCTTGAGACCGCGCCGGAGATCCTCCGCCCGAAAATGCTTGACGTAGTCGCGAAAAGCATTCGGCGCAACGAGACCCGCGTCCTCGCAGAACATGAGGAACATTAAGCGAGTCATGAGGACGCTCAAGGCATGGTGGTTCTCGGGAGCATCGGGGTCGTTGAAAGAGGCGGCAGCGAGGTCATGAAGCTTCCCCATAATCTTGCCAGCCTCGACGGAGACCGCCTGGGAAATGGTGGTCGGGGCCTCACCCGCGCCCTTGAGGAACTGGACGGCGGCAAGGTTCTTGGGAAGCTCAGCGAGCGAGAGCTTGAAAAGCGGCTCTTTTTTACAAAGGGCATCGGCCTCGCGGTCAAATACCCACATCTGCTCGAAGTTGCATGCAACGATGTAGCGCGGCTGCTGCGTGAGCGGCATCCCCTGGGCATAGGCGAGCGCCTGCTGCGCAGGGGTGACCATGCGCCCCTGGCGTTTTTCGGGCTTGGCGAGGTCGATACCGAGGGACTTCTGCTCGATAACCACCTTTGCGGAAGGGACGAGGACATCGATAAAGCCGTTGTGATCGGACGCGGCAGTCTGGACAGGCACCTCGAAGCGCAAGCGCTGAATGGCATCATCCGCTCCGAGAACTTCCTGGAAAAAGCCTATCCAGAAGCGTTGGGTATCCTGGTTTTCGTCACCCCTGCCCGTCCACTCGCGGCAGAACTTCTGCGCATCGGCCTTCGTGCCAGCCATTGAAACCTCCATATAAAAGAAATGTCCGGCCCATTATCCCACGGGGACAGCAAGCCGAACCATTAGGAGCGCAGAGACGTTTTCAGGTATGCCACAGCAAAAGCGAAGGTCTGGGTCTTTGATGTACAAACGATGTATAGAGAACCAAAAATGATGGCGTTAAACTGCGAAAACTTGTTCTAGTTTAAATCCTGCCGTGGCATATGAATAAGATGCGCGTCATTCTTGCTAGACCCCTGACCTGCGATTTTATTGATGTCATTGAGGCTATTTTACTGGTTTGCGAATGTCGCAGAGTCCGGATGGGACAATGGGGTCTCTTGCCGCCCGTTAAAGCCGAGCCGCTCCGCGCAGCGATGCAAGGAAAAGCAGAGTTGTTGGTCCTTTTGCAAAGAATCATCGAGTTCTTGAGGCTCGCAGGGCCAACAACTCGGCATATTTTTGCAAAAGAACCAACAACTCGGGTTTTCTTCGCAACTGGACCAACAACTCAACGATTCTTTGCAAGTAGACCAACAACTCAACGACTCTTCGCATGGGCTTCGCCATGTCCACATCCGACCCGCCGTTAAGAACCCGCGCGAAACTGCAATCTAAGGTTGGTAGACCCTCCTCCCCGGCGGCGCCCGAGAATGATATCGTCAACCAACCGCGGCGGAAGGAGCACCATGAACCTCGGAAACAACCTGTACCAAGCTCGAAGGAAGACCGGTTACTCGCAGGAGGAGGTCGCCGCAAAGATCGGGGTGAGCAGGCAGACCATTTCCAAGTGGGAAACGAATGAGACCATCCCCGACATCTTCCAGTCAAAGAAAATGGCGCTCATGTACGGGATCGCCCTCGACGACCCGATCGCCTACGACGCTGAGGTCGAGGAGATCCAGGACGCGATCGACAAGTTCAGCGAGCAGGACGCCTTCCTCGTGCTGAAGGACATCCTGTATAGGATTTGGCAGGTTCGGAAGAAAAAATAGGGCTTGGTCGCGAGGGACGCCTGAGATAGCTCCGCAAAGAGAAGGTCGGAGCCCATGTTCCGGGGGACATAGGCTCGGCGCCAAGAAACCCACCGACACGTGCGACGCGCGCTAGCCCAGCCACTCCCCGAGCACGTCGTTCAGCTTGTTCATGTCGAGCGGCGCGGCCACGTGCTCGTTCATGCCGGCGTTCTTGGCAAGCTGCACGTCTTCGGCGAACGCGTTCGCCGTCATGGCAACGATCGGCAGCTTCCCGCGCTCGCCCGGCATCTTCCAGTCCAGGATCACGGCGAAGTAGTCGTCGCCCGCATCGTGCCGTGCGCAGCAGCGCCGCACGGCCTCCTCCCCCGAGAGCACCCATTCACCGTCGATCCCGATCTCGCGCAGGGTGCCGGTCGTGCTCTCGCAGCATGTGCGGTCGTCGTCCACAACGAGCACCGGCAGATCCACGAGCTCCCGCTCCTGCCCGAGCTCGTTCCCCTGGAGCTTGAGGAAGATCGTCACCGTGATCTTCGTGCCCTGGTCCGGCGCGCTCTCGACCTCGATAGAGCCGTTCATGAGATTCACGAACACCTGCTGGATCCTCAGGCTGTCGCCGCAGACAGCCTCGTGCTCGATGTGGTTGACGTGCACCTCGAAGTCGTGCCCGTGCGCGTCGATGCCTGGCCTCGTGAGCGTGAGCAGGTTGTCGACCAGCTCGGGCAGGCTGAAGTCCTCCTCTGCCAGCGTGATCTTCCCGCTCTCGATGCGGGCCATGTCCAGCACCTCGTTGATGAGGCCGAGCAGGTGGCGACTGGACTTCGTGATCTTTCCCAGGCACTCGACGACCTTGGCCTGGCTGTCGATGTTCGCCCCCGCGATCGCCGTGAGGCCGATGATCGCGTTCATCGGCGTGCAGATGTCGTGCGACATGTTTGAGAGGAACTCGGTCTTCGCTCGGTTCGCGTTCTCCGCGGCGCGGTAGGCCTCCTTGAACGCATGGCGCGACTCGATCTCGGCTTTCTTCTCTTGCGAGACATCCATCGACGCTTGGAGCGCCTTCACGAGCCGGCCGCCCTCCCACTCCAGCGGGATGAAGGAGGCGATCTTGTACGCGTCCTCGCCGAGCGTGCAGTACTCGAACTTGTAGATCTGGTCCTCGCCTGTCAGGTGCGCGCGGATGGCATCCGCCGAGGTCATGGCCTCGAGCGAGTCCAGAGGCTCCAGCGTCTTGTACTTGCGCGCCACCTGCGCGACGAAGTCGTGGTAGGCGCCCGTCGGCTTGTAAACCGGCTCGCCCTGGAGGCTGTAGAACTCGTAGCGATCGCGCTCAAGGTCGAGCACGACGAAGCGGTCGACCAGGCGCACCATACTCTGGATCAAGAGGCCCATCGACGCGTTGTCCGAGGCCACCCGCTGCTGCCGGGCGAGCTCCTCCTTGGCCTCCGTGATGTCCCGCAAGAAGATCATGGCGTACTCGGAGTCGTCGATCTCGCCCCGCATGATGACGTTGCGGATCCAGCGCACCTCTCCGTCGAGGATGATCCGGCACTCCAGCGAAAGCTCAGTCTTCAGGCCCTTGAGCTTCTTTGCCATGTAGGTGCGGTCGTAGAAGTCCGTGACGGCCTGCCGGTCGCCCTCGACCACGTAACGGTTCACGAGGTGGTGAACGAGCTCGTCCCAGGTGCCGCTCCGCTCGAACACCGTCATGAGCGAGGGCTCCACCTTGAAGATGTCGAAGGTGTTCTCCTCGAGGTTCACGTAGTACTCGCAGAGGCTCGCGTCGGTGAAGGCGCGGTGGAACGCGGCGGAGCGTTGCGCCTGCATCTGCGCCTTCTTGCTCTCGTCGCAGTCGAAGTACCACAGCGCGGCGCTGATCGCCTCGTTTATCAGCGAAAGGTTCTCGTGCTCCCAGGTCAGGTGCACCGACATGACCCAGATAGGCTTGCCCAGCGCGTCCGTCGCGTCCTTCTTGCATAGCTCGGCGTTCACCGGGGAGCCGTCGGAGGTGAGGACCCGGCCCTCACCGCGGCCGCTGATCCGCGGGAAGCGGCCCGGCTCCAAAAAAGAGGCGCCCTCGCCGTAGAACATGTTCCGCAGCGAGCCGCCCGTCCGCGCCATGAAGGAATCGAGGGTGTAGCCCAGGCCGCGCAGCAGCGGCTCGCTCACCGAAAGAATGGTCAGGTCGGGGTCGTAATACCCCGTGACCGTCCCCACGCAGCCGTTGTCCAGGACGGTGTCCGGATGGCCCGGAGCGCCGACTCCCCCAGAAGCGCCTGGTCGGGCGACTGGATCAGATCGTTGCTGTTGTCGACAAAAGCCATTCCTGAGGACCTCGCATGTTCCGGTCGCTGCGCACGGCGGCACAGCTGGTGACAACTCAAAGATGCGTAATTTTCCCTCGAGCGCGTGGCGTCCGGGGCCAAGAAGCACGAATCAACGCCAAAGCACCGCATAGGCGCCGCGCAGTTGGGAAGAAGGGCGGGCGGCGAGGTGGCCAACGAGAGGATGGTTGGCGGGGGGGCAGCCAAGGCTGCCACGCCGTCGGCCACCCGACACCCGTTGTCCATTTACGGCGCGCCGCCGTCACGCTCGCCGAGAGGTGCCTCTCTGCCCCTCGCAAAGCTGGTATTTTCGTGCAAGGTTGCGTAAAGGAGAGGGACGTCCATGCGCGAGATCGTGCGCCAGATCACCGACCCCATAGGGTTCCACATCCAGCTCGCCGTGCTGCTCGCAGGCGAGGCCCAGCGATGGCGCAGTCGCGTGACGTTCGAGCACGAGGGGCGCAGCGCCGACGCCTCCGACCTGATGGCGCTTTTGGCCATGGGCGTGCGCACCGGCGAGGCCGTGGTCGTGCGCGTCGAGGGCATCGACGAGGACACCGCCGCCGAGGCCATCAAGCGCCTCGCGCGCACCTGGTAGAGGCCGCACCCGGTAGAAGTCGCGCCCCCTACAGCAGCCCGAAGTGCTCGAGCGCCTTCGCGACGCCGTCGTGGTCGACGTCGTCGGTCACGTAGTCCGCCGCGGCGAGCGCCTCGGGCGAGGCGTTGCCCATTGCCACGCCGATGCCGCACATCCGCAGCATAGAGGCGTCGTTCCCGCCGTCGCCGAACGCGATGGTCTCTTCCGCGGAGATCCCGTAGCGCTCGAGCGTGGCGCGAATGCCTGCGGGCTTGCTGCTGTTCGCGGGCACGACGTCGCAGAAATAGTCGCACCAGCGCGTGGTCAGCACGCCCGTCGTCGCGTCGGTGACGATGTGCTCGTCCTTTGGCGGCAAAAACGCGCAGAACTGCAGCACGTGGGCGCCGAGCGCGTCGTGCACGTCGCCTTGGTCGTAGCAAAGGCCCGCATTCTTCTCGACCTCGCGGATGGCGGGGCTGTAGCGGTTGACGTAGGCATGGTCCTTCTCGAGAACGAGCACGTCGTAGAGGCCGTCGTCGACCTGCCCCACGATCGTCTTCACGTCAGAGTCCGGGATGGGGGTCTCGAAGTAGGTCCCCTCGGCGTCGTAGCAGCACGAGCCGGTGGAGGTCACGTACGCGTCGAAGCGGCCGAAGCCCTCGAAGCCGTAGCGGATGCACGGCGGCAGCTGATACTCGGGGCGGCCCGATGCGATGACGCACTTGACCCCGCGGCGGCGCAGCTCGATGAGCGCCTGCTTGGTCGATGCGGCGAGCTTGTGCGTCTTGAAACTCAGCAGCGTGCCGTCGATGTCGAAGAACGCGGCCTTGATCATGTCTTCTCCCCCTGTGCTCGATGGCGTGCGCGGCGCCGTTCACGGGCACCGCCTGCGAGTTCTGTCTGCGGGGTTCCACCCACAGACACCGTCCGCGACCACCCATTATACGTGGGAAAGAAGCCCGCCTACCTGGTCGCGATGCTCGCGCAGGCGACCGCGACGGCCTCTTCGACGTCGTCGGTCACGCAGAACAGCTCCGGATCGAGCGGCGATATGTTCCCGCAGCCTGCGACCGTGCCGCGCAGCCACTCCACGAGCCCGCGCCAGTATTCGCTCCCGATGAGCACGACCGGCCGCTCCGGCGCCTTGTGGGTCTGGACGAGCGTGAGCACCTCGAACGCCTCGTCGAGCGTGCCGAACCCGCCCGGAAAAACAATCGCGCCGCGCGAGTACTTGACGAACATCGTTTTCCGCACGAAGAAATACCGGAACGTCATGCCGAGGTTGACCCACTCGTTGATGCTCTCCTCGAGCGGCAGCTCGATGCCGAGGCCGACCGAGACCCCGCCCGCCTCGAACGCGCCGCGATTCGCGGCCTCCATGATGCCGGGGCCGCCGCCGGTTATCGTGGCGATGCCCTTCTTTGCAATAAGCCCCCCGACCCGCCGCGCGGCGGCGTACATCGCATCGTCGGGGGCGGTCCTCGCAGATCCGAACACCGTGATCGCGGGACCGAGCTCGGCCAGCGCGCCGAACCCGTCCACGAACTCAGCCTGGATGCGCAGCACGCGCCAGGGGTCGGTATGCAGCCAGGCGGTGTCTGACTCTGGCTGCAGCAGGTGGCTTACGGTGGTGTCAGTCGGGATCATCTGTCCGCGCATGATCACGGGACCGCGGCGATAGGTCTCGGCCGCGCGGCGTTCTTCTTCTGTCATTTCTTCTCCTTGGTTAGGCGTCCCTTAAAAGTACGGCCAACCAAGAAAAGCGCACGTCAGCGCAGTGTTAGCGACACGTCAGCCTTAGCACTCGATGCCTGCGCACGCGGCCGCGACGGCCTTCTCCACGTCGTCGGTCACAAGCAGCCCGTCGATGTCCTCGGGGCTGATGTAGCCGTGGGAGAGCGGCGCCGAGCGCATCCAGTCGAACATGCCGCCCCAGTAGTCCTTCCCCACAAAGACGAGCGGGACCTGCTCGGTCTTGCGCGTCTGCATGAGGGTGAGCTGCTCGAAGAGCTCGTCGAGCGTGCCGAAGCCGCCGGGCATCGCGATGGCGCCGTTTGAGTACCAGCTGAACATGGCCTTGCGCACAAAGAAGTACCTGAAGCGCAGCGCGATGTCGACCCAGGGGTTGGGTTCCTCCTCGAACGGCAGCTCGATGGAGAGGCCGACCGACATGCCGCCCGCCTCGTGGGCGCCGCGATTCGCCGCCTCCATGGTGCCCGGGCCTCCGCCCGTCATCGTGGCGACATCGCGGGCCGCGAGCGCAGCGCCGACCGCGCGAGCGCGCTCGTACTCGGCGTCTCCCTCCTTGGAGCGCGCCGTGCCGTAGACGGTCACGGCGGAGCCCAAGTTGGCGAGCGCGCAGAACCCGTCGACGAACTCGGTCTGGATGCGCACCATGCGGTGAGAATAGCGCTGGAACAAATCCATCGACTCGGCGGAGTCGAAGCTCAGCCGCTCGATCTTCTTCTTTGCGTCGGACATGGGATCCCCCATCGCCTCGAGCGCCCGCGGCGGGAGTGCCGCCGCGGGCGCCTTTTTGTGTTCACGCGATTAGGGTACCCAAGCCGCGCAGGGCGGTATCAGGGCGCCGGGACAGGGTTCTTTTTATAATCAAAAATGGTAATATTGCGAATAGTAGGCTTTTTGGGTTTCTTTCTTTGTTTGATGCAGGTGCGCAACCAAACGGCGCTGAACACGCGGAGGCCGCAAAATGGCAGGTATTTTGGGTGTGCTCGATACGTGCCTGGAGCAAATCGTCGAGGTCGCCATTCTTTTGTTCGAGTTCATCGGAGTTGGAATCATCATCTACTCCGGCCTGCACGGGTTTTATCTTTACTTAAAGCGTTCCCCGGAGACTAAGTTCACGTTGGCAAAGGGCCTCGCCATGGGTCTCGAGTTTAAGCTGGGCAGCGAGATCCTCCGCACGGTCATCGTCCGCGACTGGCACGAGATTGGCACCGTGGCCGGCATCATCGCGCTCAGGGCTGCGCTCACCTTCCTGATTCACTGGGAGATCAAGGAAGAGGAAAGGGAGAAAGAAACCCACTAGCTTCAAATTCAACACCCAAAATCATGACCACCCGCATAGCGGGTGGTTTGCTCTTAGGGTATAACCCTAGGGTCCCAGGCCAGGGGCTCAAGCCCCTGGCCTGAACTCCGTTCAGGCCCGATAGCCCCTCGACGCGTGGCGGCCCGTCAAACGGGCGGG
>DBFAZJ010000143.1:0-26383 GCA_048244295.1 Collinsella sp.
ACTCACAAGGCTCCTCGAAAGAATCGAGGAGCCTTCTCGTTTCCGCAGATAGACGCATGGTCGGTTGTCACCCCATGGCAAACGGGCATGGGTCGAACGAGCCTGAAACGACTCGAACAGAACCGAAGAGAACCGACACGAACCGAAAAACCTACAAGCCGACGAGAGGCAATGATGGCGGGAGGCTTGCAAGTGCCGTCGAAAATCGACGAAACTCAAACGAAACTCACCCGGAAAAACGAAACTCAAGAATGACGGACGTCCCTGGTGGAGAGCCTGGAGGTGTCGTTTCCGCAAGCTCGCGCGGGCGGGAAGGTTTCGCTGAATTTCCCGTATTGCCGAAGACGATGAAGCCTGTCGTTTGGCGATGCCGATCCCTTTACCGAAGGGAATCCTGGATCTGCTCCAGATGGGAAGAGAGTTTCTCGAAAGAATCCGTGGAAATACAGTGCTCCATACGGCATGCCTCTTTAGAGGCAACTTCCGCATCCACCCCGGCGTCAAGGAGCGCTCCCTCGAAGAAACGGTGTTTAGATAGCGTCTCCTCGGCAAGGCGCTTACCGGTGGCAGTAAGGCGAACATCGTGGTCAACCACCTCAACAAGGCCCTTGCGAGCCAGGTTGCCGAGCGCCTTGGTGACGCTCGGCTTGGTGACGCCCATATGCTCCGCGATGTCGACGTTGCGGCATGACCCGCGCAAGCGTCGGATCACGAGGATAGACTTGAGATAGTCATCCGAAGAATCACGCCTACCCAATGGAGCCTCCTCCCAACCGCCAACCCGCTGCTTCGCGGCGCATTTCGATAAAGCGGCGGTAGATCCCCGGCTCGCGCATCAGCTCCTCGTGGGTGCCGCGCTGGACGATACGCCCCTCATCGACGACAAGTATCTGATCGGCGTCGCGCACCGTGTTCAGCCGATGAGCGATGGTGACGAGGGTCTTGCCCCGCGTGAGCTCGGAGATAGCAGCCATGAGCAGATGCTCGTTTTCGGGATCCACCGAGCTTGTCGCCTCGTCCAGAATGACGACGGGCGCGTCCTTCATGATGGCGCGCGCGATGGAGACGCGCTGCCGCTCGCCGCCCGAAAGGCTCGCCCCGCCTTCCTCGAGCACCGTGTCATAGCCTTGGGGCAGTTCCATGATGAAGTCGTGGCAGCGCGCCCGCTTCGCAGCCGCGACCACTTCCTCATGTGTCGCACTGGGCTTGCCGAACCGGATGTTGTTCTCCACGGTGTCGTTGAACAGGTACACGTTCTGGAACACCATCGAGATGTTCTCGAGCAGGCTTTCGGCCGTACCCGACTGCACGTCAGCCCCGCCTATGGTCACGCGCCCCTCATCGACGTCCCAAAAGCGCGCAAGCAGGTTCACCAACGTGGTCTTGCCCGAACCGCTCGGCCCTATGAGCGCGCACGTCGAGCCTTCGGGGATGCGCAGGCTCACTCCGTCGATGACGCGCCGCCCGTCTCCATAGCCGAAGGAGACATGCTCCATCGCAAGGTCAAACCCATCGGTGGCGAGAGGCTTGTCGGTCGTATCCTGTTTGGGCACCGCGCACACCTCGTCGATGCGGTCGAGCTCCCCTTCGATCTTCTTGGTGAGAAACGCGCTGTTGTTCGCGCTGATCAGTTCACCGTAGATGATGAACGCGGCAACCAGAAGCGTAAGCGCCCAAGAAAGCGAGAGCGCCCCGAAAGGCAGAGTGCGCACGCCGCGAACAGAACACCGCAACTGGCAAGGTTGAACACGAGCGCATACAGCTTCAAGATGCCCTGCGCTGCCTGCTCCTGCTCGAAATCCGCCTGCCGCTTGCGCTCGAAGGATGCCTTGGCCGCCGCAAGGCTCTCATCGGGCGTGGCGAACGTGCGCAGAACCGCCATCCCTCGAGCGTATTCGATCACCGCATCAGTCATATTCTCCTGGGCGGCGGTTATCTCGCGCGTGACCGACGTCGAGCGCCGCCGCAACCACTCGAGAACGGCGAGCCCCACCGCGATGCCCGCGAAGGTGACGAAGGCGACCGGCGGCGCGAAAACCAAGAAGAACAGGCTCATGATTACCGCCATGGCGACACCGCCCGAAAGGCCCGTCAAGCAGATGGTCATGAACTCCTCAAGCTGGTGGACAGTGGTGGTGAGCGTGGTGGTGATGGCGGAAAGGCGCTGCTCTGAGAAGTATCCCATGGGAGCGCCCTTCAGGCGATCGCCCACACGCAGGCGCAGATCACGGAACACGTGGAAGCCCTCCGCGTCCATCTTTATGTCGACGAGGTACTGGAACGCGAACTGCCCGGCCACGCTTGCAAGCAGCATGCCGAAGCACTGAAGCGCCACTTCGGCGCTCAGGTGATCTCGGTTCTCGAGCGCCCACCACACCGCGCCGAGCATTCCCGCCATGAAAAACGCTTTGAGCACGTTGCACACCATGCCCAAGACGAGGTTCCGCCGAGATGAGGCCGAGAAGCTTCCAACCAGGTTGAGAATCCTTTTCATGATCGCGAACATCTATGCCTCCTCGTTCGCATCCGGGGCCGCATTCCTGTGGTCTGCCCACATCCGCGCGTACAGCGGGCAGGACGCCAGAAGATCCCCATGCCGTCCTCGGGCGATAATGCGCCCCGCATCCATCACGATGATCTGGTCCGCGCCGGTGATCGTGGACAGGCGATGGGCGATGGTCACGAGCGTCTTTCCTGCGACAAGTTCGCTGATGGCGCGCTCCACCAGCGCCTCGTTCTCGGGATCGGCGTAGGCCGTCGCCTCGTCCAGGATGACCACATCGGCGTTTTTCAGCATCGCACGCGCTATGGTTATGCGCTGCCGCTCCCCGCCGGAGAGACGCGCGCCGGCCTCACCTGCCGGCGTGTCGAAGCCTTGGGGCAAGCGCTCGATGAACTCGTACGCCCCCGCCGCCCGGGCGGCCTCCTCCACCTCGGCATCCGTCGCATCCGGCCGGCCCATCCGGATGTTGTCCGCTATCGTCCTATCGAAGAGGAAGGTGTCTTGGGCAACGTAGGCGACATGCTCCATGAGCTGGCCGAAGGGGATGTCGCGAACGTCGTGCCCGCCGTAGCGAATCTCGCCGCCGCCCGCATCCCAAAACCCCGCCATGAGCTTCGCGACGGTTGACTTGCCGGACCCCGACGGCCCCACGATTGCCGTTATGCTGCCAGGCTTCGTCTGGAAACTCACATCGCGGAGCACCTCCGCGCCCTCATGGTAGGAGAAGGACACGTTTTCGAAGGAGAAGGAGTCCCCGGACAGCTCGACCCGCTCATGCGGGCGGGTCAGCTCAGGCAGCCCCAGGAAGTCCCAGATCACGTTCAAACAGGCGTCCATGCGGGAAATCTGGCTGGCCGCCTGCGCGAACTTGAGCACGCCTCCGATGAATCCCAGCGGGATGGAGATGCACACCATGAATGCTGGAAGGCCGAGCTGCCCCGTCGAAAGCAGCCAAACCCCAAGAGGCAGCGAAACCAGCAATGTGCAGGGAACAACGGCTTTGACAAGCGCCATCCACACCCAGCTTTGCCGAAACCAGGCGAGGGTCGAATCGTGGTATTCGGCCACCGCCTGGGAAAACGATCCGTACGAAGACGCGCTCCTGCCGAACGCCTTGATGACCTGGATGCCGTTGACGTACTCGACGAGCGTGGCGTTCATGGCCTGCTCGCTTGCGATGTAGCGCGCCATCTTCTCCTTGTACCCGCGCATCATGCCAAGGTAGAACAGGATGCCGAGCGGGATGGTGGCGATACCCGCCAGCCCCATGCGCCAATCGACCGCGAACACGATGGCCATCGCGAGCACGGGTGCGAACACGTTGCTGGGAAGCTCAGGCATGAAATGCGCGATAGCGTCTTCGAGCTGGTTCACGTTGTCGATGAAGCGGTTCTTGAACGTCCCCGTGGGGGTGTCCACGATCGTCCCCATAGGAACCCGCGCCATCTTCTCCGCCATCATCTCGCGCATGGTGCGCAGGGCTTTGAAGGCGATGCCGTGGCTCATCATCGAAGAGCGCCATGTGAAAAAGAACTTCGCAACCTGCCCAAACGCCGCGGCGACACAGAGCCACGCCGCCATGGACAAAGTAAGAGTACTCTCCACGAGCCCCGCAGCAAGCAGCCCCACGACGATATAGGGCACCATGCCTAGCGCCTCTCCTATGCACGCCAGCGCGAGAGACAGGATCATTTTTCCCTTGTCGGGCCGCATGAAATAAAACAGTTTCGCGAACGCGCTCGGACGCGCGTCGCGGTTCCCAGGAGCAACGGTGTCCATGAGACCTCACCTTTCTTCCTCTGCAGCCGACAGATCGACAACCCTGTCGCCCGCCAGCCGCGCAAGCATTTCGTCATGGGTGATAACGACCACCGCTTTGCCGTCAGAAGCAAGCTTTCTGCACCATTTCGCGACTTCCTGCATGCCGCGTCCGTCCAGCCCGCTCGTAGGCTCATCAAGAACGACGAGCTCCGCATCCGAACAGTACGCCGCAGCCAAAGTCACGCGCTGCTTCTGCCCGCCGGAAAGGCTCGCCGGATGACGATCTGCAAGATCTGCGAGATCGAACGCTTCTAGCGCCTCCCACGCCCTTTTCCTGAGCGACTCGTCCACCTTGCGCCCGAGAACCACCTCGTCGGCAACGCTCGCCGCATAGAGCTGGTAGTCGGCATCCTGCATCACGAAGTAGCTCAAGCGCCGCCTCTCCTTCGGGGAAAGCCGGACCCCCTCCCTCATTACGCAGCCCCTCTGCTCACGTGCCGCGCCCACCAGGACTTTTGCGAGGGTCGTCTTGCCCGTTCCGTTCCCGCCGCACACAACCGTCACCGCTCCAAGAGGAAACTCAGCACTGACCTGCCGTATCCCGCGCTTGGTGGAGGGGTAGACGTAGGTCGCTTCCTCCAAACGCCACGCGGGAACATCGGCCTTCGGCTCGTCGCGCTTCTCGATCCTCATGCCCGGATGCCTAAGACCGAACTCCGCAACGTCGTCGTTGGAAAGCGTGGCAAACTCTCTGGCGCTCCATCGGGCGGCAATGCGCCCCGACCTCATGCACACGAACTGGTCGGCGACTGGGAGGAATCGGTGGAGCCGATGCTCCGAGACAACAATCGCAACGCCTTCTTCCTTCAGGCGCGCCAGGATCCCGACGAGCCCTTCCGAACCCGCCCTATCGAGATTTGACGTGGGCTCATCGAGCACGAGGATTCTCGGACGGCACGCTATAGCGGCGGCAAGCGCCACGCGCTGCTTCTGCCCGCTTGACAGCTCGGTGAGTTTTTCAGTAAGGAGGCCATCCACTCCGCAAAGATTCGCCGCCTCCCGAACCCTCTCAACCGTAGTCGAAGGGTCTATTCCCAGATTCTCGAGGGAGAAAGCTATCTCATCGGCGACGGTCCCCATGAAGAATTGGCTCCTTGGGTCCTGCATGACAACGCCCATGCTTTCGGTACGTTGCCGAGGCGAAATGTCGAGTACGTCCGCCCCTCCCACAAGAACAGCGCCCTTCCGTTCTCCCGGGAAGAAGGTTCCCGCCAGGCCGTCGATCAAGCGTAGAACGGTCGATTTGCCGTCGCCCGACCGGCCGCAGAGAATCGTGCACGTGCCGACAGGAATATCGAGCTTCACCCCGCGCACGCAACTTTCGTGACTCTCTTCAGGCCGCTCTTGCGCGGCGAGTTCCGCCTCGTCGAGATAGCGGAACGAAACCCCGTCCAAGACAACCGCATGCGACGCACTCATGCAATCACCCCCATTGCGTAGATTGCGGCAGAAGCGGCAGTAACGACGAGAGCGCACACCGCATCGCGCGCGGAGAACCCAACGTGATACACGGACGTTCTGCCTCGGCCTATTTCTATTCCCCGCAGCTCTGCGGAGGCGGCAAGCTCGCTCGAAAGCCTCAACGAACGCATGACGAGCGGCGTGTAAACGCATTCATAGGTCAGCGCAGGATGCCTGATCGCATCGAGGGCGCGGGGGAATATCCCACGCATCCTGATTCCGCGAACAATCGAGCGGATCTCGAAGGAAAGCACCGAGGCAAACCTGAACACCATGCAGATTCCCACAATCACCCCCTGAGGGAAGCGCCAACGATCAAGCGCGCACATGATCGCCGAAGGCGAAAGCGAGAAGAATGCGCATCCGACCGTGAACGGCGGAACCATGTGCAGGACGCTCACGAAAAGGACTCCGTACAACCCCGAAAGCGGCAGGAAGCTCAAACCGCACACGACAGCGAAGCTCGCACATGCCTTGATGGCAAGTCTCTGTCTTCCGTTGCCCGCGAGATACACCGCAGATACAACCTGCAGCAGCACGGTTTCGAGGAGCCCGGTAACCAACATGGCCGATATGCCTACGGCAAGGAAAGAAGCGAGATGCGTGCGAGGGTCGAGCCCCAAGACCCCCGTCCGGATGTCCGCCTTTGCTGCGCCGCTCACGCGATCTTCGCTTTGCGGACATGCTTTTTCAGGAACTTGGAGCCGATCAACCCTCCGACGAGCGTGCCCGCGGCGAACATCGCCATCATGAGGAGAATCCAGGGAAGTTCGGTGTACTGCGCCACCATGGCTGCGACGTCGGCCGCCTCGTAGTAGGTCCCAAGCTGCTCCATGTAGGCCTCGCGGAAAAGAAGGTAGGGCATGATGCCGTAGAAGCCGAACGTCACCCAGTACACGATATAGCCGCCAACGATTCGCTTGATATCGTGATAGGAGCCCTTGCCCCACATGACCAGCTCGCCGACGATGGCGCCCACAACGGCGACAGGCGCGCAGTAAAGCCCTCCCATGAACGTGTAGAGAACGCCGAACACCAGGATCGACGCAGCCAGCACGCCCTGCTTTCCAATACGGTCCGCCATCACGACATAGAACGGAGTCGAGAGCAGGGGGAACAGCCACGATCCCACAAAGAACGTGTTCTGGGGAGCGAGCAGCATATCCTCGATCATCTTTGCCGCCATGGTAACGAACACGATGATGAGGTTGAACACAACGAACGTCAGGATATCGCGCGTGGTCCATCTTCCACTTGCTGGACGAGAGCTTTCTGCTTCCATTGGTAATCCTCCTTGACATGATTGTTAGCCATAAGAAACTTTGGTCTATAATGAACGGAGTGAATTCTTCAGGGTCCGGAATCGGCGCAAGCGCGCCTCGACGCGGAAGAACGGAGCCCGAATTCGGAAGGGAGCAGCTAGGAGCGCACAGATGGATAGTTTGGAAAAAGACCTTTACGGCGCGGCGTTTCGAAAATGGGAAATCTCGCCGTCCTCGAAAGCGCACGGATACGGGCCAGACGGCACCTTTCGAACCTTCGAGAACGACTTCGGCGAAGGGGAATACTGGTCTTATTTCCGCGGGAACCTCTTCGCGATCAACTCTTTTAATATGAGATTCACGAAAAACTTTGTGTTGAAGTACCGATGCACAGAGCACCTCTGCATCGGGTTCTATGATGAGATCGAAGGAGTGACGCAAAGACAGGGGGCTCCGCTCAGCGTCGGGGCGATTTCGGTGTACCTTGGAGGAGAAGACGAAGAATACGAGGCGCATGTTTTGGAAGGAGCGTCGACAAAGGGCACCTCGATCACCTTTTCCCCTGATTACTACCGAACGTATCTTCAAAACAGGTTTGGAAACATCAAGGACATAAGAAGGGCCTTCTTGGAAGCCGACGGAAGGCGCGATATGCCCGACCTTATCAACCTTCTCCGAAAGGCGCGAAGTTACAAAGGCACGGGAATTGCGGCGGAGCTCTTCTATGAGGGAGTGATTTCGGAAGCCGTCGCGATCGTCGTTCAACGCTCCTCGCTGTACTCCAAAGCGCACGGCGCCAAGCGCTTGTCTCAAGAAGACCGCAGAGCCATCGATTTCATCTGCGGATATATCGCCTCAAACCTAGGGGGAGATCTTTCCTGCTCGCGTCTTGCAGAAGAGCTCTACATAGGGCAGACGAAATTGAAAGCCCTGTTCAAGGCGGCAACGGGTACATCGCCATCCCTCTATGTTGCGCGAGAGCGCATGGAGGAAGCATCCAAGCTGCTCGTCGAGACTGATTCCACGATAGCCGAGATCGGTAGAATGGTGGGTTACACCAAACCGGGCGCGTTCACAGAAGCGTTCCGGAAAAACAAGGGTTGCACGCCGATGCAGTTCAGAAGGCAGCGATGGCCGAATAGCAGTGAACAGTATGCACAAGGAGGGACTGCATGCTGAAATTCAGCGCTCTAGAGAACACATTGTTCATCCCGATGCTGGGCAGGATCTACGCCAGCGAGCATTTTCGGAACATCCTGTACGACGAAACGGCCCTGTCGCTGAAAGACGCGCTGCCAAAAGACCTCGCGGACAAAGGCTCCCAGAGCCAGTACACCCTGCTGGCCTCCGCCTCCCGTTCCGCCAACATGGACCGATACGTCCAGTCCTTCCTTCGCCGCAAGCCAGGCGGCGTGATCGCGGAGCTGGGGTGCGGGCTGGAAACAACCTATTACAGGAACGACGATGGACATACCCGCTGGTACGCCGTCGATCTGCCGGACGTGCTGGAATATCGCGAGACGCTGCTGCCCAAGCCGCAGCGACAGGCGTGCCTTGCCGGCGACGCCTTTTCAGGCGACTGGATCAGGCGGATCCGCAGCGGCGCGCCGGACGCGCCGGTATTGGTTACCGCCGGCGGCCTGTTCTACTATTTCGAAGAGGAGAAAGTGGTCGCCCTTCTGCGGATGTTGCACGGCTTCGAGAGTGTGGAGGTGGTGTTCGACGGCGTGAGCAGAATCGGACTGGGCAGGATGCGGAAGAAATACATGAAGCAGATGGGCCATGCTGACGCAAGAATGTTCTTCTGCGTGGATTCCGCGGCGGAGCTCGCCCGGAGAATCGGCGGTGACGCTTGCGCTGTTTCGGAGGAGCCCTATTACCGCCATATCGACAAGACCGGGCTGAAGCCCTCCACGAAGCTCAGCATGGGTGCGTCCGACCGCTTGCGCATGGTGAAGATGGTGCACGTGAGAGCGAACGTGGGGGTCGCCCCGGCAAAGGGGTGATGGCTCGCAAGAGCCTTGGTGACGCTCGGCCTGCTGACGCCCAGCCGCTCTGCGATGTCTACGTTGCGGCAGAACCCCCGCTCGGCGCGGATGACGAGGATCGCCTCGAGGTAGTCCTCCGAGGACTCGGTCGTCAGGGTGCCCCTATGTGCCAGGGGGCCCTTTTCGTTGGATTTGGCAGATGAACCGTCTGGTGTCATTAACGGAATCTCCATCCTTCGGCAGCACTTCGAATTTCTACGAACCTGCGATAGATTCCCTCGTGGGACAAGAGTTCCCGATGGGTCCCGCACTGGACAATTCTCCCGTCGTCCACGACGAGTATCTGGTCGGCGTGTTCGATGGTGGCGAGTCTGTGGGCTATCACCACGACGGTCTTGCCGCGCGTGAGTTCGGTGAGCGCCGCCTGGATGAGCGCCTCGTTTTCGGGGTCGATGCTCGCCGTCGCCTCGTCCAAAATGACTATGGGAGCGTCTTTCAACAACGCTCGCGCGATGGAGATGCGCTGCTTCTGGCCGCCCGAGAGCGCCGCGCCCCCTTCGCCCACCATCGTCCTGTACCCCTCGGGCAGCGCCTCGGCGAACTCGTCCACCCTGGCGCGGTGCGCGGCGTGTCTGACCTCTTCCTCCGTCGCGTTCGGCTTGCCGAATCGGATATTGCTCTCGATGGTGTCGTTGAAGAGGTAGACGCTTTGGAACACCGCGGAGAAGTTTCGCAGCAGGGAGTCGCATGTCAGCTCCCTTACGTCCCTTCCGCCCACGAGCACACGTCCCGCGTCGACGTCCCAAAATCTCATCATGAGATTGGCGATGGTGGTCTTGCCCGAACCCGAAGGTCCCACTACGGCGCATGTCGACCCCTCGGGAACGCGAAGGTTAACGTGGTCGAGGACCTTCCTGGCGCCCTTGCCCCGGTCATAGGAAAACGTGACGTCCTGGAACTCGATGTCGTGTTCGGAGAGCTCCGCCTCCTGACCGTCCTCGTCGATCCTCTTAGCCCCCTCGACCTTTTCGAGCCTGTCGAGGATGTCGCCCAGGTCGCCGAGCATATGAGCGGAGTCGTTGACCTTCTCCACCCCGGAGAAGATGGTGAACGAGAACGCGAGGAGGGCAAAAAACGACCACAGGGGAAGGGATCCCGCCGCATAGGCCCATATGGCGCATGCGATCACGCCCACGCTGGCGAGCTTGAACGCAATCAGATGAACGACGTTTCTCGGCGTGAATCCGAACTCGATGGCGATGCGCGCGTCCTTCAGCCTTTCCACCGAGCGCAGGATGGGTTTCTCTGCGGCGCCGCTCTTCCCGTACGACTTCGCGGTTCCGAGCCCTCGGACGTATTCGATGATGCCTCCGGCAAGCCTTTCGGTCGCCTCGTGTGCGGTGGGGGCAAGCCGCTGCGAGGCCCGGTTGATCGAGGCGAGGGCTAGGCAAGAGACGACCGTGCCCGCAACGGCCGCGAGCGCCGATGCGGGGCTCAGGAAAAGCAGGAAGCACAGTATCGCGAGCAGGTTGACGTAGCCGTTTACCACCGCGTCGACCATCTTCATTCCCTGCAGCTCGAGAACGCCCAGCTCCGTCGTGGCGAGCGCGAGGATGTCGCCCGTACTCACTTCCGAGAAGAAGCCGAGCGGGACCCGTTTGAGGACGTTGCCGATCTTCATCCGGTCCTCAGGCGCGACTTCGTAGCCGATGGATTCCTGCAGCCGATTCTTCCCGTAGGAGAAAGCGAACCTGAGAAG
Source organism: Collinsella sp. (assembly GCA_048244295.1). Taxonomy (GTDB): domain Bacteria; phylum Actinomycetota; class Coriobacteriia; order Coriobacteriales; family Coriobacteriaceae; genus Collinsella. The sequence goes on from DBFAZJ010000143.1 coordinate 10,795, forward strand.
CACGCATGCCGCTATTGCGAGAAAAGAGAGCCACACCCAAGAAGGATCGAGCGGAGAGCCGCCGTTCGCGTCTTCGACGACTTCGGCAAGAAGCCATGCCCCGATGACTACCGGTGCCGCGGTCGCCCATGTCATGAAAAAGGAACAGAGGCATCCGAGGAACAGACGCCATCTGTACGGCCCGGTCCACCGGACGATGCGGATTAGCGAGTCTATCATCGCATGCTCCCTTCCCCGCTGGATCCTGCGGCCCATGCCCGAGCGCCGACATGGGCATCCCACATCCGTGAATAGAGAGGGCATACTGAAAGCAGCTCGTCGTGTTTTCCCGTCGCGATTACCCTGCCGCCCTCGATTACGGCAATCCTATCCGCGCCCACGATCGTCGAAAGCCTGTGCGCTATCACCACCAGGGTCTTTCCCGCAGAGAGGCGCGCGATGGAACGCTGTATCTTGTCCTCGCTTTCGGGGTCGGTGAAAGCGGTGGCCTCGTCGAGGACCACTATAGGGGCATCCTTCAGGATGGCTCGGGCGATGGATACGCGCTGCCGCTCCCCGCCCGAGAGCTCGAGCCCCGCCGATCCCGCCGGGGTGTCCAGCCCCTGCGGCAGCCTGGAAACGAAATCGTCGCAGCATGCCGCCCGTGCCGCCACCTCCACATCTCCGTCGCTCGCCGCGGGGTTTCCGAGCCTGATGTTCTCCCGGATGCTGGCGTTGAAGAGGTAGTTGTCCTGAGCGACGAAGCTCACGAGCCCGGAAAGCTGCTCGAGGGGCATGTCGCGCACGTCGACGCCCCCGATGGCGATACTGCCGTCATCGACGTCCCAATGCCGCACGAGAAGGCGCGCAAGCGTCGACTTCCCGGATCCGGACGGGCCGACGAGCGCCGTGAACGACCCGCTCGGCATGCTCAGGGACACCCCGTGCAGGACCTCCTCGCCCTCTCCATAGGAGAAGCGGACGTCCTTCAGCTCGACGGACGAGTCCTTGACCTTGGTCGCTCTTCGATCTGCTTCGGGAAGTTCGGGCAGGTCGAGGAATTCAGCTGCGTCGGCAACGGCGTACTCCATGGACTTCAGCTCGTTGACGAAGGACGTGAACCGGGCGATCGGGTCGACGATGGCCAGAGCAAGCACCACGCACATCGCCAAATCCGCCGGGGATAGAGCCCCGCCGAGGTAGAGAGCCAAGCCGACGGGCAGCACCCCGAGAAGCGTCGTCGGCATGATGGACGACATCAGGTTCATGGTCACCCAGGTGGATTTGAACCACTCCATCGTGAAGTCCTTGAAAGCCTTGACCGCGTTTGCGTACTTCTCATAGGAGTCGCTCGCCTGGTTGAACGCCTTCACTACCTGGATGCCCTCGATGTACTCGACGATGACGCTGTTCACATGGGCACTCTCGGCCATGAACGCAGCGTATTTCGCGTTGAACTCCTTGAGGCTAGAGGCGAAGACGGCAAGGCCCAAAGGCACGCAGACGAGGCACACCAGGGCCATGCGCCAGTCGATGGACACAAGCCATCCAGCCAGGCCCACTGCGAGGACGAGCGAGCCGCCGAGCTCGGGAATCATGTGCGCCAAGGGAGGCTCGATGTTCTCGATTCGGTCGATAAAGACGGTTTTGATGCTGCCGATGCTCTTCGATTGAACTGTCCCCAAAGAGGCGCGCATGAGCTTGCTCACGAAATCCTTTCGGAGCGATTCGAGGATTGCGTAAGCCGAGACGTGGGACAGCAGGGTAGACGCCCCGAAAAGGACCTTGCTCAAGACGTAGGCGATGGCCGCAGCCGCGATCCACACCAACGCGCCATCCCAAGTCAGCGAACCGACGATTGCCATCTCCATCAGACGGTACACCGCGTAAAACGGGACGAACCCGGCCGCCACGCTGGCGATGGACGCGATGACCGAAAGGACCATCTTCCCCTTGCATCTCGATGCATAGGAGAAGAGCGTGGAAACCCATGACCTCCCTTCGGTTCTCCGAGAAATACCCGACGTTGCCGACATGACCTCGCTCCCTTCAGTTGCGCGTGGGCGAAGCACATGCGGCTTCGCCTTGATTGTTAGCCATGGTTTATTATTGGATGTGCTGGATATCTCTTCAGCCCCGTTCGGGCCGAAGTGTTCCGATTGGACAACATGTGTCTATCCGCGATGGCGGTACTCGCTTGGTGTGACGCCCGTAGATTCCTTGAAGGCCACGGAGAATTTGGAAGGGCTGTCGTATCCGACGAGGGCGCCGATCTCGGCAACCTTGCGGTCGGTCTCTCTGAGCAGTTTCGCGGCGAGCTCCATCCGCACGGTGCGCACGTACGCCGCCGGGGAGGAGCCGTAGACGCCCTTGAAGCATTGCTTGAAGGCCGTGAGGGACATGCCGGCGTCCTTCGCCGCCTGTTCGACCGTGATGCTTTCGGAGAGATTGGACACCATGAGGTCGTGCGCTTTCTTGACGCGAGCGACCTTCGAGCGCGGGTAGTATTCCGTTCCCCCGGCATGGGCGCCGGGGTCTATCGAATCCAAGAAGAGAAGCAGCTCGAGCGATTTGATCTGACAGTACGCCTTTCGCACCTTCACGGGCGCGAAGTAGAGCTCCGAAGCGATGTGGCTCGCCTGCTTGCTGGCGTGCAGCAAAAACGGCCTTCCCTCACGGCAGAACCGCCGCTTCACCTCGAAAAGGTCGATGGCGAAGCCGGGAAGCGCCTGCGCTATCGAGGCGGGCGCGAACGAGAGGTCGAAGGATATGGTGACTCCCCGGTACCGGCGCGTGGGAAAGACGAACTCCCCGGTATGGCACGCCCTGTCGTCGACTTTGAGGTCGCCCGAGGAGACGTACGCGTACGACCCGCCGGGCATGGGCTGCTCGATCCTGCCCTCCCTGCACCAGTCTATGCACAGGACGTCGCAGTCGGTCGAGAAGGAAGAGACGCAGCGCTCCATGCGGAAGTCGTTGAACGAGACGGTGACGCCCGGGAGGACTTCGATGAAGCGCATCTCCCCGAATCCGCCATCGCCCTCGACGCGAAGCACAGTCTCCCCCGCGACCGAAGCCAGGCGCGCATCCGCACCCAGAACCGAAGACGACGCCGCGCCGAGCGAGAAAGGGAAGGCGGTGCCGTCTCCGTCCGAGAAGATGCTTTTTCGCCTCACGCTCACCGACCCGCCACCTCGTTCGTTGGAACGCCGAGCTCAATGACGCCGTCGCAGCAGCGGTTGAGGAACTCCCGGTCGTGCGTGACCAGGACGACTGCCGCTCCTGCCCCTGCCAGCCTTCTCACGAGACGCGCGACTTCGACCATATGCTCGAAGTCGAGCCCGCTCGTCGGCTCGTCGAGAAGCAGCACCCTCCTGTTGGAAAGCAGGGCGCACGCGAGGGAAAGGCGTTGCTTCTGCCCTCCGGACAGGGCCATGGGATGCATCTGGGCCTTGTCCGAAAGGTCTAGCCTGGAGAGCGTCTCCCCGATACGCACACGGGTCGGCTCGTCGTCTCGCCCGCAGACCGCCAGGAGGCATTCGTTCCACACGCTGTCCGAGAAGAGCTGGTGGTTGACGTCTTGCATCACGAGCGCGACCGAGCGCCTTCTCCCTTTCCGGGCCTGCCTGGCCCCTCCCAACCGCACTTCGCCTGCCTCATGGCGCTCGAGGCCCGCCAGGCCGCGCAGAAGCGTTGATTTGCCGGCGCCGTTCTCCCCCAGAACACCAAGCACCTTGCCCGTCGGCACGGAAACGCTGACGGGGTCGAATACGGGAGCCCCCTCTCGCAGCACGGTGTACGCAGAAAGCTCGAGCCCCTCCGGCCCGCCGCCGACTTCGCCCTCCTCGCCGGGCAGCGCCCGGGGGACCGTTACGGAGAGCGCCTCGTCGGGATCCGTCGCGCGAAGCCCCAGGGCCTCGCGCTCCTCCTCGCCGAGCCCCATGAGCTCGCCCGGGGAGAACTCGCGGGAGACCCGTCCGCCCTCGATCAACACCGCCCTGTCGATCAGGTCGGAGGCGAAGTAGAGCCTGTGCTCTGCGATGACCACTGTCTTCCCCTGAGCCTTCACCGCCGCTATTTCGTCGTGCAGCGCCTCTATGGAAGATACATCGAGGTTGGCCGTAGGCTCGTCGAGGACGAGGACGTCCGGCCCCGCGATATCGACGGAAGCGAACACCAGGCTCTGCTTCTCTCCGCCGCTCATCTTGTTCACGTCGCGGTAGAGCAGGTGCTCCGCCTTGAGCGCGGCGACCGTTCTTGAAATCCGCTTCTCGATCTCCTCGACCGGGACTCCACGCGACTCGAGGCCGAAGGCGAGCTCGTCGTTCGAGGTCAGGTTGAAGAACTGGCTCTTGGGGTTCTGGAAGACGCTTCCGACGAGCTCGGCGAGCTCGTACATCTCGCAGCTCGACGGGTCGAGGCCGCAGACCCGAACCTCGCCCTCGAGGGCAAGGCTCGGCTCGAACGAGGGGATCAATCCGTTTATGCACTTCGTAATGGTCGTCTTCCCCGAGCCGGAGCGGCCCATCAGAAGCAGGCACTCGCCTCTCTTCACCCGAAGATCGACTCTGTCCAGAAGCATATCTCCGTCGTTTGAAATACAGCTCACGCCCGAAAGAGAGATCGCCAGCTTGTCCTTGCGGGGCTCCATCAGATCTCACCTCCGAACAGCACGACCAGAACGACCGCGGCGGCGGAGGCCGCCAAAACAGCCCAGTCCGTCACCTGCATCGAAAGGCGCTCGGTGTCGGTCGAGGGCGTTGGGTTCTCGATGCCGCGGCACGTCGCCGCCCTCGCAAGCTCATCGGCGGTCGATGTCGCCGACATCACAAGCGGAACGACGAAGCACTCGACCCTGCTTGCCGCAGGTATGTCGCGCAGGGCCATCGCGTCGCGAATGCGCGAAGCCTCCTCCTTGAGCGTGGGAAAGTAGCGCAACGTCACGGTCAGGGGGATGAGGACCGACTGAGGAACCCTGAGCTTGGCAAGCGCGGTCGCGATCCTGTGAACGGACGATTCGGAAATCAGAAGGGTTCCCACCATCAGGCACAGGTATATCTTCCTGGCGAACGTGAGGCTGATCGTGAACATCGTAGCGGCGACTCCCCCAACCGAGGGAAGGACGAGGTGCAGAATCGCCACTAAAACGGCATAGCCCGCCACGAATGCAAGCGCCATTCTCCAGTGCCCGCAAAGAGACTGGAGCAGCGCCACGGCGCAGACGAGCGTCAGCTCGACGGCAAGTCCCTTTCCGATGAAGGCGAGCGCCGACACCGCGACGAGGATTCCCATGAGGGTCCTCGGATCGAGGTCGAGGACGCCTCGGGAGCCGGACTTCCCTAAAATGCCCCCCTTGGACGGAAAAGCCTTCTCGCCGATGAGAATATCCTGTCCCATTACACGAGGCCCGCTTTCTCAAAATGCTTCTTGAACATCCCCTTCGCTATGTAGGCGCCGACGAGCCCCGCAAGGAACGTGACGACGAACATCGCGATGAGCATGGTCGGATTGGCAGCGGTCTCGAGCGTCGCAAGATAGGAGGCCCCCATTCCCTGCGAGGCAATCTGGGCGACGAAGGAGTCGTGGAACACCCAAAGCGGCAGAGGGCTACCGCACATGCCGAACCCGAACACGGCGTACGCGACGGCATTGCCGGCAAAGCTGCGGTATTTGGTGGCTGCGCGAATCGCCTCGGCGACGAGGCAGGCGCAGATCATCATCCCGAGAATGAGCGGAGTGAACATTCCGGTTATGAAGTAAACCAAAGACGGAACCATTCCCATGATGAGCACGGTCCCGAACTTGGGAACCTTGGCGCATGCCAGCATGAACGGAATCGCCGCAAGCAGGCCGTCGAGGGCGGGCATGAACACCCACAGGTAGGGATGAAGGCCCGACAAGAGCATGCACACGAAGTTCACCGCGAAATACAGCGCTGTGAAAATGCCCACCGTTATCAGGTCGCGGCCCTTGAGGATACGCGAGTTCGGTCTGAAAGAATCAGTGCTACCCATCTTTCTCTCCTTTGTTAGCCAATGTTAACTCAATCGCGGAGTATCCGATAGACGCCGGTGAACTCCTAGCCCAAATAGCCAGAATTGTTCCATTTGGGCAGAAGATTGGTCTTTGCCTTGGAGTCGTGAAGGGCACAGCCGCATTACCGGCTTTTTCTGAGAACGCAGAACGCGCATCGTCTTCGATTGCAGGGTTGCTTGATGTTTGCGCTCGATCGCGTATCCCCAAGTGATGCCAACTTCGAGTAGCGAGGATTTGGTCGTCCCGCAATTCTTGCATTATCAGAAGCAATACATGTTAGTATTAGCTAACTTTTAGCGACTAAGGAGGGTCTCATGGATTCTGCAATCCCGCTCTTTGCGATCGGTCTCGTCGGCTCGCTCGTTATGTTCGCCGGCGACATGCTGCTGTACTTCACGCCCGGGGCCTACGACATGGACGGAACCCTTCGCCCCTATGCAAGGATTATGCGCGACCTGCCCGAGGGGCGCGTGCGGGCGGGAGGCGTCCTCGGGCCCGTCGCCGCGTTCCTCTATGTCGTCGGGTTCGCGGGGCTGCCGCTGCTCGCGGAAGGCGACCTCGCCTGGCTGGCCTGGCTGACGGCGGGACTGCTCTCCTTCGCCCTCATCTGCGGCGGCGCCTACCACGCCCAGTACCCCTACCTCGCCATCGCGGCGCGCACGGAAGACGACTCCCTCGTCGAGCAGGTCGCCGGCAACATCATGGCGCTCCAACGACTCGCGACCGTCCCGATGTACGCGGCATTCGTTCTCTTCGGCATTGCCGTCGTCGCAGGGCAGATGGCGCTCCCGCCGTGGTCGGTCGTCCTCACGCCCCTCGTGACGTCGTTTCTCGGTTTCCTATGGCTGCGCGTGCCCCAGCCCGCCCGATGCGTGCTCTTCGGGGGTTGGAGCAACCTCGTGTTCACGATCATGTTCGCCATGATGCTGGCGTTCGCGACGGCGTAGCCGAAGGCGGTGACGGACATGGAGCGCTTCTCAGTCGAACGCGATGGGTTCTGCGGCTTCCTCCACGAGCCGGCAAGCGGCGCCGAGCGTTTCGCCGGCAAGGCGATCGTCGTGCTGGGAGGGAGCGAGGGCAACGAGAACATCCCGCGCAACCTGGGGGCGCGCTTCGCCGAGGAGGGCCTCGCCGCGCTGGGGGTCTGCTACTGGAACGCGCCCGGACTGCCGCACGAGCTCGTGGAGGTGCCCGTCGAAAGCGTCGAGCGCGCGGTGGGGCGACTCCGGTCGCGCGGCTTCGGGAAGGTCGGCGTCTACGGCATCTCCAAGGGCGGCGAGCTTGCGCTGCTCGCCGCATCGCTCATCCCCGCCGTCTCGTGCGCGGTCGCCCTCTCGCCGCTCGATCACGTCATGCCCGGCATCACAGGCAACGGCGGGCTCGCCTCGAAGGGAGTGTCCGAGCGCTCGAGCTGGATCTGGCGCGGCAGCCCGCTCCCCTGCGCGCCCGGCGGGACGCGGATGCCGTACGTGGGCATCATCCGCCGCCTGCTCGCCGAGCGCCAGCTGGACATGCGCTTCGTCTACGAGCGCATGCTCGAGGGCGCGACGGAGGGCTCCGCCATCAAGGTGGAGCGCATCGGCGGCCCCGTGATGCTGGTGTGCCCCGAGCGCGACGCCATGTGGCCCAGCGACGATGCCGCCCGCCGCATCGAGGAGCGCCTGCGCGCGCACGGCCACCCGTGGGAGGTGGAGCGCCTAGCCTACAAGCATGCGAGCCACATCATGGTGCCTCTGGAAACTGGCGCGCTCAAGCTCTTCCGCGAGGAGCGCGAGCATCCACGAGAGTGCGCCGCAAGCCGCTTGGACGCGTTCAAGAGAACGCTCGCATTCCTCGAGAGGTGGTAGAGCGGATGGCGCGAATCGCCTCGATGGAGCCTCCGAAGGATTCGGCGACAATGGGGTCTCGACGGGAACCGCCCATTCGAGCCGGAGGTCGGCCTTCGCCTTGAAATCAGAGAGAACTCGACGTGCATTGCCGGCCGAAACCCGACCGCCCCTGAACGCATCGCGAGTTCAAGCGGGAATAATAGAAAGCATCATCCGAACTGCCGGGATGTGTTTTTTGAGTTTCGGCCAGAACGACGCTCGAATTGCCAGCATGGGTCAGCGAGCCGCCCAGTTGGCGCTCCTTCTGGAAAATGCCTGTTCGACATGAGCGCCCAGCTTAACTTGGAATGACGGGTCCCAGCAGGTCGCGCAACAAATCCATCGCCAGTCAAAACTCATGCAGAAAACTCATGCAGTGGTAGAATTCAGAAGAGCCGAGTTTGGGATGAGTTTTCTCTTGGAGGAGCTAACCGAATACGGCTGACAACGAGAAGAAACTGCGGATAAAACAAGGACGAAATCGTAAAAATGGAACACTATTGTTTTATCGAGTGGGAGTAGCAGGAACTGGCTTCTGAACTCGCATTTTGGTGCTGCCAAGTACCGCCTGATACTGTTTCGGCATCGCCGCAGAGCAAAGCAACCAGCGAAATAACGGGAATACATAGAAGCGAAAATCGGTTTCCGCAGTTTCGGTAACCTCGAATACCACCGAATGGCGCCGCGTATCTTGCCGTATTTGGGCATTTTGAGCAATTGCCTGAATGATTAATTATTCAGGCAATTTTGTTTTGAGACACGGGACACTGCAGGACTTTTGAGCCGCAAGTCCTCGTAGGAGAACGACCTTGTACCGCCTCATATGCCGTGTGGCGAACAACGAGCTTCGCTTCAGTATCATCGAGCCCCAGGCCCCGCGTAGGCGCCAAATTAAGTCGGCACCATCGGGTTCCCCACATGGGCACTTGACGGTGACGTAACGTCGCGCGCGATAATAGGTTGCTAAACTACTTTGCGATTCCGCGTGCGAGAGGAGCACGGCATGCCTGCATACAAAGATGATCTGATGACAGTTGGCGAACTCGCCCGTCGCGTGGGCGTGACCGTGCGCACCATCCAGTACTACGACCAAAAGGGCCTGCTGCACCCCAGCTCCAAAAGCGAGCAAAACCAGCGCCTCTATTCGACTGACGACGAGGAGCGCCTCTATCGCATCCTCACCCTCAAGTTCCTCGGCTTCTCGCTCACGCAGATCAAGGAAGCAGAGGGCATCGACGACTGCCAGAAGCTCTCCGGCGCGCTTGACCATCGCATGTGCGAACTGGAACGCGAGAGCATGGAGATCTTGCGTAACATCAACACCATCAGCAACCTCAAAGAGCACCTGGCTGCAAGCGAGAGCGTGCGGTGGAGCGACTTCGCCCAAGCCATCAGCGATATGCAGAACCGTGAGGACGTGCTGTGGATGGCAATCAACGGGGAGGGCTGCGACGAGAGCAGCGTCCCAGAGCTCACCCACGAGGTGATCGACCGCTGGCACGAGCTCATGGGCGATACCATCGAGGCCATGCACGACGGCGTGCAGCCCCGAGACGAGCGCGGCCGCGAGCTAGCAGCGCGCTTCGAGCGCCTCGGCGGCATGCCCAGCGCCCTGACCGGCCTCAAGCGCCTCGCCAACCAGCGCACACAAGGCCCCAAGAAGTACGGTCGAGACTTCTACGCGGGCATCCAACGCAGAACGCTCAGCTTCCTCAAAGACGCGCTCGAGGCGCTGCACGAGCAGGCGTGACGCACGGCCCACTCATACTTGCAGAAGTACGAGTTATTCCTGCCAATGAAAAACCAGGCCCCAAACAGGGCGCCCGACCAGATCACGGCCTTGATCGGCATGCCGCGCCGCTCGCCAACTTTTTCTCGTGCAGCACTTGACCATGACGTAGCGTCGCCCGTTAACATCCTCACTCGGTTTCGAGAGAGGAAAGACGATGATCGTTTCATGGATGACGACCAACAAGTGCAACCTCAAGTGCGAGCACTGCTATCAGGACGCAGCGGACTGCGACAGCCGCGAGCTAACAACGGTCGAGGGCAAGGCGATGATCGAGCAGATCGCGCGCGCCGGCTTCAAAATCATGATTTTCAGCGGCGGTGAGCCGCTCATGCGCGATGACATCTTCGAGCTCGTGGCGCACGCCGCGGCCCAGGGTCTGCGCCCCGTGTTTGGCAGCAACGGCACGCTGATCACCGACGAGGTCGCGCGCAAACTCAAGGAGGCCGGTGCGTGCTCCATGGGCATCAGCATCGACAGCCTCGACGCGGCAAAGCACGACGCCTTCCGCGGCGTTGCGGGCGCCTACGCAGACACCCTCGCGGGCATCGAGGCATGCAAGCGCGCGGGCCTCGACTTCCAGATCCACACCACCGTGGTCAACTGGAACCGCAACGAGATCTGCGACATCACGGACTTTGCGCAAAGCATCGGCGCGGTCAACCACTCGATCTTCTTTCTCATCCCCGTGGGACGCGGCAAGTACATCGAGGAGACGAGCCTCAAGGTACTCGAGAACGAAGCGCTGCTCCAAGACATCATGCGCAAGGCCGCAGACGTCGACATCGACGTCAAACCCACCTGCGCGCCGCAGTTCACGCGCGTTGCCGACCAGCTCGGCATCCCAACCCGCTACACACGCGGCTGCCTGGCCGGCCTCACCTACTGCGTTATCGGCAGCGAGGGCATCGTGCGCCCATGCGCGTACATGACCGAGGACGCCGGCGATGTGCGGCAACAACCCTTCGATGAGATCTGGGCAACAAGCCCCGTGTTCGAGCATCTGCGCACGCAGGCTTACAGAGGCAACTGCGGCGAGTGCGAGCACAAGAAGCATTGCGGCGGCTGCAGGGCGCGCGCGGCGTACTACCACGACGGCGACTACATGGCACAAGACGACTACTGCGCCTACGGGCAGAAGCTCGGCTGCATGGGCGCCTAGGCTCTGGCGGCAACAGCCCGCTGCTCGGCAGCGACACGAGACCGGCGAGCAATCAATCGACGAAAACCAGCGGCGCCACAATCGTCAGCCGCACCAACAAGACAAGGAGAATCGCATGAAGAGAATCGCAACAAAGACCTTCGCATGCATGTGTGCACTGGTCCTGGCGACAAGCGGGAGCGCGATGGTCGGATGCTCTGGCAATAGCTCCGGCAACGACGGCGCGCAGCAGGGCGCGACAAGCCAGGAGGCCGGCTACACCTTCACGGACGATCTGGGCAACCAGGTAACTGTGAGCTCCCACGAGCGCGTCGTCGCGGGCATGGGCAGCTTTGCGAACATCTGGGAGCTAGCTGGCGGCACGCTCGTCGGCGCGTCCAACGATGCATTTTCCGATTACCACATCGAATCCAAGGCGGAAAAGGTCGGCGATTTCTCTTCTCTCAACGCGGAGTCCATCATCGCCCTCGACCCTGACTTCGTCATCCTAACTGGTGCAAACTCCGGCCGCGGCGGCGGCGTCGCACAGACCGACCTCAAGGACACCCTGCAGGCGGCAGGCATCCCCGTGGCGTACTTCAACGTGACCACCTTCGACGACTACCTGCGCATGCTCAAGACCTGCTGCGATATCACCGGCAACACCAAGGCATACGAAGAAAACGGCACTAACGTCGCCGAGAACATTGCCGCCATAAAGAAGAAGGCCGAGGGCAAGAGCGCTGGCAGCGTCGCGGTGCTGACCACGTACTCCGGCGGCACGCGCGTCCAGGCGTCCTCGACCCAGACCGGCACCATGCTCGCCGAGCTGGGCGCAAGCAACATCACCGACGCCGACAAGAGCCTGCTGTCCGACTACAGCCTGGAGTCCCTGGTCAAGGCCGACCCCGATTTCATCTTCCTGTTGCCGATGGGCGACTCCGACGAGGCAGCGCAAAAGGCACTTAAGGACCAGACCACGGCTAACCCGGCTTGGAAGGAGCTCACCGCCGTCAAGAAGGGTCGCGTCATCACGCTCGACCCCAAGCTGTTCCTCTACAAACCCAACAATAACTGGGATGACGCGTACGAGGAGCTGTACAAGGCCCTCTACGAGGACCAACACGAGCAGAAGTAGCACCTGATCTTGAAGGAAATACAGACAACAAGCTTACACGGGGAGCGCAGGCATGCCTTGCAAGCAAACAGACGATTCGTGGTGGCAATGGTTGCCGCAGCGGTGCTGCTGGGATGCACCGCGGTGATCGGCATCGTTATCGGCTCGACCTCCGTTGGCATAAATGACGTGCTCGCGCTCGCCTTTGGCGCGGATGCTGATCAGACAGCGGCAAACGTCATCTGGAACATCCGCCTGCCGCGCGTGCTCGCCGCGCTTCTTGCCGGCGCCGCGCTCGCGCAGGCAGGTGCGCTCATCCAAGCTGCGCTCGACAACCCCCTCGCCAGCCCGAACATAATCGGTGTGAACGCTGGCTCGGGTTTCTTCGTGCTGCTGGCGGCGTGCACGTTCCCCAGCGCCTTTGGGCTCGCTCCCGTAGCGGCCTTCCTCGGCGCGCTATGCGTGGCGGGACTCATCTTTGCTGTGGCGGGCCTTGGGGGCTCGTCACGCCTCACCGTCGTGCTCGCCGGCATGGCGTTCACGTCAATCTTCACTGCGGGCATGAACACGATCCTCATCGTGAATCCGGACGCCTACGTGGGTGCCTCCGGATTCTTGATCGGCGGCCTGTCCGGCGTCAAACTGGACGAGCTCATCGTCCCCAGCTGCGCGATCTGCGCGGTGCTGGTGCTCGGCCTGTTGCAGGGCATGCAGCTCAACCTGCTCTCGCTGGGCGAGCATCAGGCACACTCCCTGGGCCTCAACGTCCGACGCACGCGCCTTGTCGCGCTGGTGTCTGCCGCCGCGCTCGCGGGTTGCGCAGTGAGCTTTGCAGGTCTCATCGGATTCGTGGGGCTCATCGTCCCGCACGCGGTCCGCACGCTGGTGGGCCACGACAACCGCCGCGTCCTTGCGATGGCGCCGCTGTTGGGCGGGCTGCTGGTGTGCCTGTGCGATCTGCTCGCCCGAACGATGTTCTCCCCATATGAGATTCCCGTCGGCATTGTCTTGTCGCTACTAGGCGGGCCATTCTTCGTCTACCTGATCTTGCGCCGCGGGAAGGGAGGCCTCAATGGCTAGCGTACAGCTGAGCGACGTGTCCTTTGGCTACGGCGAGCGTGCCTTGTTCAGCAAGCTGACCCTCGAGCTCGCTGAAGACAAGGTAACGAGCATCATCGGCCCCAACGGCTGCGGCAAATCATCGCTGCTTAAGCTTGCAAGCAGCATCTGCAAGCCCTGGAAAGGCAGCATCAGCGTGATGGGGCGCGATGTCAGCGCGCTTTCCTCCAAAGAGCGCGCGCGTCTGTTAAGTTTGTTGACGCAGGAGCACGCCGCACCGCCCATGAGCGTGCGGCGATTGGTGGCCTGTGGTAGGTACCCACATCACGGGATACTCGCGACGATAGATGCTGCCGATTACGAAGCAGTGGAGCGGGCGCTTGAGGCGTGTAGGCTGGCAGACCTTGCCGAGCGCCCGGTAGCCGAGCTTTCCGGCGGCCAGCGGCAACGCGCCTTCATCGCCATGGTCCTGGCGCAAGACACGCCCGTTGTGCTCTTCGACGAGCCGACCTCGTTTCTCGACGTGTCCGCGTGCTACGAGGTAATGGAGCTGATGCGCTCGCTCAAAGAGGAACATGGCAAAACCGTCGTCGCGGTGATCCATGACATCGATTTGGCGCTCAGGTACTCCGACGAGGTATGCGTCATGCGTGATGGCAAGCTACTAGCCCAAGGAGCGCCGCAAGAGGCCGAAGTGCTAGCGGCGGTCGAAGACGCCTTCGACGTACGCATTGAGCTGCTTCACGGCGAGCTGGGAAGCTTTTACGCGCTATGGCGGCGCTAGCAGCGCTGAGGATCGCAAGCCGAAGGCAGGCGCCAGGACGCGCGTGGACACGGTAACGACGCCTCTCATGTACCGGGACCCGCCTGTCTGGTGCCTCGGCGAAGTCCACAGCGGCCGAAGCCTCGGAGAATACGTGCTGCTAACGCCACTGCCCCTCGACCTCCATGAGACTCGCTCGCGACAGGCGCAGCATCAATTCCCTCGAGCGGAAAGATTGCACAACCCTGTAGCGGCGCTTGATCTCGCGTTTGGCACTCTCCTGGACGTTGTCGGCACGGAGCTTGGCAATTTGCCTTGGGAAATGTCGTAAGCGCCAGCGCAGGATCATCCCTTTCGGAGCCGACCACGTTGCAGTCCAGAACGTTCTTGCGCCTTTCTTTTGATGGACGCATTTTCTCGAATCGCGCATCTTTGCCCTCGTATTTTGATTCCAACCAAGGCATGAAGGGCGCCATTGCGGTGAATTAGGCTAACTAGCGAGCTCATTAGCCAGAGCGGCAATCTGGGCACGCGCAGCATCATCTACTGAACCACGCACGGTAACAACCGTTTCCGCAAACTCGATACCGGTAAGCTGCTCCATCTGCGCACGCATGGCCTTGGCGGCTACTGGAGCCCAGGTGCCAGATTCGACGAAGGCCACCTTGCGGTTTTGATACGCGTGCTCGGCAAGCGTATGGATGAACGTGGTCGTAAACGGGAAGATATCCCCCGCATACGTGATGCTTGCAAGCACCAGACGATCGTAGCGAAATGCATCCTCCACTGCTTCGGCCATATCATCACGCGCCAGATCAAAGAGCGAAACGGTTTGTCCTCTTTCCTCAAGGGCACGTGCCAGCTCTTCTGCAGCCTGCTTGGTGTGGCCGTATACGCTGGCATAGGCAATGGCTACGCCGCTGTTTTCGGGCTCGTAATGCGCCCATGTGGTGTACGTTTCCACGTAATACGCCAGATTTTCAGAGAGCACAGGGCCATGAAGCGGACAGATGCATTCGACATCAAACGCAGCAACCTTCCGCAGAACAGCCTGTACGTTCTTGCCGAACTTGCCTACGATTCCAAAATAATAGCGGCGCGCTTCGCAAGCCCAGCCTTCGGGATCTTCGATATCGTTTGCGCCGAACTTGCCAAAGGCATCCGCGGAAAACAGCACTTTGTCTTGCGAATCGTAGGAAAACATGACTTCGGGCCAATGCACGTTGGCAGCGCCGATAAAACGAAGCGTGCGACCGCCAAGATCAAGTTCAAAGCCTTCCTTGCACACAATCTGCCGATCGGAGAAATCGGTGCCGAAATAGGCAGCCATCATCTTGAAGGCCATCTTCGAAGCAACAACCCGCGCGTCAGGATAGCGATCCACGAACGCAACGATGCCAGCGGAATGATCGGGCTCCATATGATGCACCACAAGGTAATCGGGCATGCGCCCATCTAGAGCGGTTTCAACGTTACTCAGCCATTCGTCAACGAAACGAGCATCAACCGTGTCAGTTACCGCCACCTTTTCGCCGATAACAACGTAGCTGTTGTACGCCATACCGTTTTCGCGAACATCGTACTGCCCTTCAAACAAATCGATATCATGATCGTTAACGCCTACATACTTGATAGTTTCGGTTACCTGCATGGATATCTCCGATCCCCGATGATTGCGATCGCTCTGCTTATAGCAAACGACTTAGCTGCGATGCTTGCCCTGCCAATGAAGTCATTTTAAAACGCTGAATGCGTTAACTTTGAAATGTTAATAACACGATACGCGAATAGGGCATACTACCCTATTCGCTAAAGGGGAACGCGTCATTTCGACCAG